>QMQO01000024.1 GCA_003650545.1 Candidatus Woesearchaeota archaeon | reverse complement strand
TTGAACTTTTGTTCAAGAATCATGTTGCCATCCTTATCAAGGATGCAACCTTGCGTAAACTTTTTATGTACGTCTAAACCTACATATTGCATGTGTATCACCTCAAAGTTTTATATTTCCTGTGGGGAATATAAAACCGCGAGGTTTCATGCAATCATGTGTTTGAAATATATTTTGAGTTATATAAAGTTTTTCATAAAAATATATAAACTAATTCCACTTTATCTAGATGATGGTTGCAAAAATATCTACTGGAACATCTGTTATGGACGAGTTACTTAAGAATGGCTATGACGCCGATGCAATTACAACAATATATGGACCTTTCGGCTCTGGAAAAACAAACTTAGCTATACTAGCAGCTCTTGAAACAGTCAAGAATGGTAAAAAGGTTATATATGTTGACACAGAGGGCAGCTTTTCTGTCGAAAGGCTAAAACAAATCACGGAAGATTATATGAATGTGTTAGAACAAATCCTATTTCTAAAACCAATTAGCTTTGAAGAACAAAAGAAAGCATTTGAAAAATTAAGATTGCTAATAAATGATAAGATTGGCTTGATTATAGTGGATAGCATCGCAATGCTTTATAGAGTTGAGATCGGGAGAACGGATGATGTTGTTGATGTCAACAGAGCTCTAGGACAACAACTTAGCTATCTTACAGAAATTGCTAGAACAATGAAGATTCCTGTGCTGATAACAAACCAAGTGTATAGCGATTTTGAGAATAAAAGCAAAGTTAATATGGTTGGTGGCGACTTGTTAAAGTATCAATCTAAATGTTTGATTGAACTACAAAAACTGCATAAGAACAAAAGGGTTGCAATCATAAGAAAGCATCGCGCTTTGCCTGAAGAAAAAAGTATTCTGTTTGCAATAACAGATAAAGGAATTGAAAAAGTTGAATGAATTATTCTTCTGCAAAATCGTCCAATTTATACTTTATCTCTTTTTCATCTTTGATCATGCCACGAGCCTTCATATAACCTGTTGTCAATAGCCAGAAGAATAAGCCAAGGCTTTTTTTCCCTTTGTTGTTAAGAGGTACAACTAAGTCAATTTTGTTTGATTGATTATTAGTATCACAAAGAGCTATAATTGGGATGCCCATCTTCATTGCGTCTTCAATTGCATTTCGATCTGGCCATGCATCTGTAACAAGCAGTACTTTGGCCTCAATGAAATTATCAAGTCTAGGATTGGTTAGAATACCAGGCGGATAACGTCCAGCAAAAACTTTTGCACCTGTTAACTTTCCGAACAGTTTAACAGGACGCCAACCATTCTCTCTTCTTGAGACAACCAGTATTTCATCTGGCGCATATTGTGCCAAGAAACTAATTGCAATAATGATCCTTTCATTAATCTTTTGAAGATTTAATACAGATAGACCATCAGGTCTTGTTTTGTAGATAAAACGCTCCATATATTTTGTCTTGAATTTTGTTCCTATATGTATGCCTGACTTAAGATAAACATCGCTTGGTACCAAAAATTGTTCTTCTTCAGCCATTTTGTCGACTCAATTAATTAGTAACATGATAGAAACATCAGTTACTATCTTTTATCGCCCGATAGTGTGTATAGAGTCCTTTACAGCTATCCTCTATACTAGGCAATAGTGTTTTGGTATAACGACCTATTTATAAAGATTACTATTTTTTGTGTTTCTGAGTCTTGTAAATTGCTAAGTCAGTATAAATTGGGCCCTCTGGCGTTAGATCTGATTTGATTAATTTAAATTCATTAACAATAATTTTTTCTGGTTGTATCGTTATACTATCAATTTTGTCCTTAAACTCTTTTTTATTAATAAGAAATTTAACTCTGCTAATAGTTATGTGAGGATGAAATTTTCGGTCATCCTCATAATCTTTTAGACAGGCATCAATCTGATTGTATAAATTTGTTATATGTTGCTTTTCTTTTACGTCAACCCAGATAACATTTATTCTACTAGGATTAGGAAAGACGCCAATTGTGTCTAATGTTAATTCAAACGGCTTGAACGAAATTTTTGATAAAGCTTTTTTTATCTGCTCAACTTTATTCTCTTCTACTTCACCAAGAAATTTTAACGTTAAATGAAATTTTTCAACTTGTTTAACACCTTTAAACCTTAACTTATCTTGGATTGATTTAAGGTAGTCAGAAACCTCTTTTGCTTCTATTGCAACAAATAGTCTCATTTTGATTAAAAAATATTAAAAAAAAATAAAATATTGATTTTATTCTTCCTTTTTTTCCTCTGCAGGAGTTTCTTCTGCCTGAGTTTTTTCCTCTGCAGGGGTTTCTTCTGGTTGTTCTAACTCTTCTCCAAAATCTTCTGTGTCTTCTGGCTGTTCTTTAGATGGTGGTTCTTCAACAGCTTCTCCCTCTGCAGGGGTTTCTTCAGATTCTGGCTCGCCTTGAGCCTCTCCAATAACTTCTGCAAAACCTACATTCCTAAGAACGCGGGTTACTTTAACCCTGACTAAATCGCCTTCTTTTGTATTAGGCACAAATAAAACAAAGCCTTCTTTCTTTGCAATGCCATCGCCTTTCTCGCCGACGGCTTCTATTTTCACATCTAATTCATCGCCTACTTTAACTGGCGGTGTTATTGGTTGCCTTCTAAATTTACCCATTCTTATTTACACCTATTTATTTAAATTAATCTTGTGCCCAACGCACAATTTTTTAATGGGGTGTTCCTTTATTTATAAAGTTTTGTATTTTTTATAGACGAAAGATTTTTATACAAAATTAATTAAATAGAAAGGCATGACTGAAGGAGCTTTAGACATTGGTCAAGATATTCGAGAAAACCAAGAGGAGATTTCCAAGAAGAAAGGGCAGACTGAGAAAAGAGAAGAACCAGTAAATGAAGAACTAGAGGTTAAAGCTAGGAAGAAAAGCTATCTATCATTATTGTACATAATTGGTGCTTTGGTTGTTATATTTTTAATAGCATTCGGGACAACACAGTTTATTAAACCAAAGCAACCGTATGTTGTCGGCTCTGTAATATTTGAGGGCAATATAGTTGATGTGCCAGAAGGTTATACTTATGTGTATAATGGTTTTAAGTTTACGCGTTTTAATAATGTCTGGCTCACAAGAATAAACATTAATATTGAAAACCGAACTACAGATATATATGATTTTGCAATCAGGTTTAGTCCTCGCGAATTAAATGGGATAAGTATTCAGCCTGGAACTAAAGAGCGTATTTTGAATGCAGATTTTGTTTACTTTACAACAGATCCTGATCTTTCATCTAAGGCTGTTGTTGCTATGATCGAAATCGGGCGTGCAATTGGAGATAAGTTTAACATCTATAACAAACCTACAAAAGCAGCTTTAACTAAAAAAACAAAAGGCAATAATATGACTGTGATAACTTGTGAGGATGCTGATGAGAGTACGGTTGTAATGTATTTTAAAATAGGAGAGAGTACTGGAGCAAGATACGAAGGAAACTGTATACTTATAGAAGGTGAAACCGAATGGGATATTATAAGGGCTGCTGACAGACTGCTATACCAGATGTTTGGTATTATGGAATGAAAATGCCACATTACTTCCATAAAAAACAGAATTCTAAGATGAGGGTACAATTGATTACTGACAATCTTAGAGGAAATGAAATTAAAATAATGACTTCTTCTGGTGTATTTTCAAAGAAAAGGGTCGATAAGGGAAGTAAACTTTTGATTGAGAAAGGTGTTATGGGAAATGGATGGAAGGTTCTTGATCTAGGTTGCGGTTCAGGTGTCGTAGGAATAGCTATTAAAAAAGCTTTTCCCGAGAATGATGTTGTGCAGAGTGATATTAATGAACGTGCTATAATGCTAACAAAGAAAAACGCTAAACTGAATGATGTTAAGACTATTGTTCTGCAATCAGATGGTTTTAGAAAAATAAAGAGTAAGTTTGATGTTATATTATTGAATCCACCACAAACAGCTGGCAAGGATATCTGCTTTAAGTTAATTGAAGAAAGTAAGAAACATATTGTTAACAATGGACTGTTACAAGTTGTTGTAAGAAGTCAAAAGGGGGGCAAACAAATAGCTACATGCATGGAAAATGTATTTGGGAATGTTGAGACGATTGCACGCGGTGGTGGGTACAGAATTTTAATAAGTAAGAAAAAAATAAGCAACTATTGATTATTATATAATATCCTTTTCATTCTTATGAAACAAAGAATTAACATAATGATATACAGCATACAAACTCCAAGCAAACGGGATATAACCAAGATAACCAAGAATTGGCATCTCAAAAACTTTCATAAAACCAACATAAGGTATGTTGTATGTCCACTTTGTGATGGCCCAATAATTCCAGAATTCCCAGAAGAACCCACAAATCAAACCAGCTAATGCTAGTGTCAGTATAATACTAATCTTTCTGTCCTTAAAATGCACCATCAAACTTGGCTGGTTGTGTAGATAATTTACAGGGTCTAAAATAAGGAAAAATGTTAGCCAGATAAGTGGGAAGAAATACTTTGGCCATAGCAATGGAAGTACAAGGCATAAAATACCAAGTGCAATTAACACATACAAGGTTATCTTTGTAAGTTTATACGGATGCTTTAGCTTTAGCCTGTCAAAAACATGTATCGCCTTGACTAATTCAGCTGTCTCAAATACAGCAGGAATTACAGTAGAGAAGTAAACTGATTTTAGAACTCCACCTTTTAATGCAGCCCAACCATAGACGTTGTTATAACCCCAATTTCCTAATCTGATGTTGATTAGCTCATAGATCCACCAAATAACGGCCGATATGATAAACAAGAAAATAAGTTTCTTTTTTTTATTGTAGATGTAGGATTTCTTTTTTAACCTAAAGACAACAGCATCTATAACTAAGATATACCCTAACCAAGCAATAACAAAATAGTATTCTGCAAATGGTTGGATTTTTAGAGCAAAATTTAACTCTATAAAAAGAATCATGAAAATGCCTAGTATACCATACCACTTGAACATTTTAAATCTTTATCTAAATTTCAATCACGCCATCTTTCGTCAGTACAACAAGCCTAAAACCAAGGCCGGATTGTATAATTGCTGCGATAATAGCCATGTGTTCTTTGCCTGTTCCCGATATTAAATTCAAGGCCACTTCTGTACCACAAATTTTATCCTCAATTGCATCTTTGATGTCCTGCACTAATTCCTTGATTTGTTTAGTATTATCTATTATTATAAATTGGACTGGTTTTTTGTGATTAAAATTTTTTTGACCAAATTCATTTGTTATTAAGAATATCTGGTCTAACTCCATTTCCTCTATAATTCTTGATACATGCCCCCACGTCCCTTTTCCTGTTGTTAAGCATGCTACTAAAGCCGTCATAGTAGTAATAAGAATAAAAAGGACTTATTTAAATTATTCGTTAAGAACCTGAGAAGAAGATTGGCAAAAGAAGTTAGAAATAAAATTATAGAAATAAAATTAAAAAAATTAGCTTGTTATGCCAAATGAACGACATCTTGTCTTGATCATACGCTCAAGCTTCTCAGCATCGTCTAATGCGTTTTCTGCATCATCTACTTCGTCTTTCGCATCTTCCCAATCACGTTTCTCATCCTTCTTGTCTTTTTTTGCCTCGTCTATGTCATCTTCAAGATCTTCTTGTTGTGATTCTGTCAAAGAGTTCCAGTATGTTGTGTTGTCTTTTAATGCTTTTAGTCTCTCATATTCAGCCACCGCATCGTCATATTCTTCTTTTTCATCATCTTCGTCTGATTTAGCATCGTCTAAAATATCTTCTGCGTCTCTTACAGCATCTTCTGCCATATCTAAGTACTGTCTACAATTTTGTGCGTTTAGAACGTTTATGTCAAAGCTTCCGTAAACAAAGTTGTCTGTTGATGCAAAGCTTTGTTGTTGTGTTGCTTGCTGTTCCTTTAATGTATTAATCTGGCTTTGTAGATTATTTGTTGTTTCTTTTAAATCTAACTTAACATTGTTGATGCTTGTTTCTAAAGCACTGAGCTGATTTTTCAGCTCAACAAGTTCTGATTTTTCAGCAAGATCTACTTGCTGTTGCTGTGTTAAATTTTGTGTGGTATTTGTTGCTGATTTGACGACTGCACGTACTGCAAAAATACCACCAATTATAACAGCTACTATCAAAATAATCAATAATATCATAAGAGCAGTCTTGTTCATTTTTAAGTACCCCCACCAACCTTTGATAGTTATAGAATATAAGCCAATATATAAATGTTACTATTTTAGAATGATATCACCTATTACTATTACTATTACTATTAGTTATCTTATTATCTTATGTCTTCTATTTTAAGTTTAAAATTTAATTTTTTTCCTGCTAATGGATGATTTAAGTCTATAGTTACTTTATTGTCAATTACTTTTGTAATAATAGCGCGGAACTCACGTCCATCTTCTGCTTTCATTGACAGGACCATTCCTATTTTCGGTTCAGGAATTTTGAGTACTTCCTTTGGAACTTCCAAGACAAGCTTCTCGTTTCTAGGACCATAAGCTTGATCAGGTTGTAAGCTAATGTTTTTTTCTTCTCCTTTTCTCATTTCCAGTACTGCATCTTCAAAACCTTTTATAACCTGGCCTTTACCAACTGTAAATTCTATTGGAGCTCTTCCTTGGCTTGTATCAAAAATTTTGCCATCATCAAAGGTTCCTGTATAATGCACCTTTACTGTGCTTCCTTCTTTAACTGTGTCTGTCATTTTACCTACTCCTTGAAATTTTTAATAAAATTTTTTAATTTATATTTTTAGTGTATACTACAGAAAAGTAAATGTTATTTAAGGGTTTGGGTAAGACTTTAAATAGTAAATTTTAGGTAAAACATTTAAACCGCTTTATTTTTAAAGATTATATGGGACTAATTGGACTATTATTAGGACTAAATAGGGATGTTTTGTTATCTTTTTTAGGTTTAAGAATACCTACTTTTATTGGTGAGGTTCTCGATATAATTATCATGGCGCTTGTGCTTGGATATGTGTTTATGATGTTCTTCAATGTGCCAAGAAAAGACTATGATCCTCTAACAAATGTTGGCTTTGACTGGTATGGTTTTAAGATTGCAATAGTGGTTATAGCACCTGCTATTATTTTGCACGAACTAGCCCATAAATTTGTTGCAATTGGTTTTGGTATTAGTGCAACATTTTATGCTGCGTATGGTTTTTTATTGTTGGCTATACTTTTACGTTATTTTAGGTTCCCGTTTCTTTTTTTTGTGCCAGGATATGTTGCTTACACCCCAATAGAAGCTATTGCACCTTCATTACTAGTTCCTGTTGCCGGACCATTAGTGCATCTTTTTTTCTTTATTGGCTGTCTTGTTTTAATTAAGAATGTAAAATTTGGCAAGATGATTTTTAAAACAAAATACAACAATGTTTTGCCTATATTGCATCTGATAAAGTATGTTAATTTATTTTTGTTTGTATTAAATATGCTACCTATACCCGGTTTTGATGGGGGATATTTCTTTTTTACGCTGTTTAGACTGATTTTTTAGAGTATATTAATAGATGAGTTATTCAGAGAATTCATTAATTATTTTTTGTGAGCGAAGTCAGAAAAATATAACATTCTATGAAGTATGGTTAAATTTTTAGTTAAATTTTTTTTTAAGTTGATGTATTGCATATATTAAAGAACGATAATTTTTAAATATACTTTAAAGAATTTAAAAATAAAAGGGGATTGCCGTGAAAGGTGAAAAGTTAATTAAGTCGGTTGGAAGTAAGACAGAAGAACACGAATTCTATACACCTTTCCCGCAAGGCTATAAGATTGGTAGAACTAAATATGTTGTTATTACTGGAACTGTGATGTCTGGTCTTGGCAAAGGTATTTTTTCTTCGTCATTAGCAAAAGTATTGCAGGATTATGGACTTAATTGTACTCCAATAAAGTTTGATGGTTATCTTAATGTTGATGCTGGAACCCTTAACCCATATAGACATGGAGAAGTTTTTGTTCTAGATGACGGCCTCGAGTGCGACATGGATTTAGGAACCTATGAGCGCTTTCTGGATAAAAATCTGTGTGAGAAAAATTATCTAACTGGTGGAAAGATCTTTAAGAGAATTCTTTATAGAGAACGTGGAGGAAAATATCTTGGTAGAGATGTACAATTTATCCCGCATGTAACTGGTGAGATTAAATTATTCCTAAGGGAACTTGCGATAGATTCTAAAGCGGATGTTATTTTCATCGAAGTCGGTGGTACGGTTGGGGATATAGAAAACGCCTATTTTATTGAGGCGATGAGACAGCTAGCCTATGAAGAAGGTAAGGAAAATGTTAGCTTTGTCACGCTGACGTACGTATTAGAGCCAGGATTTCTTGGGGAACAAAAGAGCAAAGCTGCTCAGTTAGGAATAAGATCTCTAATGTCACTTGGTATTCAACCCGATATAATAGCTTGCCGCTCAAATAATCCTGTAACAAAAAAGGTGAGGGAGAAAATAAGTATTTACGCAAACATCCCCTTCGAACGTGTTGTCAGTGTGCATGATGTTGATAGTATCTATAACATTCCTGGCTTAGTGCAAAAGGCAGGAATTGATAAAGAGATTATAAAAATCCTTGGCTTAGAAAAAAAGATTAAAAAGAATACAAAAGCGATAAAACAATGGAAAAATTATGTGCAACGTATGAAAAATAAAGACAACACCATAACTATAGGCATAACAGGAAAATATACTGGTTTAAGGGACTCTTATGCTAGCATCATCAAAGCTCTAGAGCATGCAGGAACTTACTACAAAACTAAGGTTAACATAAAATGGATCGAAACTACTGAAATTGAAGATGGAAAATTGAATATAATAGATGCTCTTGCAGATGTTGACGGTGTAATTGTGCCCGGAGGATTTGGTAAAAGAGGTGCAGAAGGTAAGATTTCGTGTATTAAATTTATACGAGATAATAACATACCTTTCTTGGGTATTTGTTATGGATTTCAGATGGCTGTAATTGAGTTTGCTAGAAATGTTTGCGGCCTAAAAAACGCAAACTCAACAGAGATTGATGATAACACAAAGCATCCTGTAATAGATATTCTTCCAGAACAAAAAGAGATCGAAGGGTTAGGCGGAAATATGAAGCTTGGTGGGCATAATATAGAAGTTAAAAAAGGTACGCTTGCTTATGAATTATTTAAAAGCACAAAAGTTAGAATGAGGTTTAGGCATCGGTTCGAGGTAAATCCAGAATATATTGAATTGTTAGAAAGATCTGGCATGATTTTTAGTGGGAAAGCACCAAATCAGCCAATCATGCAGATATTAGAGATTAAAAAACACCGATACTTTATAGCAACACAGGCGCATCCATGCTTTACATCAAGACCATTAAGACCACAGCCTTTATTTCTTGGACTGGTCAAAGCTGCTTTAGATCAGAAAAAAAAGTAACCAAACCAAAGTAACCAAACCTTTATAAATTGAATCTGATTCCTGAGAGAGGGATGAAACATCAAGAAAAACTAGAAAATATAGAAAATGTTGATAGTTCTAAAACTGAGGAAGAGGAACGAAAAGAGACGCCTAAGAAAGAAAATGTTGCTGAAAATGAAGAATTATTTGAGAAAAAAGAACCAAAAGTAGAAATTATCAAAGAGAAGAAAAAAAAGAAAAAGTTTTTCTTTAAAAAACGGGAGGAAAAAGAAAAAGTAAAAAGAGAAAAACCAATTAAAGAAAAGAAACCTAAGAAACTATATCAATGGCTCCTGTTAATTCCTTTTATTATACTAATTCTTGCAATTGTTCAGATTTGTGTTCAGTCTGCAACCACTGGCGACTTTATATACAGAGATGCGAGTCTGAAAGGTGGCTCGACAATAACTGTGTACAAGGTTATTGAGCCTGGTCAGCTACAAGAATCATTGCAAGCTAAATTTCCAGACAAATCAATAGTTGTTAAAAAACTAAACAAAGCAGGCAAGCAAGCAGGGGTTATAATAGATGTGGACATTGACATAAATAAAAGAGAGGATAGAGATAGTTTTGAAGCTGGCTTACTCGAGGTATCGCCAGTAGAGCTGACCCAAGATGATTACGATATAAGGAGTATGGGTTCTACGCTTGGTGAAGGATTTTTCAAGGAAGTTGTAATAGCAATGGTTATCGCTTTTGTATTGATGGGTGTTGTAGTGTTTGGTTATTTTCGGAATTTTGTTCCAAGCATTGCAGTTATACTTGCGGCTTTCTCAGATATTGTTATAACCTTAGCCATCGTAAACATCCTCGGTATTAGAATCTCGATAGCGGGAATTGCTGCATTTCTTATGCTAATAGGTTATTCTATAGATACAGATATTTTGTTAAGCACTCGTGTGTTAAAGACTAAAGAAAGCAATGTGAAAAGTAGGATTAAGAGTGCGATGAAAACTGGACTTACGATGACATTCACTACGCTTGCAGCTGTATCTATTGCTTTTTTTGTGTCAACAGCACCGCCAATCAAACAGATAATGACAATCTTGCTGATCGGCCTTATTGTTGATTTGATGAATACCTGGATACAGAACGCAGGTATACTAAGATGGTTTGCTGAGAGGAAGTTTAAACATGGGCAGAGCTAAGAAAATTTTTACTAATGGGCGTGTGATTTTAATGTTGATATTTATAGCTCTAGCTTTATTGGCGATTTCTCCAACTATTAAGACAGAAGGTGTTGCAATAACGTTCGTAGAAAAAGGTAGTGCAGCGGATATCGCAGGTATACAGAAACCACCTGGTGGTGCGAATCCTAGAAGTTTAGAGGTCATAAAAAGGATAGATAACTATTTTATTGCAGATGAGGCAGACTACTTTGCAGCGATAAAAGCAATAAATAAAAGTGTTGTTGAAAATCAACTTTCAGAAAAAGTGGTTGTAATTACTACAAACAAGAAGTTATATACTGTTCTACTGGAATCAGTTGTTGATGAGAAGAGAACAGGAGAGTATGTAATTAAAAATATAACTACAGAAAAAAATGTAACTCAAATAATTAATGGTAGCAAAGTTGTTGCTCTTGAGAATATAACTGAAGAAGTAAGAGAAGCTGAAACTATTAAAACAGTTCTCGGTATACAAAATCTGGGTATTAGAGTTGTTAAGGCACCGGGCTCTAATCTACGCAAAGGGATCGATCTTGCAGGTGGTGTACGCGTATTGTTGCAACCAGAAGTTGAACTAGACGACAAGAATATGAGCCTGATCATAAAGATAATGGAAAATAGACTTAACCATCTTGGCTTGGCGAACATCAATATAAGAAAGGTTACAAATATTAAAGGTGATCAGTTTATATCTGTTGAAGTAACTGGCTTTAATGAAAAACAGGTTGTTAATTTGCTATCTCAGCAAGGAAAGTTTGAAGCCAAGATTGCTAATCAGACAGTTTTTGTTGGTGGTAAAGATATTAAAAATGTTTGTACTTCTTCACAATGTTCTAGAATAGAGTCTTGCTCAAGGAGTGGCAACCAGATTTTCTGCAATTATTTTTTCCAAGTTACTATAAGTCCAGAATCTGCACAACGTTTTGCAGAGATTACTGAGAAGCTCGAAGTCATTCCTTCAGAAGATCCAACTAATCCGGTATTATCGGAAAAGATTGACTTTTTCTTAGACGATCAATATGAACAATCGTTGAGTATTTCGGCAGACCTAAAGGGTAAGCCTGAAACCACCGTTAGGATTACTGGAAGTGCTATTGGCAAAGACGAAGATGAAGCAAGAATAAATAGTAGAGATGAAATTCAGAATCTACAAGCTATCTTATTGACGGGGTCGATACCTGTAAAGATGAATATTGTGCAGAGTGACGCGTTCTCGCCAATTCTTGGTAAAGAAGCATTGAATAACACAATATTGGTTGGGTTACTTTCAATACTAGGGGTTGCAGCTATTATTTTTATCAGATTTAGGAAATTGGCTATTTCAATTCCTGTTATGATTACTATGTTAATAGAAGTATTCCTGATATTGGGCTTTGCCGCATTCTTTGGCTGGGAGCTTGATCTTGTTGCTTTGGCTGGTATTATTATTGCAACGGGAACTGGGGTTGATGATCAAATTGTTATTGCAGATGAAGTGTTAACAGGTAAGAAAAGGTTTGAAAGCTGGAAAACTCGTATTAAGAAAGCATTCTTTATTATCATTGGAGCTTACTTGACAACAATAGCAGGGATATTTCCTTTGTTCTGGGCTGGTGCAGGCTTATTGAAAGGGTTTGCTTTTACTACTATTGTAGGGGTTTCATTTGGAGTTCTTATAACAAGACCCGCATTTGCTAGAATTGTTAAAGTATTGTTGAAAGAGTAAGAAACAAAAAGATTTTATAGCAGAACTATTCTTGATAGACAGATGAGAAAAAAGAAAGTAAAGAAAATTAAGTTTAGTGCTAGAGAATACCTAATAGTGCTTGCTATGATTTGTGTTATCGTATTCGGTATTAGATTATATCTAGCCTTCTCAACAGAGTATTTCTCAAATGAAGCGTACTTTAATCTAAGACAGATTGAACATATAAGAAGTAATGGTTTGCCATTGTATAAAGATGATCTAAGCTATCATGAAAGAACTTATTTTTTTACGCCAGGGTTTCACTATATTTTAGCTTTTTTTAGTTTGTTTATGCCGGTAAGTATAGCCTGTAAAATAATGCCAAATTTGTTTGCAACCTTGCTATCTGTTATAATATTTTTTATTGTTGTGGAACTAACAAAAAATAGAAAAGTTGGCCTTATAGCTGCCTTTGTTGTTGGCTTTATTCCTGTGTTATTCTCAAAAACTATCAATAGCATCTCGGTTTATACACTCGCTCTACCCTTAATGTTTCTTTCCCTGTATTTTCTTATGTTGATTAATAAAGATAAAAAGTATTCTATCCATACTATTATAACTATGATTGTTTTGATGGTTGTTCACCCCTCTATATTCTATTTAATAATTGGTTTGTTATTTTATTTAATGTTTATTAAACAAGAAAGATTAGCACAGGCAGATAGCGAATTGGAAGTGTTCATATTTTCGATTTTGTTGGTAATTTGGTTTTATGAGCTTGTTTTTAAGAACGCTTTGTTAGTTCATGGTAGTAGGATTATATATAAAAACATTCCGAAGTTATTATTGCAAAATTATTTTGCACAAGTCAACATTTTAACCTTGATTGTTTTTGTTGGATTTATACCTTTTATTTTGGGTTTGTATGTCATGTATAGATATACGTTTAAAGAAAAGAAGAGAGCTCTTTATATCTTTATTGGGATGGGTATTGCGATCTTCCTGTTATTATGGTTACGATGGATTGAGCTAAATCTTGGAATGATGATCCTTGGGGTTGTTATGGTAATTCTGTTTAGTCAATATACGAAAGATCTAATGGTTTCCTTAGATAAAAGTAAAGTTTCTAAAATTAAATGGCTGTTAATATCGGGAATGTTGTTGCTTGTTATTCTAACGTCTGTTTTTCCGTCTGTTGGATTAGCAATTGTTGAAAATAAAAAGGTGATAACTAATTCAGATGTTGAAGCCTTAAAAGTGTTAAAAAAGTTGTCGGAAGAACCAAGTGTAACGCTGTCTACCATAGAAGAAAGTCATTTAATAAGTTACTTCGCTAACGACAAAAGCATACTAGACA
Organism: Candidatus Woesearchaeota archaeon; assembly: GCA_003650545.1. GTDB lineage: Archaea > Nanobdellota > Nanobdellia > Woesearchaeales > B72-G16 > B72-G16. The sequence continues at coordinate 6,415 of QMQO01000024.1, read as the reverse complement.
CCAATTTTTTATTGGTTAAAGATGTTGACACCGTCTATGAAGACATAGCGACTATTTACACAACACCATTTATAAATAGAGCGATTGAGTTAACTGAAAAATACGGTGTGCAGTATATCTACTTTTCTGAGCAAGCTAAAAAAAACTATGGAATAAAAGAACTCAAATATGCGGATGAACCTTGTGTTGAGTTACTATACTCAGGAAATGTTCAGATATATGATGTTGAAAAGTGTAAAAGAAAAATGGTGATCTCTTGAAAAAGAAAAGAATAGTATTTACTGATATTCAAGCAGTCATTGTTCTGATAGTTGTAGCTACAGCTGTTTTGAGTATACCATTATTAAGTAGAGAGGTAAAGCATAAAGGATACCCGATTGGGGAAGAATCTTATTTTAATTCTAGAATAAGTAAAGATCTGGTAACCATTGATAACCTTATTTACGGTGGTAGAAATGTTATTCTGAATCCGTATAATTTGCTTCTTTATGGAGGATCGCTATTGTTCGACATGCACTCTCTGAGTAAATTTCTTCCTTTTATTCTTGGTTTGGTCTCTTTACTTCTTTTTTATTTTTTAATACGCAAGAAATTAGACATAACTAAAAGTTTACTGACTGCAGGCATCTTAGTATTTTCACCGATATTTATGTATAATTTTCTTGTTTCTAGTAAATTCGCATTACTTGTGGTCTTAAATCTTGCACTTTTGCTTTTATTTTTGAAAAATAGAAGAATGTTGCATGTTGTTGGTTTGTTGATATTTCTGGGCATTTGTTTTTTTGGTTTAAGTAGTATAGCGATTTCTGTTGCAATGTTGTTAGGACTTGTTATTTATGATAAAAAGCTGTTTAAGCCATTTCTGACATATTTGATCTTAGTTGTTGTGTTTGTCTTTGGGTATTTGGTGCCGTTTGGCAAAATCTTCTTTAATAAGACACCGGAGTTTGCTCAAATTGGGATTTTACAAAGAATGTTTACTGATCTGGGAGGAATTATCGGATTTGGCATCTTCGCAGCTATCCTTGCTGTTGTTGGTTTTATCCAAATATGGTCAAACAATAAAAACTTTTATTATTCTCTTTTCTTAGTGCTTCTTCTGTGTATATCCTTATTTTTCACACACGAATTTATGTTTTATCTGAACTTTTTAATTGCCTATCTAGTTGCTCATGCAATAATAGTCATTATTAAAAGTAAATGGAGCCTTGATTTTTTAAAAAAACTTACTCTAATCATAATCGTATGTGGACTTTTATTTTCTTCTATATCTTACAGTCACAGAATCTCTAATATCCCTAGTAGAGGTATTGTTGGTGTTATGGACTTTTTGCAGAAAAGAGATAAGGGTGTTGTGTTCAGCAGTTATAAATATGGAAGTTATATAGAGTATACGGGAAATATAGCTATTATGGACTCAAGATTTGATTATAGCGAAGTTGAAAAAAGAATTATTTTTATTGATAATGTGTTAAGTAGTTCTACAACTGAAAAAGCACTGGTTGAACTGGAAAAATATAATATAAAGTATATTTTGTTAGACTCTGAAATGAAAATAAAAGCAAAAGAGACAGGCTTTATAGAAGTGTTAAAAAGTGGAGCTTTTAACCTTTTGTTTGTGTCTGAAGACTTGACTGTGTGGGAGGTAGTTTGGTAAGTTTTATAAACTTCAGAAAAGGGCTTATCTAAGGAGGAAAAGAATGCTTGGGTTTGTTGATTATGTACTAACATTGCTTTATATAATTACTTTATTTTATACTATATTCTGGCTTATAACTATTTTTGATGTTAAGGATTATAAAAAGGCTAAACTGAAGAAAAAACCCAACGTTAGCGTAGTTGTACCTGCTTATAATGAAGAAAAAACAATTAAGGAAACAATAAATTCTCTGTTAGAGTTAGAGTATCCTAAAGACAAACTGGAAATTATTGTTGTTAATGATGGCAGCACAGACAAAACAAAACAAATAGTTCGAAGCATAATGGAAAACAATAAGGATAGAGATATCAAGCTTATAAATCAAAAAAATTCTGGAAAATATATTGCATTGAACCGCGGTTTGGAGATTGCTAGGGGAGAGTTTTTTATTTGTTTGGATGCTGATTCTTTTATTGAGAAAGCCGGCTTGAAAAAAATGTTGCCTTATTTTGCAAATAAGAAGGTTGGAGCTGTTTTGCCGTTGATGAAAATAAAAAACCCAAAAAATTTACTTCAGAAAATTCAATGGTACGAATATATAATAAACATGTTCTACAAAAGGATCATGGGTTTCTTAAATTGTATCCATGTTGCACCAGGACCGTTTAGTATGTATCGAACATCTATAATAAGAAAATTGGGTGGCTTTAAGAAAGCTCACAGAACAGAAGATCTTGAGATGGCTCTTCGGCTACAGAGAAACCACTATAAAATAGTCCAACTGACTAACACTGTTGTATACACTACTCCACCTGAAAATCTAAAAAGTTTATACCATCAGAGAGTCAGATGGAATAAAGGTAGCGTTCTGAATAGCTGGGATTATAGAAAAATAATATTTAATAAGGAATATGGGGACTTCGGGATTTTCCAAATGCCTATTGTTATTAGCGCAGGGTTTATTGCACTAACACTTGTCAGCATGATAATTTATTATAGCGTATTTAAACCTTCTGTTAAGTTTATTAAGGCTATGCTCTTAACAGGGTTTGATCTACCAGCTTTCTTCAAGGGGATGTTTTCTAATATGCATTTGTTAGACTTTGATTATTATAAATTAGTAATTGTTTTTGTGATGCTTGTGATTGCGGCTATTGTGATAATTAGTTCGCATAAATTTGCAAAAGAGAATATCAGAAAGCAAGGCACATTATCTCTAGCAGTGTTCATTTTATTTTATTATATATTGTTGGGTTTTATATGGCTCGGCATAACTAAAGAGCTTTTGCTGAGAAAGGATATGCAATGGAAATAGAGAATGAGTAGAGAATGAGAAAGATTAACAAAAAAAGGTATGTAATTGCAGGGTTGTTGACTTTTTTTATATTCATGTTTGGATTGCTCTTGGGGTTGATCATAGAAGGGGAGCGTGTTAGCTATATATCTGAGATGTACAGGAAAGAAAGTATTGATTTAGAAAGCTCTCAATTGCAATTTGCATATTTAGAAACTTTGAAGGATAAGGATATGTGCCCTGTTGTTTTTGGTTTGCTGGATGAGAATGTTAAAGCTTCTGATAAGACAAGAATTAAACTCGAAAATTATAATAATGATAAATCCATCCGAGGAGAAGATTTTGAGTTATTGAAAAAGGAATATACACTTTCTCTAATTAGATATTGGATGCTTGCAAAAAAAGCAAAAGATATCTGTGATGTTGATACTGTTAGGGTTTTATATTTTTATTCTGATGATAAAGAATGTCCAAAATGTGGTGATCAAGCTGTTGTATTAACTTATTTAAAAAAGAAATTTAACGAGAAGCTTCTTATATTTGCTTTAGATTCTAAATTTGAGAAAAAAGAGCCAATAATAAGATTGTTGAAGAAACAATATGATATTAGTGTGTTCCCTTCTCTTGTTATTGAAGAGGATAAGGTAGAAGGTTTTATTGATAAGGCTGAGCTAATTGCTAAGTTGTGTGATTACTATGAAGGAAACTACACAGAATGTACAAAGATTTGAGTTCATGCTTTTTTTGTTAGTTTGGTTATTCTTATGTGTTTTCCGTCTAATTGTTTTCGATATCAACAAAAACAATTATTTCTGGGACGAGGTTGTTTACCTAGCACTTGGAAAGAACATCTTACTAGGGATTTATGGGATGGGGATTGGTGAAGCGTTTAGACCACCACTCTTGCCATTTTTTATTTCAATTTTCCAAAACACAGTTATAGTACATTTCATTTTAGTTCTTATAGGTATAGGTGCTTCTGTTATAATATATCTCTTCGCAAAAAAGTTGTACAAAAATAAGATTGCCGGGTTTGTTGCCGCAAACCTCTTGTTGTCTTCTGGACTTATATTATATTGGAATCTGAAAATATTGACTGATATATTAGCTTTGTTTTTTGTTTTGATAAGTATATATTTATTTTACTTGTGGATTGAAAAAGACAAAAATTCGCTCTTATATTCTTCTATGTTGTTCTCTGCATTAGGTGTTTTGACTAGATACACTTTAATTATTCTACCCGTGAGTTTTTTGATCTATATATTATTAAAAGAAAGGTTTAGAATTCTAAATAAAAAATACGCAATTGGTTTCTTTATATTTTTATTAACTGTATCCCCAATTTTTATTTTAGGTATTATAAATTATAATCACCCATTTGGGATGTTATTTGAAAATTTGCATGTTCTTAAAACTGCACAGACATCTAACTGGTATTATGTTATTAACATTTATGAAGTTACAGGAATTACGATCTTTCTGTTCTTAATTGGACTTCTTAAAATAAAAAAAAGATTTTTAGATGTTAAAAGAACTGAATACATATTATACCTATTTTTGATTTTATTTTTTCTTGGTATCAGTGTGATACGGGAAAAGCAGACCAGGTTTTTGATTCCTGCTCTACCAATATTTTTTATTATTGCGAGTAAGGGGTATCTAAAATTATCTAAACTAATGAAACGATATAGGTTTTTTTTACATTTGGTTTTAGTTACCATTATGGTTTCTATAACATTTAACAATTATTTTATGATTAAAGAGAAATCATATGCGACCGAAACGTTATTGCATGCAAGCAAATTTTTAAGGGGTTTAGACGGTAAGAGGGTGTTATGCAACTCAGAACCTTACTGTGAATTTTTTGGAGCTATGGAAGTGAATAATTTCACATATACACAGGAGGAATTCGTGAAACAGATAGAAGAATTTAAACCGGATTTTCTCTTTGTTGATAACTATCACAGATATGTCGAATTCGAAGATTTTATTATAGAGAAGTACCCCTGGATATATTACAATACATCAAAATATGGAACAATTAGAATCTATGCTGTGAATCAGAGATAAATAAAGATTATGATTAAAATCAGCCAAACCAAAATTGCACTTGCTAGTCTTGGATTTTTGAAAACTAATTCTATGTTAGAAGCTATCCTCTTTGCCTGTAAAATGTATCGAAAGTATGTTGTTAATATATATATCACAACAGGCAGAGTTATTATAATGTATCTATGACTCCCAAGAAATGAATAAAGTGTGTAAGACACTATAAGGATAGATAAGAACGCGATTAAAGATGATTTAAGAGTTTCTAATGAATAATATTTTAAAACAACTTTATGTTTTGCAGCCTGCTCTCCTAGCTTTATTTTTTCCACATAACGTTTGCCTGTTGCTAAAAAAAGAGAAAGAAAAAATACACAAATTATTAACCAGGGCGTTATCATAACATTTACTAGTAGCGCACCCCCAACTGCCCTAAGGATGAAGCTAATTCCAATAGCAATTATGTCCAAAAAAGGTTCTTTTTTTAAGGCGACAGAGTAAAGTAGATTTAAAAGGAAAAATGATAAGACCATCAAGAAAAAATTAGGAGATAATAGAAAAGAACCAATTAGCGATATCAAAATTAAAAAAATTGAAAAGATTAAGGCGAGTGAAAAAGGAATTCTGCCTGCAGCAATTGGTCTGTTTCTTTTTTCAGGGTGGAAGCTATCGCTTTTTCTATCAATTATATCGTTTATGATATAATTCGCTGATGAGATCAAGCATAAAATGATAAAACCCAAAATTGCTGTTAGAAGCAGTTTTAAATTAAGAAATTTCCCAGCAAAAATAATTGCCACAAAAATCAACAAATTTTTGTAATACTGTTGTGGTCTTAGTAACTTGAATAAATCTTTCATCAACCGAACTAAATGAATGGAGTTTTTAAGAATATTTGTTGTTTAATATATACTATCGTTTCCTTATTTTGACAATGTCTCCAATGATTAGCATACTTGATTTTTTTCTTTTAGGCATTTTTTGTTCTTTGTATTCTTCTATTAATTTAACTTTGAGCTTTTTTTCTAGCTTTCTTGCAAGTTTTATGCTTGGTTCTGTTTTTCCTGATTCTAAAGCTTGTATCAATGATTCGCGTTCGGCCAACATTTTGGCAAATTCTTTTTGTCTTAAACCCAGTTTTTGTCTGACGCCCCGTATTATGCTCGGATAATTTGTAACTATTATTTCTTTGGATTCTTCTTCTGCAGTAAACCCTGGTCTTTTTTTAACAATAAATTTTTTGGGGGGCTTGAGAACTTTGCCAAGACTTGCGCAGCTATTGCATACAGTCATTTCAACACCTTCAATCATCGCCCTTGTATTAGAATTCTTTTTTCCACAAAGTTCACAATCTGGCATGATGTGTTGAATATTTTACTAGTATTTATATTTTATATCAATGTTCATTCGATAGTTTAGATGAAATTTTATTG
>QMQO01000023.1 GCA_003650545.1 Candidatus Woesearchaeota archaeon | reverse complement strand
GTATGGCGACCATCCAGCAGGAGCGCATCACCCGCGAGCAGATCAGCACCATGTTCTGGATCAACGTGATCATCAGCGTGGGGCTGGGGCTGGTGATCCTGGCGGGCGCGCCGCTGGTGGGGATGTTCTACCAGCGCCCCGAGTTGGTGCCGGTGACGGCGTTCCTATCGGTGAACTTCGTCCTAAGCGGCTTGACGCTGCAGCACAACGCCCTGCTGCAGCGGCATATGATGTTCAAGGCGCAGCGCACCATTCAAATCTGCTCCATTCTGGTGGGGGTGGTGGTGAGCATCATCCTGGCATATCTGGGGTATCGCTATTGGGCGCTGGTGTGGGGGACGCTGGCGACGTCGGTGGTGAGCATCCTACAGATGTGGCTCTATTGCAACTGGATCCCGGGTCCAATGCAGCGAAGGAGTGGCGTTAGGAAGATGCTCAAGTTCGGAGGATACATCACGGGAGCGAAGTTCGCGCAATTATTAGAGAACAATATGGATATGATCCTCATCGGTAGGATACTGGGAGCGGATCTACTTGGGTTGTATTCCAAGGCACACAATCTCTATAAGCAACCTATCGCTCAAGTGCGGGGACCCCTAATCCAAGTTGCTATTCCGGCATTGAGCGCCATCAAGAACGACCCGCAGCGCTATGCTAGGTATATGTATCGACTGTTTGAGATAATTGCGACCGTAGCGGTACCGATATCTATCTACTGCCTCATAGAGGCGGACTTCATCATTAAACTGCTGCTCGGTCCCAAGTGGCTGGCGGCGATACCAGTATTTAGGATACTGGCGATCTCCGCGATCGTAATGGCTGTGGCAAACGTGCGCGGGCTTGCGTTATTGAGTCTCGGGTTGGGATCAAGATACCTTACCATTTGGGTGATACAGGCGGTTGGTGTCGTAACGTCTTTCGCTATAGGGCTCAATTGGAGTATTGTTGGAGTGGCTGCGGCTTATACTATCTTCTGTTATATATTCTTTATTCCTTCGCTGGCGTGGTGTTTCAAGGGGACGCCGCTGACGATGAAGGGATTCTTCAAGGCGGTGGCGCCGGCGGCGATGACCAGTGTGACTTGCGGGGCGGCGATAGCAGTTCCCAAGTATGTCTTGGGCTGGGAGGGCGGCGCAGCGCATATAGCATTCGCGCTGGGGTTCTTCGGGATGTTCGCCGGGATGAGCCTGATGCGGCGGGAGTTCAGGGACAACGCAGGCGCCATCATAAGACAGGCGCTGGGCATGAGCCCGGCAACACTTTAAAAAGCAGGAGAGAATGGTAATATGAACGTGTTTGTCCTCGGCACGGGAAGGTGCGGGTCAACGACATTAGCCAAGGTGTGCACTCATATTACTAATTTAACTTGAAGGCATACAATAATAAATGAAATTGCTAAGCCTATCTAACTTTAGAACAATGGGGTTCAAATGACAAAAGAATTTATAAAGCGAATGTTGCCACAACCTATATTGCGGATATTGCGGATATTGAGGATAGCTTGGCTGATAGGGCATTCTATAAGGTGTTATAACTATGACTACGTACGATTTTTGCGTCACTCAGGCATAAGGTCAGCCCTTTCCAGGAAGAATACATTTCAAGCAGCACTGATGATGTGGTCACACATAATTGAGAAGGGATTATCCCTGCCATCACCGAGGGCAGGATATGGGAAGGAGGTTGTTCGCAATTTGGTTGATGGAACCAAGGCATATTTGGACAGGTTTGGAACAGACCAGATAACCTGCGTTTCAACAAACGTGTTGTCAACCTACTACGATTTCAACTTGAGAAATGGGATTGATGACGGACAGTTGAAAGACGAGATAGAGGGTCTTAGATCGAAGATGTCCGACAGCGGTTTGGAAACGAATAGAGGCGGTGCCATTCCATTTTCACGGGAGAGGGTTGCCAGGGTCAGCAGGTTGCCATTCAGTGAATTCGTCCGCGAACGTTACAGCATCAGGAACTTCACGGATGAGCCGGTGTCGCTTGAATTGATAAAAGAAGCCGTTCAGATCAGTCTTAAGACGCCATCTGTATGCAACAGGCAGTCGTGGCGGGTGCATTGTTATCAGGGGAGGGAGAAGTGTAAGCCGTTGCTGGAGTTACAGAACGGCAATCGCGGCTTTGAGCATACCATAAACACTATTTTGATTGTAACCAGCGATCTGAACTACTTTGGAGGGATAAAAGAGCGGAACGAACCGTTTATTGACGGCGGTATGTTCGGTATGTCCCTGGTATATGCGTTGCACCATCTCGGCCTCGGATCGTGCTGTCTGAACCTCTGTCTCTCCTCCGGTGTAGATAAAAAATTACGCATGAGAGCCGAAATCCCTGATGCGGAGTCCTTTATCTTTATGCTGGCCGTGGGGCATATTCCGGATAAAGTTATGGTTGCGGAATCTTGTAGGCGTCCTCTGTCGGACATTCTATCTATTCATTAGGGAATCAAACAAAATATATGAAGCAATGAATAAGAGAATAGGTATACTCACCTATCATGGAGTGAATAATTACGGTGCTGTCTTGCAGGCCTATGGTCTTTGTCAGGTCATGAAAGACTTGGGATTAGACGTTCGTATTATTGACTATATACCAGTATGGATGAGAAATCAATACTACCCCTCAAGAATATTATTGAGGTTATTCATTCGGCCTTGGCAGAAAGTTCTTTCAGTTGTTCATAAAGACATTATTTCAACCAAGAATACTCATAGGCGACAAGACAGCATAGCTATCAGTGAAGAAGGAATAGGCCTAAGTACGATTAAAATATTAAGATATTTTATGCCCTTAATAAGAATCAAACGACTGACTAATTTTCGCAAGAAATTCCAGCTCTTTCGAAAAGAATATCTTCCTCTGACAGAGAAGAAATACTTGCGTTCAGAACAACTTTCAAGCCTGCAAAATGAATTTGATTGTATTTTCGTTGGGAGCGATCAAGTGTGGAATGTTAATATCAACAGAAATGACTTATCTTATTTTCTAAATTTCTTGAGTAATCGAGCAATCACAAAACGAGTGAGTTATGCAGCTAGTGTTGGTGATACATTCGATTTTGGTCAACTTAGGGAAAGTGTGGAATCTTTGCTCAAAGGATTTTCAAAAATATCTGTGAGAGACGAAAAAAGTCAGGATACAATTTCAAGCATGATCAACTTCAAACCAATGATAGTATTAGATCCGTCTTTAATAGCAGATTACGACTACATAACACCGCCTAGAGTAATTGGTCAACCATATGTGTTTATGTACTTTCTGCAAAATCCAAATCGCTACAAATTAGTCATCAGTATTTTGAGGGATGTATTTCCATATCATCGGTTTATAACAGTTCTTCATCCGATAAAAGGAGCGAGACTTATTAATTCGGGTCCCCTACAATGGCTGAGCTTAATAAAACATGCAGATTTTGTTTGCACAGATAGCTTCCACGGAACGTGCTTTGCTATAAAGAATAAAAAGCGTTTTGTTACACTACCGATTAACTCCGCACGTGTTCATAGGATAAAGGACCTATTATTTAGGATCAAACTTGCAGATCGGTTTATCAGTGATTTATCAATTAAAACAATTGAAGAAAAAATAAAAGACCTTGTTCACAACGAGATTGATTATGAAACATCATATATTGAACTTGATAATCTTATCGACGCTTCCAGACAATATATAATAGAGGCAATCAATGCTAATTGAAGATGTCTATTTCGCAATTTGAAGTTCCTAAAATATCCGTCGTCATCCCCCTTTACAACAAGGTGCGGCACATCAAGCGGGCGCTGGACTCGGTGCTGTCTCAGACCTATCAGGACTTTGAGGTCATCGTCGTCAATGACGGGTCAACCGACGGTTCTGAGAAGGTCGTCCAGGAATACACCGACCCGCGCATCAGGCTTATCAACCAAGAGAATTCAGGTCCTGGTGCTGCCCGGAACCGGGGGATTAAGGAAGCTGATAATGAGTTAATTGCTTTTTTGGACGCGGACGATGAATACTTGCCAGATTTTCTGAAGACAGTTCAGGGGTTATTTGCTAAATACCCTGGATGTGGAGCATTTGGCACTGCCTATATTGCTGCAAATAGGAACCTGCGGATAAGAATAGGGGTAAAAGAACCGATTTGGGAGGGAGTTCTTGAGAATTATTTCCGATCATTTCGTAATCGCAGATTTTGTCTTTCATCAGTTGCGGTGCCAAAGTGTGTATTTAAGAGAGTTGGGGATTTCTATTCGGGCCTTGATAGAGGTGAAGATGCTGATATAGCCTGCCGGATTGCGCTGAAATATGCAATTGCTTACAGCACACGTGCAGGGGCAGTTATATACGGTGATGCAGAAAATAAAAGCCGTTTACGTGAATCAATATATGATTATAGTAAAGTTATCGCAGCGATTGATTATGCGCTTGCATCGCGAGACTTTCGAGACTCAGTAAGGAAAAGCGATTTGCTGGGATTTCGTGCAATGTGGTATACCAATCTGATTCTCCGTAGTTTGAAATATAAACATATATCTGAAGCAAGAACTTATTTGAGAAAGGCTTTCCCTCCCGGAAGATATTTTCTTAGGTGGTTCATTGCATTGTTAATTACTTACTTGCCTAAACCGCTGATAGATATGTTAATCAAAATAAAGGAGAAATAGAGATTGACTGTAAAACGATGGCTCGGGTGTTCGTTGCGCAACTTGGTCTGTGAAATCATCGTTTGATTCTTGTATATGTCTGTGGGAGCTAGATGGAAAGAAAAATTAAATCTTTGCCGTTTCTCCTGACAGCCTTGCTCTTACTTTCTCCGATTGTCTGGCTGCCGGGGATAACTGCATATCAGTTCAAAGTATTTAAGAGCGGCATATTGTTATTGTTTTTGCTGCAGCCGATTGTCTTGCTGGCGTCAAGAGGATTTCGGCTTGATTCGGGCAAGGAGTTTCGCGGTTTATTCATATGGCTTGCTATATTCGTCTTATTGTCGGCAACGGGATTTATCCTGGCGCAGGAACATTGGACGGCTTTGAAAGCATATATTCGCTATTTGATTACGATTCCCCTTTTTCTAAATATGTATATGATATTCAGAACAAATCCGAATAGGGCTGAAAGGGCATTTAAACTTATGGTTGTTCCGGTATTTATTTCTTGTGTTTTAGTTCTTGTGGCTCATCTTGACATTATGCATATCAAGATTTGGGGTGAGTATCAGTCCTTTGAAACCGGAGACAGAGGATATGTGAGGGGGCTTTTTGGGCGAAGAGGCGGCCAGTCATGGGCCATCGGTTTCGTCGTTCCGATTGCCTGTTACTATGCAATTAAAAGTAAGAATACAAGGGAAAAATTCGCGTGGCTGTCGGCTTTTATTGCTATGATTTACAGCGGAAGCATACTTGAGAACCGCGGCGGTTTCATTGCAGCGTTGGCTTCTTCAATTGTAGTTATATATCTCATAGTTAGAAGAAAAAACAAGTTATACCGCTATGCACTATTGTTATTGACTATTGTGGCGATCGTCTTCTATCGCGAGAATTTGATAAAGTATTTCTTTTACGATTTACGGGGGATAGATTATTACGGGTGGGATAGCTCCTATGATGGTTTAACTAATGTTTCAAGCGGCAGATGGGAGCGTTGGGTGGAAGCGGTGGAAATTGTATCCCGATATCCTCTTACAGGAATAGGATTTGTGCAGGAAGATATTCCCGGACTGTCATTTGAACATACAAGATACTTTCACAATTTTATGATAGATAATATAGTTTATACCGGCATTTTCAGCATTATAGCTCTATTTATATTTATAGGAAAGGTTGTTGCGCTGACAATTAGAAGGTTGGAGTCCATTGGTGGAGGCGCATCTGGTGACTTGATTATTGTTAGTGTTGGAATATTCGTTGCCTTTTCTGTGAATATGCTTGTGGAATATGGATCAATGTTCACGGCGATTTTCACGGGCATTTCATTTTGGGTTGCGTTGGCGGCGTTGTGTGCGATGCCCGAGAATACGGTCAAATATGTTCAAGTGAGCAGGAAAAGAGTATGAAAATATGTTTGTTAACAGCTAATTTCATAACTGGAAGGGGGTATCAGGAGAACCACTGGGCGGATGTATCTTTGGCGCTGGGACACGAGTTGCTGATTGTCACAACGGATTTAAAGCACAAAGATTTGCAGAATGAAATATCAGATAAAGATATGTATGGTGAGGGATTGGTGAGGTTAAAGGCGGTCAGGCTACCGTTCAATATTGTCAGAATAAAGCGCGGTTTGATTTATTCTCTGCTTGACGAGTTCGCGCCGGAACTAATTTTATTGATAGGATATACGCAATATTTTGGATTGGACGCGTTTAGGTATAAGAGAAAGATGAATGATCGAACAAAGCTGGTTGTTTTCAATGGCGAGTGTGCGGATATGCATAGATATTGGCGAGTCCATAGGAATTTAAGAATAAAGGACTTAATTAAATCCATAGGATGGAGATTTCTGAGGGGACCGGTGATAAAGGCTGCTGTTGGGAGAGCGGACTCTGTGATTTGTGCGACGCCTGACACGGAGGCGATAATAAAAACAGTTTTTTCTGATAGGGGGACAGAAAGCAACAATGGTAAGTTGCTATACTGTCCCCTTTCCTACGACGGCAGTAAAATGTTCTATAATGATTCATTGAGGGAACAGACCAGAGCCACATTCGGAATAAGGGATAAAGATGTCCTGCTTCTTGCCTCAACCAGGATAAGAGCGGATAAGTTAAGATATTATCTGAGGCCAATGGTAGAGGGAGTGGCAAGATTTATAAAAGGCAGGGATTATTTGAGATTTGTCCTCGTGGGTTTTACGGACGAGGCAGTATCAAGTAAATTCAAGGTTGAAGTAGAATTGTTGTTTGGCAGGAAAGGCTTAGTTACTCTTCCTATCGCGGATCAAGATTATTTGAATGCGCTTTACAATGCAGCAGATATCGTAATATTTAGTACTGTTTCAAATAGTATTCAGCAGGCTATGGGAAGCGGAGCATATATTTTATTGAGCGATAACGTAGGTCGTAATTACATTATAAACGAAAAAGACCAAGGAATGTATTTTAATCTTCGTGAGCCAGGTAGTCTTGAAAGATGTATTGAAGAGGCGGTAAAATGTTATAGAAATATCAGCCGACCTGAACGTGCCAAGATGAACTCTTGGCTTGAAAGCAAGACCTTGTATGGTTCTTTATTAGAAAGGCTAAAGGAGTGAGAATCCTTGTCAATGCGTCCAACCTTCGCACCGGCGGGGGGGTGCAAAAGGCGGTGGAGTTTATAAACGGCGTGGTTGAATGGGGGGGCGATCATCAGTGGTTGTTTTTGACTTCACCTCAGGTTGAAACGAATATCTCTTTCAAGACTAAGTGCCCGAACGTTAGAAAGGCCATTATTCCAATCACTCCAGCCTGGTGGTTTGCGGGTCATGAATCGAGGAAGACCATTAAGATGCTGGAGCATAAGTTTGCGCCGGATGTGGTATTCACAGTTGGTGGTCCTGCATATATCAGATTTCTGGCGCCGCATCTAATGGGATATTATGTCCTTTGGGTGATGCTGCCGACGAAGATGGCCTGGTCCAAGATCAGAGGCGTAAGAAATAAAGTGCGGTTCTGGTTGTGGTGTCGTTATAATCAATTCTGGGCGGGATTTGCGGACCGTTGGGTAACGGAAACCGATGTCGCCGCCGCGGGCCTGGCCAAGAGACTTCGGAAGCCGAGGGAGTATGTTTTCGTGATCCCGAATAGCTGTTCTTACATTTACTTCGAGGCGCAGAAGAAAGAGCTTGACACCCATCCGGGTTTAAGAGGCCGGCCTGCTGATGAATACCGTCTGCTGGTCTTCACCGCGTATTACTCGCACAAAAACCTGGAATCCATACCTGAGGTTGCGGCGGCGTTGAAGGCAATTGACGGGAAGCGGAAGTACTGTTTCGTCCTGACCCTGGAATCAGAATCAAGTGGATGGCGGTCGATTCAAGCCCAGGCCGTTAAGCTGGGCGTTGAAGATGACATAGTCAACATCGGAACTCAGCCGGTTCATTTGGGGCCGACATTATATCGCTCATGCGATGCACTATTTATGCCCACGCTGCTGGAGACTTTCACTGCGACCTACCCTGAGGCGATGGCTATGAAACGGCCGATAATTACCACTGACCTTGATTTTGCGCGCGATATTTGCCAAGATGCGGCTATGTTTTTCATTCCCGACAATGCCCGGTCAGCGGCTGAGGCGATTGTTGCGGTGAGTTCTGATTTGGAACTTGCTGAAAGATTGGTCGCTGCAGGCGAGCGGAGACTTAATGATTTTGGGTCAAGTAAAGAGCGATTTCAGAAATGCCTCAATCTACTGGAAGAGACAGCCAAGATAAAGCGATGATGAATTTCAGAAAAGCGGTGATCCTAATCACCGGCGGGACGGGGTCGTTTGGGAATGCGATGTGCCGGCGGCTGCTGAAGACGGATATCCCGGAAATCCGCATCTTCAGCCGCGACGAGAAGAAGCAGGACGACATGCGGCGGCATTACGTCGACAAACGGTTGAAGTTCTATATCGGTGATGTCCGGAATTATCGCGCCTTGCGGGATGCACTGGCGGGGGTGAATTTCGTTTTTCACGCCGCAGCCCTGAAGCAGGTGCCGAGTTGCGAATTCTATCCGATGGAAGCGTTGATGACAAATTGCATCGGCGCGGAGAACGTTCTCAACGCGGCTATCAAAAATGAGGTAAAGAAGATTGTAGTGCTCAGCACCGACAAGGCGGTCTACCCTATAAATGCAATGGGCATATCAAAGGCGATGATGGAAAAGATAATGATTGCCAAGGCGCGGGTGGCGGCACATAAGGGGATTGTGGCCTGCGCGACCAGGTATGGTAACGTGATCGCCTCGCGCGGCTCGGTCATCCCGCTGTTCGTGAGACAGGTTCGCGATGGGCAGCCTTTAACCGTCACCGATCCCTCGATGACCCGCTTCATGATGTCGCTTGACGATGCCGTGGATCTGGTGTTGTATGCTTTCCAGAACGCTCAGCCGGGCGATATCTTTGTTCAGAAGGCGCCCGCCGCGACAATAGAGGTGCTGGCAGAGGCTGTCAAGGCGATCCTGAAGGCGGACAACCCGATCCGAATCATCGGGACGCGCCATGGGGAGAAGCAATATGAGACCCTTTTGACCCGGGAAGAGATGATGCGCGCGGTTGATTTGGGTAAATGCTATCAAATCCCTCCGGATAATCGCGACCTGAACTACGACTCCTACTTCTCGGAAGGGAAGGAACAGATCACCTACAGTCTGGACTACAATTCCCATAACACAGAGAGGCTGTCGCTGGATCAACTAACTCAACTTCTGCTCTCGGTCAAGGAAGTTCAGGATTTGGTTGCTGGAGTGGAAGAATGATAGAAGTATTGGTTACTGGGGCAGCCGGTTTCATCGGATTGAATCTGGTAAGCGTCCTGCGAAGGATGGACAATGTCGATCTCTTCCAGTATGATGTGAACAGTACCGAGGATGAACTTCAGGAAGCTCTGCGGGAATGTGATCTGATATTTCACCTCGCCGGAGTTAACCGCCCTGCGGATGAATCCGAATTTGCTCGGGTCAATGCGGGCCTCACTCAGTCCATTTGCGAAACACTTCGAAAGTTGGGACGCTCCCCCCGGATTGTGCTATCCTCCTCAATTCAAGCTGACCTCAATAATCCTTACGCTGTGAGTAAAAAAGCTGCTGAAGATATTCTGAAGGCATACCACGAAGATACGGGAGCGGATGTTGTCATTTACCGACTGCCAAACGTGTTTGGGAAATGGAGTCGTCCGAATTACAACACCGTTGTCGCCACGTTCTGCCACAACATTGCCCGGGACTTGCCGATCCAAATCTCGGATGAGAGCCAGGAGTTGCAGCTCGTCTACATAGACGATGTTGTCCGCGCTTTCCTGGGGGAGCTCCAGCTTGAGGGAAACCAGAACGGCTATTGCTTCGCCCAAGTGACACCGGTTTCTTCAATTACGCTTGGGCGACTTGCTAAAATGATAGAATCTTTTCGTAAATCGCGGGACACTTTGATGTTGCCGGATGTCGGAGACGGTCTCACATCGCGTCTGTATGCGACCTACCTCTCTTTTCTGCCGCCGGATGAGTTCCCACACCGGTTGCAGACAAGGGAGGACCAGCGGGGAACCTTGGCGGAATTCATTAAGCATCCTGGCCTCGGACAGATGTTCGTTTCCCGAACCAAACCGGGCGTCACCCGCGGTGACCATTATCATCACACGAAAGTAGAAAAATTCCTCATTCTGGAGGGGAAAGGGATCATTCGTCTTCGGAATATAAACAGCAATGCGGTTCTCAGCTATCCGGTTGACGGGCGGGAGTTCAAGGTGGTGGACATTCCGCCGGGCTACACCCACTCGATAGAGAACGTCGGTGAGGGGGAACTGGTGGTGCTGTTTTGGGCAAGCGAGACATATGACCCCGGGCATGCAGATACGGAATCGCTTCCGGTGCTGATATGAAGGTGATGACGATAATTGGGACGCGTCCCGAGATCATCCGCCTGTCGCGGGTCATCGCGGCGCTTGACAAATATGTCACACACATCATAGTGCATACCGGACAGAATTACGATTATGAACTTAATGGGCTGTTATTTCAGGACTTGGAGATTCGTAGGCCGGATTATTTTCTCAACGCTGCCGGGGCATCAGCCGCAGAGACGATAGGACTCGTCATCGCGCGGTCGGATGAGGTCCTCCGCAAGGAAAACCCGGATGCGGCCTTGATCCTTGGGGATACGAACAGTTGTCTGGCAGCCTATTCCGCCAAGCGGCTCAGGATTCCCGTCTTTCATATGGAAGCGGGCAACCGCTGTTTTGACGAGCGCGTCCCGGAAGAGATAAACCGAAAGATAGTTGACCATATCAGCGACATCAACCTGCCTTATTCATCCATTTCCAGAGATTATCTGCTTCGGGAGGGGATTGCGCCGGAGCGGGTTATAAAGACCGGGAGCCCGTTGTTTGAGGTGTTGCATTACTATATGCCCAAGATCACCGCCTCCGACATCCTGAAGCGGCTGGACATTGAAGAGGGTGGCTACTTTTTGGTTAGTTCGCATCGCGAGGAGAACATCGATGACCAGCGCCAGTTCGCGGGGTTGGTTGAGGTTCTGAATTGGCTGGCTGTCAAATATGACAAGCCTGTTATCGTCTCCACTCACCCCCGGACGCGCAAACGGATTGAGGATGAAAAGGTCACTTTCAATCCCCTGGTCCATCTGTTGAAGCCGCTCGGCTATTGCGACTATGTCAAGCTGCAGATTCACGCCAGGGTAGTGCTGTCGGACAGTGGCACGATCACGGAGGAGTCATCAATACTGAACTTCCCGGCGCTGAACATTCGGGACGCTCATGAACGGCCCGAGGGGATGGAGGAGGGGGCGGTGATGATGACCGGGTTTGATCTGCGGCGTATTGAGGATGCGCTGAAGATACTTGAACACCAGCCCCGCGGCCAGGAGCGGCTGTTGAAGCTCGTTGATGATTATGATGTGCCCAATGTGTCGGAAAAGGTGGTACGCATCATCATCAGCTACACGGATTACGTCAACAGATTCGTTTGGCGCAAGGCTTGGTGCTGAACGCTTGAATCGCCCGCGGAGGACGTCCGTTGCAGTGCGAGGTGCGTGGGTCGGAAGCAGCTGAGTTGATCCCTTAAGCTACATGAAGATCACTATCATATCGTTGCTTTTCCCTCCTGAAAGGGGTGGTGGTGCCCAGCGAGTGGAGGATCTGGCACTACACTTGACGAAGTCGGGTCACATAGTGACTGTCGTCACTGGTTTCCCTTCTTATCCTGCTGGAGTTGTCGCCGACGGATTCCACAAACGATGGCTGGCTATTTCTCGCTGGAAGGATCTTTTTGGTCTGCACCGAGTCTGGCTGTATACGTCTCCAAAGAGGGACAGTTTCGTACGTAGGATGCTGCATTACTTGAGTTTTACCATCACGTCAATCTATGGTGCAATGGCAGCCCCGCGTCCTGACGTGGTATATGTGCTTTCACACCCATATTTTGTGGCTCTTTCTGGCTGTTTGATAAAGCTTATAACTGGAGCGCATCTGGTGATGGATATTCAAGATTTCTGGCCTGAGGCGCCGATAGCGCTCGGGTTAGTGAAGAATCGGTTTTTAATCAGATTCCTACTGTGGTTAGAGAGATTCTTGTATAATCGCTGTTCGTTAATCATAGTCCTGTCTGATGAAATGAAAGGCAAGGTCGCGAGTAGGGGTATTCCGGAAAACAAAATAAAACATGTATTCAATTGGGCCGATTTGAATCTCAGAGTTAACGGCACAAATGAGCTACTGCGTAAGAAGTTAGGCCTATCAGGTGAGTTTGTTCTTCTTTTCAGCGGCAATATAGGCGTAGCGCAGGGGCTTATTACTTTCATCGCTGCTGCGGAATTGCTGAAAGATGAACCACGAGTCCGTTTTGTTTTCCTAGGTGATGGCGTTGAAAAGGGCCACATAATGAACGAGGCGCGGCAGCGCCGGTTAGATAACGTTCTCTTTTTGAATTCCGTACAGACAGACGAAGTTCCCAAATATTACTCTATGGCGGATGTTTTAATATTGCACTTGGATCCTCTACCTCACCGCTGGGCGGCGGTGCCATCAAAGCTACAGGGTTACATGGCAGCAGGTAAAGCCGTTTTAGCTGCCGCTGAAGGCGCAACTGCCAAGTTGGTGGAGATGGCTTCATGCGGTTGGGCGGTGGTGCCTGCAAACCCAAAGGCAATTGCCGAGAGGGTGAGGTCCGCCCTAAATATGCCTCGCGAAGAGATTAGAATGTTGGGCGCCAATGGGCGGTACTTTGCCGAAGAGAACTTTGAAAAGAACAAACAGTGCAGCCAAATTGAGCGCGAACTAAGCTTGCTGGTATGAGTATTACGGCCAACAAAAGCGGTCTCGTTGAAAATCATGAACGCTTGGGGCATTATAGGGTGTTGTATGTTGAACGCACGGGGCGCGTTTGGGCAAGTCGCGGCTACCGGTTGTTCTACAGCGATGATCATGGACTATCTTTTAAGTTCCGCGCTGCCTATCGAGCTGAGTGGTGGCGTGAGGCTGCTAAAACCAATCGCTTATCATGGCGCTTGATACGAGGTGGTTTCTTAAACATGATACCTTTGCCCGATGGATCGTTGGTGGCCTCGGTGCGCAGCTTGATTTTGCATGCCGAGCCCGATGAGATCAACCTAAGGCCGGTACTGAGAAGACCCGGACGCACTTTTAGATTTGAACTATTACCCAATGGCACCATTTATACCGGCGAGTATTTCAACAACAGAGATCGCACATCTGTTCAAGTTTTCACGTCGAAAAACGGTGGAAAAGACTGGTCGGTTTGTTATGAATTCGCCCCAGGAGAAATTCGTCACGTTCACTCTGTCAGATATGATCCCTTTACAGGAAAATTGATAATCTTGACCGGAGACTATGGATCCGAGTGCAAAATTCTGCTTGCCTCTGCCGATTTTCAAGAAACTGATCGCCTTATGGAAGGGGTTCAGCAAGCTAGAGCCTATAATGTAATACCGAAGCCGGAAGGTTTCTATCTTTCGACGGACACCGAGCTTGAGCAGAATTACATTCAGATACTCAAGCGCAATGGCGATCTTGAGCGGTTGGTGCCTATCGCCGGGAGCGGGCTGGGCGCGTGCAGTGCAAGCGAAATTCTATTTTTCGCATCTGCAGCCGAACCAAGTCGGGTCAATTTGGACCCAAGACCAACGCTCTATGGTTCAAGAGATGGGATGCATTGGGAAGTTGTGGCGCGCTGGACGGCGGATCGAGTTTCATATAGAGCGAGCTGGAAGGCTGCACTGTTTCAAATACCAAGGATCATCATGCCCGATGGCTTATATAGTAACGAATATCTTTTCGTAACACCGATCGGGGTGAGGAAGGATAATGGAATTCTACACCGATGGAAGCTAAAATAAGCAATAAAGGCGAGTATAGTTTTGATATAGCAAAGAAAGAGGACTTTGCTTTCATTAAGAAACTTGTCCTTTTAGAGTATGCGGAACATCCCAATGCCTCAGAAGAATATTTAAGATGGCGTTATTGGGACAATCCTGTGTTTGAAGCCAAAATCTATATAGCCCGCGACAACAATGGCAGCATCGTGGGAATCCAGCCGGTTTCTAAGGTGAGAATAGCGAACTGTGATTCTCTACCTAGGTTTTATTTGCTAACCGGCGCCGTTGTTCATCCTGACCACCGACGGAAAAAAGTATTCAAGAAACTTATAGATTATATTATTTATGACTTAAATTGTTCACCCGGATACCTGCTTTATACTTTTCCGAACGAGCTTTCAATGAAAGCATTTAATCGTTTTGAAGGATGGCAGAAGCAGGAGGAGTTTTCCATTTTCATTAGACCGACTTCCCTGATTTCGATGTTGATTCATATTATCAGGAGAAGAAGTTACAGTAAACAGATTATATACAATCACACGCTGAGAAAACCTGAGAATTATCCTTGCATTATCAAGGCGGGGGTGAACTTTATAAAAAATGATTCTTTCCATGCAGCGGTTGATCTGCACAGGAATGGAATGATAAATAATTATATCCATATCGAGCGTAGCCAACAATACTTAAATTGGCGCTACTCCAATAATCCTTCATATAATTACGCAATTTTCACCGCTCAACAGTCAGGAAGTATAGTGGGTTATCTGATTGTTCATAAAAGAAATCTCTTCGGATTTAAATTTAGCATGGTAATTGATATAATCGCTAATGAAAAGTGGATTGCTTTAGAATTACTAAAACTAGCGATAAGAGACGCGCAGGGCAGCGGTATGGAACTAATCGCTTTCATGGTGGGTATGGCTAATCCTTTTAAGAGTGTTCTCTTAAAACAATGGTTTATTAAGATTCCCAGAGCCTTTTCCAGAGCCTTTTTACATAGGGCTTTCTGTTTATATGTGAATTCAGACCTGAACTCCATTGATAAAGACAGGTTCTTACGACGTCTCAATTCACAGTGGTATATTAATCTTGGAGATACTGACGTTGCGTGAAAAGCCTGTTTGTCTTCTGACTGTGGATGTTGAGGACTGGTTTCATGTGATTGGGACAGGTGTTAATCACTGGTTCCGCCAGCCAATTCCGACTGCAAGCGACTGGCAAAACTACGAAAGGCGGGTCGTAAGAAACACCGAGTGGATTCTTGATACGCTCGATAAGTTTAATTTGAAAGCAACATTCTTCGTCCTAGGCTGGGTTGCAGAACGACATACTGGGTTGGTGCAGGAAATTCGACAACGTGGTCATGAAATCGGGTGTCACGGTTATTGGCACAAACTGATCCGCACTCAGACTCCAGAGCAATTCCGCGAAGACACGAGGCGTTCGATGGGTTTGTTACAGAACCAGACTGGAGAGAAAGTTCATGGTTACAGAGCCTCTTCCGCTTCAATTACAGATTGGGGGGCGGATATACTTCTGGAAGAAGGTATAACATATGACTCAAGCCTATATCCGGCAATTCATCATGACAATTATGGACGATTAACCGGAACGGACGACCGTAAGCCTATAGAAAGATTACCAAACGGATTACTTGAAGTCAAGTTATCCAGCCTTAGATTGTTCAAAGCTTACCTTCCCTGGAGCGGCGGTGGTTGGTTCAGGCTTTATCCCTATCCGGTTTTTAAGTGTGGGGCAAAGCGTATATTACGTAATCAGGGCATTTTTTTATTCTTCATTCATCCCTGGGAGGTTGACGAATGCCCGCCGAGATTGGATAGCCTTAAGCTTGCTGCCCACTTCAGGCGGTATGTATCGATCAAAAGATGTCGCAGTCGCCTTCTAAATCTACTGAGTGATTTCCAGTTTACAGCAATATATCCAACTCTATTGAAGGAGGGCTTTGTTGAACAGTGATCTTCAGGAGATCAAGATGCTGTCGAGTAAAATTACCATTCGTCCTGCGACCATTGCGGATCTGGATGCGCTGGTTGATCTGCACCTGCGCAGCTTCAGCCCGAAAGATCACCTTGCGGTGAAGCTGGGCACGGGGTATATCCGTTCCGTCTACCACTGGTTCATAACATCGCAGGAAACTTTCACGTTGGTCGCCGAACACGAGAATAAAATTGTTGGTCTAACAACTGTATGTGACCGATTTTATAACAAACCAATGTTGGGCAATACACTATCTCAAGCCATGGCAGGAATCTTGCTTCACCCATGGCTGATTTTGGATGCCGAGATTCTAGAACGCCTTTATACCTTTTTTCTTAAAAGAAAAAGAGCAGAAAAAACCGTGAGGAACAAGGAACCATTAGTCTCTCAGCTCGCTTTTATTGCGGTTGACAATTCTATGCGAGGCAAAGGCTTGGGTGTTCAGTTATTGAAGCAGGCAAAAAATGAGAGTCATAAGAGAGGAGGTGCGAAAATGTTGGCTGGAGTCTATGAAAATAATCTTTCTTCAATAAAGGCGTTTGAGAAGGCCGGCTTTCATATATTGCCCAATTCAGTCACGCGAAAACTGATCTATGTTGAAGCCGACCTGGAAGGAACCGACGATTGAGGAAGGATATTGCCGGGGAAGGATTTAGATGATGCTTAAACGCCTCTTTGATATCGTCGCAGCAGGGTTGGCGTTGGTTGTTCTGTCTCCGATATTGTGCATGGTAGGGGGCGCCGTCAGGCTCACCAGCCCCGGACCGGTGTTCTATCGCCAGACGAGGGTGGGAAGAGGCAGGGGGCTTTTCAAGATTGTCAAATTCCGATCCATGGTTACGGACGCCGAGGATTCCGAACCGTTAGTGACATCAAAGGACGACTGCCGCATCACTCCTATTGGCAGGTTCCTGAGGCGCACCAAACTGGACGAATTGCCCGAATTATGGAATGTATTGGTCGGTGATATGAGCATAGTGGGGCCAAGACCGGAGGTACCCCGATATGTGGAACACTATTCACCTGAGTGGGAACGGGTTTTTGATGTCCGACCCGGGATAACCGACCTCGCCACCCTCCAATTCCGCGATGAAGAGCTGGTTCTTAAACATGCCCATGACCGGGAACAGATATATCTGCAGGTGGTCGTTCCGATAAAGATGCGTCTGGCGCTTGAATACATAAATCGTCGTTCTTTCATGTTGGATCTGAAAATCATCCTCCTTACGCTTTGGGGAATAACATTCGGGCGTCTTGTTGGTAGGCCCGAAGATATATTGGCCAAAGACGCTATTGAACAAATCCGATCTTTAAACTCCAGATGATGTCAAAAATGGTTAGTTCCTGATATGAAAATCCCTTACTTCAGAGCGGCTCTGTCTGACGCCGAGATCGCAGAGGTAACCGATACCCTCCGTTCCGGTTGGCTAACAACTGGTCCGAAGGTTAAGCGTTTTGAATCACTATTTGCCGAGACAGTCGGCGTTAGGCACGCCATTGCTGTCAACTCCTGCACGGCCGCGCTGCACTTGGCGCTCGAAGCGGTAGGCTTGAAGCAAAATGACCTTGTTGTCGTTCCGACTATGACATTTGCGGCTACAGCGGAAGTAGTTCGCTATTTCGATGCCACTTCGGTCTTTGTTGATTGCAGTTATGACTTTAATATGGACCCTGACTACCTTGAAACAACTATCCTGAATGTCCGGAATAGTAAACCTGTTGCCGGTTTGAAACCGCCATACGGAAGGCTCAAAGCCATTATTCCAATGCACTATGGCGGTTATTGTTGTGATATGCATGCAATCAATCAGATAGCTGCGAATCACGGTGTGGATATTATCGAAGACGCTGCTCATGCCTTTCCAGCTTATTTCCGGTCCAACATAACGAATGATTGGGTTCACGCCGGAACATCAAGCCGTATCGGATGTTTTTCTTTCTATGCTAACAAGTGCATCACTACCGGCGAAGGGGGAATGGCGGTTACGGATGATGAACAAATCGCTGAACGAATTCGGATTATGTCGCTCCATGGGATGAACAACGATGCCTGGAAGAGATTTACTGCTCAAGGTTCGTGGTATTATGAGATTGTCGCTCCGGGCTTCAAGTATAATATGACGGATATTGCAGCAGCAATTGGACTTCACCAGATCAAACAAGCTGAAGAATTCAGGATAAGTCGTCAGAAAATTGCTGAACGATATACCGAAAGGTTTAAACAACTTTCAGCGTTAGAACCTCCACCGAATGATCCTCAAACAAGAATTCACTCATGGCACCTGTATGCCTTGCGCCTCAATCTTGACCAGCTTACTATCGATCGTGCCGTGTTCATTGAGAAACTGAAAGAACGGGGTGTTTCATGCTCCGTGCATTGGATGCCGTTGCATTTGCACCCATATTACCGGCAGACCTTTGGGCTGGGTGAAGGCATGTTCCCTATTGCCGAACGTGAATGGCGCCGGTTGGTCTCGCTCCCGATATATCCCTCGATGACGGAGGATGAGATTGATTATGTCATCGAAGTTGTTCAGGATGTGACAGAACGCTTTTCAAAGTAGTGTCAAGAAGGGATAATGTCTCTCATTAGAGGATCATCAATTCAACTGCCTATCGTTACGTTCTTTGGTGCGGCGTACATATTCTCTGGTTTATGGCTGTCCTGTCCAACTTTGGCTTGGACTTTACCTCAAGATTTTGACTACTCCAACCGTATGGAAGTTTTGCTTGATAAAGGGGAGTTGTGGAATTTAAACTCGATATTTCATCCCTTTGATATTTCGATACAGGACAGCAACTCGATCCATTTAGTTCGTCAAGATGGGTTCCGTTGGGTGCGTGAGTATTTAGGTGATTACTCTGATTTGGGTTTTCGTTTGGAGGAAAATTCATCAAACAAAATAAACGTTTTGTTCATGCCTGGGATGGGTGCAAGCGCACAGGGAGGCGTAGCGCGCCGCTATGATAAACTTGCCTTACAGCCATTTGTTTGGAGTGAAGCCCGTTTCAGACATAACTGGTATGCACGGGTATATGTCCGTGCAACCAACGATTCCGCAAGTCTATCCCACTACTCCGGGATTCCTCGTAGTATTTCCCGTGCCGGCATGAATACCGGAGAGATTGACCAGTCTGTGATAGGCTATCGAAATCGTTGGGTGAGGGTAGAATATGGTCGTAACCGCGAGATCTGGGGACCGATGGTAGAAGAAAACCTTATCCTCTCTGGAAATGCGCCATCGTGGGAACAGCTTATGATTCAATTGAATTATCACTGTGTTGCTTACCGTTGGTTTTACGGTTTCCTGGAAATGGTGCAGGGCTCTGAAAATATTCAGCGTTATATGGTGGGTCGTGCGTTAGAATATCGCAATCGAAAGAACCTTGTTCTCGGTTTGGGTGAAGTATCCATCCTGGCTGGTCCGAACAGACCGATTGATTTTTCATATATTAATCCTCTAACATTCCATCTCGAGGTCGAGCAGAATAAACGGACCAACCTTAAGGGCAATTATGAGAATGCCATCTGGTTTTTGCACTTCGATTGTTTAGTCTTTCAGTCACTAAGGTTGAGTGGATCAGTCATTATGGATGAATTTCAGCTCGATCAACAAGATCGCAAAGAAGGACGACCAGACGCTTTGGGTTGGTTGGGACGCGTTGCTTGGACGCCTGTAACTGATAATATCGGCGTTACATTCTACTCTTATTTCTTGAGAATTGATACATACACAATGCAGCACAGCCGTGATTATTTGAATTTCGTGACTCGTAACCAGTTGCTTGGACACCCTTTAGGTAATGATGCCGACCAGATTGCTGCTGGAATGAGAATAACAACAGCATACTTACCAGGTTTATTAGAACTTGAGTATGATCGAATTCGTTGGGGTGATAATTCTCTACGATATGATCCTTATCGTTCGTTCGAAGAATTTCGAAAGGTTCCTTTTCCGAGTGGAAAAGTCAGAACAAACCACTACCTTTCCGTTAGGTTTAACAGCCAGCCATTGAAAAGGTTATCTGTGAATATAGAGGGACATATTGATCTCCATCACTCTGGTGAGAATAGTTCCCTTGAGGTATGGATATTCAACGTCCGTTATCAGTTGCCGTTTTTGCTGATTGGAATTTGAAACAAATTAACACTACTGTCTCGTTAAAAGTTAAATAATAACAATTGGTTAGGATCAGCTTGGATGAAGATTTCACTATGCTGATCTGTAAATACTTGAGAAAACGTAACTTACTCGAATAAGGAAATACTCAAAATCTGCAGGATTTCGTTGAGACTACGTTCGATTTTAAGCTTCTTTAGAGTCAGGGAATTGCGTTGTAATGCATTGCATTACTTGGAGATAAACTAAGATCAGGTGTCAAGACTGCGACAGCCTATCCTGAACCGCTTCGGCGCGTCGTCTACTTCGATGTCGATGCGGGCAAGCGCTATGTGTTCTTGACTAATAACTTCTCGCTTCCACCGCTCGTTATAG
>QMQO01000022.1 GCA_003650545.1 Candidatus Woesearchaeota archaeon | reverse complement strand
TTTTATTCTCTCTTAAGAAATTCTTTCATTTATTATTATTTATTTTATTTTTATTTTCTCTTAAGAACTCTTTCAATAAGTTATCATTATCCATCCCCATTGAAAACTCATACCAATCTAACTTTTTCTTAAGAAGAAACTCAATAAATTCAGCTTTTTTATCGTCATCAAACATTGAAAACATCTTTGCAGCTCTGCATAGATGCAGAATATCACAATGATCTTCCCTTAACTCTTGTCCGCAGACCTTAGGATGTAGAGGACAACCAAGCTTGCCATTGATTATAATCAAGTTATAGCAAATACCGCATGCATGAAGATCGTTTTTATCATGTCTGTCTCTAAACCTCTTAAGTTCTTCGATTGTACCATTTTTCACAATTTTATGAAAATCACTAATATTTTCAACTAAGGCTTTCTCTATCTCTTTCTTACTTTTATAGTTGCGACCACAGCAGCCAAAGCATCCTTGGCCAAGCTGACAAAGATCAGCTTCTGTGTATTTCATGAAAATAGCATTTTGTATCAACTATAAAAAACTAGCTATATCAACTATAAAAATCTAGCCATCCCTCAATCCCCTTAAAACATCAGAAAGATATATAAATGACATCTAATTATCTATGAAAAAATTAAGAGGTGATTTATAATGGACACAAAGATTTTGGATCTTATTGCCTTGATTCTGCTTATCATTGCAGGCGTGAATCTAGGTATAGCTGGTGTCGCTAATTATAACATTCTTGGTGCAATTTTTTCTAGCGTACCAGTAGTGTTAAAGATATTGAACATCATATTTGGTGTAGCAGGTCTATACACAATCTATTACCTAGTTAAAAGGTAAATATAAACAGCAATGAAAGGTGAATATTTTTTCTTTTTTTTATTTGATTATATTTATATATCTAAATTAAATTTGAATTAAAATGAAAATCGCAATAATCTGCTGTAAGCCAGATAAAGCAGGAATGAATATAAAGGAGCATTTACTTCTTGAATTTAAAGAAACAGATGAAACATTTCATGGAGAAAGAGTGTTTGAAAAACAACTTTACAGCAGCACATTAAAAATCTACACTCTAGAAAAGGAGTCTATCTATAATGAAGATATTGATAAAGAAATAGAAGCAGACTTATTTGTTTTTGCAACAAAGCATAGATCAAAGCAAGAAGTACCCTCTTTATCAGTACATTCGCCAGGTAACTGGAGTGACGACAATAGCCATGGCGGAAGGCCGTATCAGCTTTGCATAGCCCCTGCTACATATCTTAAATTAGCATTGCTGAAACTAAACGAGCTTGGGAAAAACACAGAGTTTGAAGTTACTTTAGAGCAAACCCATCATGGTCCATATCTTGAAAAACCTGTTATGTTTATTGAAATAGGCAGCACTGAAAAGCAGTGGACAAACAAAAAAGCTGGTGAGATCATAGCCAGAACCATAACAAGTATGTTTTCTGGAAACATCCCTAAATATAAAACTGCAATAGTTTTAGGTGGTGGCCATTATAACCAAGTTGTGACTAAAGTGATGTTAAAAACCGAATATGCAGTGAGTCATATTTGCGCAAAGCACATGTTAGGATATTTAAACAACGATCTGCTTAATCAAGCCATTAACAAGACTATGGAAAAAGTCGATCTGGTTATACTTGATTGGAAGGGGCTAGGACCCCACAAAAAAAAGATTGTCCAGTTATTAGACCATATGAATGTGAAGTATGTTAGATATAAAAACCTGTCAAAATAATTTATCTATTTTTGTAGCCTTTTCTCCTTTTTTTTATTTTCAATCCTTTTTTTTATTTTCAAAGAACAAAAGTTTCTAAAGAACCAAATTTTTTTTCTAAAATATTTGTATAATTGTATAAATTATAAATCGCTTATAATTTGGATTAATTTGTTTTATTAATATTTTTAAAATTTTTATTACTCACGCAGATAATTATTTTTTTTCTCCAGCTTCAGACTTCTTTTCACCAGCACCAACCAATTCATTAATAATTGTCAAAGGAATTTTTGCTTCCATCATTTTTTTCTTTAATTCTCTTTCTTCCTTACCTTCCATTTGTTTCATTATGTCTTTTGCCATGGCAACATACTGTTCGCGTTTAGCTTTTAATTCCTCTGCGAGTTTTTTCTTTTCTTCTTCTAGCTCCTTTTTTTCTTCTTCTGTTAACTCAGTTTTGCCAGCTTCAATCTCTCTCTTAAATTTTCCTGCTTCAATATCTTTCAATATTTCAGAAGCAGGCTTGCCCTCGACCATCACACCCATGCTCTGGCATGTGCCAATTATCTCTTTTACCTTGGCAACATTATCTCTACCAAGTAGAACATCCTCTTTCATCTTTGCAATCTTAATAACCTGCTCAATAGCAAGATCAGCGACAACTTCTTCTTTAGGATTTGACGCTGCTTTTTCTATTCCAGCTTCTTTCTTGATCAATGCAGTTGCAGGTGGTGTTCCAACAGAAATTTCAAACTTTTTTGTTTCAGTGTCAACAGTAACCTTAACTGGCACCTGCATTCCTTTGAAATCAGCTGTCTTTTTATTTATTTCAGCTACAACTTGGCCGATGTTGACTCCCAGAGGCCCTCTCGCCTAGAAACTAAAAAGCGGGGCCCAATGGTGGGGCTGCAGAAGCCTGGCCACCATTAATGAGAGCTTCGACCGTTTCTTTGGTCATGTTATCTACCTCATAATTTGAATCGTAATTCTTTTGAACCTATAATGCTGATTTTTAATCTTCATCTGTGGGTTTTTCTCCTTCTCTCCTTATAACTCTAACAGCATCCATCTTTAATGTGATAGGGATAGGCACTGCTGCTTCCAAAAGTTCAACAACAACCTCCTCTTTTGTTTTATCAATCCTGGTTATCTTTGCTTTCTCCCGTTTAAATGGTCCTGATATGATTTCAACAATATCATTTTTCTTGATAGTCATTGCAATCTTGACTTCTTCAAGCATATGACTGATCTCTTCAAAATCAACAACATTAGGCAGCAATCCGCGAGCATAAGGGATGTTGAATGCTGCTTGCTCTGCATCTGATCTAGTTTCAGCCTCAACAAATATATAACCGCGCATTCCATGCGGTCTTACTATCGCGTAAACTTTGAGCTTTTTCTTTACGATATTAGAGCTCATGAAGTCCATAACTTGATCTTCTCTATTAGCAGTTGTCCTGACAGCATAGATTTGTGGTTCTGTCATTATATTCCCCCTTTTACAAAGAACACTATCTTAATCATCTGTAGTATGAAGCCAATTGCGCCTATTATCAGCATTCCCAAACCAGCCACCTGAACAATTGTCTTAAACTCTAGCCAGTCTGGTCTTTTTGTAACTCTTAAAACGCGCCAGCATTCCCTAGTAAATGCTCCAAACCTTTTCCACAAAGTTTTTTTCACTTGTTCCATTTTGATGTTTTATTACTTTAAGGCTATCTTCAGGCTTTAGCCCAGATGATTCTTATTTTTGTCTTTTGGTTCTTTTTATCTTTGTTATTAACAATCTTATTTATTCTTTTTGAATGTTTTATTGTTTTAAGGTTTTATGTTTTCAACTGTTCCCTATTAGAATAGAGAATCAGGTACAGTAGAGATTTAATTATTTATTTATAAAGCTTTTCTTTTTTTTCTTTTTTTTTCCTTTTATTATTCGTATATTTTAAACTCTTCATAATAGCGATAGAAATTCAAGGAGAAAAGCCACCAAGCTGCAAGAGCGACTATACCAACATAAGGCATTCTAAAAACAAAGTAAGTCCCAATACCAAGAACAGCTAGAAACTCAAACACAAAAAACCTGACCTGTGGATGCAGCAATATCTGCGTGAATCCTTTGTATGGAAACCTTCTTTTTTTTCTAAACTGCAGATACGATAGAATCGCAGTATATTGCACCCAAAACAAAAGCGCAACAATCAAGAAATATACGCTCCACAGCAATGTCCCAAGTATTCCAGCAATAACAATTAATGTTATCAAAATAAATGCTTGCGAGGGGTGTTCTGACGGAGTGTATATCATTATAAAAGAAAAGTAGTTATTCTTATTATTTAAAACTTACTCAACAAACTCAATCCCTAGTTCGTCCTCAATTTCTTTAATTTTTTCTTTACTTCTATCTTTTTTCCCTAGAATTTGTGCACTCCTAACCCCTGTCACAATCAGCATAACCCTTATCGTTTTTGCCATATCTTCAGAAATCAATGCACCCCAGATAACACGCGCATCTTCATCTAGGCGTTCAGCAACAATCTCAACAACTCTCTTGGCTTCCTCAAGAGTCATATCTTCTCCACCAACAATATTAATCAACGCACCAGATGCGCCAGAAATATCAACATCCAGCAGAGGGTTATTAATGGCTTTTTCAACAGCTTCGTCTGCTCTATTTTCACTGTCGCTTTCACCCATCCCAATTAAAGCAACACCACCATCATTCATCACTGCTTTGATATCTGCAAAATCTAGATTAACTAGCCCTGCTTTTGTGATTAATTCAGCAATCCCTTTAACAGCATTTGTCAAAATTTCATCTGCAACCTTGAACGCGGTGTGCAATGGTAGATCAGGTGCTAGCTCTAATAGTTTATCGTTAGGTATAACGATCAATGTGTCAACAATTTTCTCTAAGCGTTCTAAACCGAAAACAGCATTTTCATATCTTCTGTTACCTTCCATTGCAAATGGCATTGTTACGATCGCTACTGTTAATGCGCCTGTTTTTTTAGATATCTCTGCAATTATAGGCGCTGATCCTGTTCCAGTCCCTCCACCAAGACCACATGTAATAAAAACCATGTCTGCTCCAGTTATTGCTTTTTTAATCTCAAGCTCAGACTCCTTAGCAGCCTCTTCGCCTAGCTTTGGCATCGAGCCAGCACCCATGCCTCGCGTTGTCTCTCTACCAATCATGATTTTCTTATCAGATGTTGTATACAACAAGTCCTGTGCATCAGTATTGATAGCGATAGTTTCTGCTCCTTCAATCCCAATTTCGGTTATTCTATTGATTGTGTTATTGCCACCACCTCCGGTGCCAACCACTTTTATACTAGCACGTTGTTTTGCAAGCATGCTTTCTAGCTCAGCATCAACATCTGTTGTTGATTGATTGACAACCTGCGATTTTATTTCTTCTGGTTCAGAATGAGAATAAGTTTCTTGATTACTTTGTTCATCAGAATAATCATCATACTCCATTTTAACTATCCCTCGCTTTTTTTAAAAAGGCTTAAATTTAAAATATAACACTCATTTATATATTTATCTATTCTAAAATAGTGAACTAGCGTTCTTACTCTTTTGTATTTATTTCAACTCACAAGTGATTAAAAATTTAAGTGTTTTAATCTCTGTTTTATCTATGTAATATATGTTTTAATATAATTAAATATATTTTTAATTATATTTTTAATGATAGAATAACTATTTCAACAATTTCTAGTTTTATAGTTTTATCCTTTTACAAACTTGACATCTTTAACAGAAGGAACTAAAGATTTTATTTTATCTGCAATTAGTTTGCTTGCTTCTGCAGGCATCTCTTGCTTGAACCTGACTTCTACAATCCCGTCCTTATTCTCGTATCTAGGCTCTTTCTCACCGAGCATCACCTGTAAGCAAGTTTTTAGTTTCAGATCGTCATCTTCAATAATCTTGTTTACCTTAATCTTATAGTGAAGCTCGTGTCCTGCTAAAGGATGATTAAAGTCTACAATTGTCCTTCCGCCAGAAACCGTTTTGATAACACCAATCATTCCGTCTATGTTAACCTGCAGTCCAGGGAATGGTTTTATCTCATTGCTTGTAAAAGCCTTTGTCGGCACAATCTTCAAAAGTTTTGGATCTTTTTTACCAAATGCATCTTCAGGCTTAACATCTAGTTCATAGATTCCAGGTTCTTTACCTTTTAGAAAATCGTCTATTCCCTTGATTATGTTTTTTTCACCAATGCAAACTATTTTAGGGCCATAAGTTGCATTCTCATTATAGATGTCTTCTTCTTGTGCTATTTTTTTATCTGTTGTGTCAAACACAGTACCGTCTGCCTTATAGCTCCCTGTGTACTCGATCTCTATAAAGTCTTTATCTTTGATAACCATTAAAAACCTCCGTGGATTAGAATTATTATAGTGGATTTATAAATATTATTATTTTCAAAACAATTATCATCAAAACAATTACCTCAAAAATTACCTAACCAGAACATCTATCAATTAATTATACTAAGAATATCAACATAACTAAGTCATAACTAAGTATATATCAACAGTATCAACAGACATCAAATTACCAACATAATTTATCATGGTTTAATTTGAAATTTTTTTATGAATCTTAGAATTTTCTCAGTAACCTCTTCAGCCGTAATCGCAGATGTATCGATCACAAGGTCAAAATTTGTCAGGTCTAGAATATCGACACCATAATATTTCTTATAACGCGCTGCACTATCCTTTAGCCTCTTCTGAATAGTTTCCATTACTTCTTCTACTGTTTCTTTTTTCTCTTCATCAGGTCTTTGTTCTCTAAAAATACGTTCTGCACCAATTCTTGGATCAACATCAAGGTAGATCTTTACTGATTTTGGGATAAAATGCCACGCCATCCATGAGTCAATCACAAAGTTATCTTTTTCTTTGCCGATCTTTTCGGTCTTGGCATCAATAAGTTTGTCTGTCCAATCCTCTTTTACACCAATCTCATTCAACTCGTCTATGGTCATGCCAAGATCCATTGCAATCTTCCCGCGAAGATCTCCTGTAGAATAAAACTTATAACCTAGCTTCTTAGCAATCATCCTACCGACAGTACTTTTACCACTACCAGGCTTCCCCGCAATCGTTATTATCATTATTATTTTTCAAATTTATTTGTTTAATATAGTTTTTGGTATAATAAAACAATAAATATAAATTATTAATAACAGTAATTATATAACAGAATCCATCTTTTGTTAGAAATGCAAAATAAATCGCCAAGACAGTCCCAAAATATCATAGCATCGTTGCCGATTTAGACCACACACTTGAAGATGAATCAGGTTTTCTTATTGATTCTCAAACAAAAAGTCAAAAAACTGGACCTTGCAAAGAACTAGTGTGCGCAAATCTACTTTTAGAAAAGGTTAGGAATAGCACTTTTAACGATTTAAGTAGAAAAATGCTGCGAAGCTTGCCAAAAATTTAAGCAGATCCTGATTTATAACGAGCAGCTTCATCTTCAATCTCTTTATTTGCTGCGTTGAACTCAAATCTTTTTATAGCATACTTCATTAACTTCTCTACAGTCTCCACTTCAGTATCAAACATATAATGGAATCCAAGAACTGCTTGGTGTACAAGCATGTTTTCTCCTGGAATTGCAATATGACCATATTTGTCTGCAAACTCCAGAATGAAGCTTTTATGGCCATACACAGCATCCATAAAAACAACATTTCCTGTTAAGTTTTTATACATAGATTCGGGAAATAGAGGTTCTCCTTTCTTCTTCTCGTAGTCAACAGTGTTAACGATTATGTCTGCATTTCTGAATGCGTCATTGAATTCAGTAGATAGATTACTATCCTCATAAAGAGGAATCGCGTTTATATTTTGTCCTAGAAACTGCTTGATCCTTGTTTGCAAATCAACAGCTTTTTTGTGTGTTCTGTTTGCAACAGAAACCTTAGCACCCTGTTTGACTGCTTCGACAGCGACAGCTACTCCTGCACCTCCAGCACCTATAACTAGTAGATGTTTGCCTTCTACATTTATACTTTTCTCAGTGATACATGTTATTGCTCCATAGCCATCTGTTGAATATGCTTTCACTCCATTTCTCATGACTACAGTGTTAATACCCCCGATAGCTTTTGCAGCATCGTCTAAGCTATCTTTAAAAAATTTAGCAGCTTCGACCTTGTAAGGGTTTGTAATGTTGAAGCCTCGCACTTTTTTGTTTTTTGTTAGTTCTTTTATAAACTCTTCAAGTTCTTCTTTATTTATATCCCAGGGTATATATTCTGCATCTATCCCAAGAACTGCAAAACAAAAGTTCCACATTATTCTCGATTTACTATATGTTGAAGGATTTTCTCCAATTATACCAGTGATGAATTTTTTTTCGCTTGTGATGGTCATGTTAACCAAGAACCTTTCAGATATTTTTTAGGTACAGCTTAACTTTATACACAGCCTCATTTAGAGGATAAATAGCTGAAAAATTTATTTAATAAATTCATAAATAGAAGTTATATAAAAACCTATTGGAAAATTTTGCTTCAGAAGCTATTATCGCGTTGCTCACCTTGCTACCCCGACGAAACGGGCCTCCCCATAAAGATTTAGGTCAACCAGGCCGTTATAACTACTATCGAGGAAAAGCACACAGCCGTGAGGAGTTGAAGCATCTCTTCTTTTAAACGGATGGTAATTACTTAAGTTACCATCTGGTGCTTTAGCCATTTCATAATATGATTCTATGTTCTCAATTCCTCCTGCTCTTGCTATTACCAATGGATTCTCCATAAACTCTTTCTTTTGATGAAAACCTGATTTAGTGTTCTGCGCCATAGAATAAGGCATAACAATGCCAAACCTGTGAGGCAGATTTGATATGCCTTTTTTAATTTCTCTAAACCTGTATAATTCAATTGAAGTTCCATCAGGCAATTTTCCATCTAAAAGATCATCAAACTCTCTCTGGTGGTATTTTGCGCTGCTAATCGACCCTTCGTCATAAGCCCTCATAATTCTCTCAGGAGTTAAAATTCCACCGCCATTAACAACAACTAACACAGGTTCTCCTCTACTGTAAAATCTTCCTTTGCTGTCTATTCCAATATTTTCTTCAGTATGAACCGTGTACCAATTCTGCCAAAAATCATGACTCTCATCTACTTTAAGTTTAGCAGCAATAAGCTCTGGCATGGTAGCAACATAACCATTAGGCCCAGCAAAATCTAATGCTTGTTGCAAAGCCACAGCAACTCCGATATGCATTTTTCCTTTCTTTTCCTCGCTGTAAAAAGTTTTTCCATAGTTTATTAAATCATCAATATTAACTGAAACTTTATTTAGTTTATCCCCAGCAGAAGTTTGTGTACTCTTACTCTCATCATCTTCATTTTTGCTCTTACTTTCGTCTTCATTTTTCTTTTTTAGATATCTTCTAAGTATTGCTTTTTCATATTCAGATAATTCATCTCTGCTCATTTACAGACCTCTATTCTTCTGTAATAGCTTGAGACAAAAGATATCATTGTTTTTGCTAAGTCATCATCACCCCTCACTTTAAACACAGGTACGTCTATTTTTTTTAGGTAGCTAGAAAAATCTGTGTCTTCTCCAATTTGGATGTGTGCATAATCAACTTTTACTTGTTTAATTTTTTGTTCAAGCCTTTTTTTTATATCCTCAGTAAGCTCAAATTCGCCATCAGAAATCGAAAGAACAAAATTTTCATCTGAAAGTTCACTTTCTAGACGATCTATATCAAACGATGTTCCTCCTGAAGGCATTGTAAGCAATGCTTTTGCAACTTTTTTTGATTTACCTCTTATCGCATTTTCGCCCGAAAACCCAAGTACACAATTCTGTACATAGTTGCTTATACCTTGTCTTTCAAGAAAGTTATCGATACCAAAATAACCTTTTAATGCAAAGTGATATTTGCTTTTATCGCCCCACGGAATAAACGATTTATCGCCTACATCAGATTCGTTATCACAATTATACTTCATACTTGAAGATCTGTCTATAAGAATAAGTTTAAACTTTGGGAATTTACTGAGATGAACCTTATATGAAACAGGGTACAGCTCAGAATATCTTGTTGTTCTTAAACCAATTGATCCGTCTTGCTTGAATCCGATACCTTTATATCTAAATTTTTGTTCGTCCTTTTTAATAAACCGTTTGCCATAATGAACAGGGGGGATTTTTTGACTTTCTGAATAAAATGATGTTTCTACTCGTATCTCTTTTGAGATCCTCTTGTATAGATCGTACAATTGTTCTTGTAAATCTCTATGACCTGCAGGTCCTTTACCTCTTTTATATCTGTTGAAGGCGATTTCTTGTTTAACTCTAGGCTGACGCATTTCTTTATCAAAAGGATTCTCGCTAGAACCAAACATCATTTCTGGTGGCATTTGTTCTAATAAATCAGCAGTGTGCATAGCAAAACTATGTGCTAAATCTGTCCACAATTTTTCTCTCTGTTGAAGATCCCTTGTAAAAATAGTTTTGAATGCAGGTTTTTCGTGAATTCTAACAAGCTTTTCAACACCCAATATTGACCGCATGTCATCTAAAAATCCTTTCGTTGCTTTTTTAACTTTCCTATCATTTGTATAGAATCTTCTTAAGAGTGTGTACTCTTTAACAGATCCACCCAAAACCAAATTAATCTGTACAAATGCTTCATAAAATGGTGAATATTTTTCATTTTTAGAATTAACCAACCCTTGATTATTCCAGAACAATGCCTGTCCAGCAAAATCTGTATGTTTCCTACAAT
Source organism: Candidatus Woesearchaeota archaeon (assembly GCA_003650545.1). GTDB lineage: Archaea > Nanobdellota > Nanobdellia > Woesearchaeales > B72-G16 > B72-G16. The sequence goes on along the minus strand of QMQO01000022.1, from coordinate 10,269 downwards.
TCACATTGTCTAAGATATCCTCAAAAGCATTAGTCACATAATCTTCAAGGCCAGCTTTCCCTTTCACACTCAAGACTTTATGAATAGCTTCTTTGATTATATCGTGCATTTCAACAGTATAAGGACAACCAAACCGCGTTCCAGAAGGATTTTCTCTGTGGCTCGATTCATGCTCAAGTAAATCCAAACTGAGCTTAAGTTTTGGGTCATCGATATCTCTCTTACGAACATATCGAAGTGTTTCTGAGTCAGGAACTAGGTCTAAATTTTTACCATATTTAATAGAAATTATTTTCCAATCAGATGTTAGAGCTGCCGAGACACTATTACCAGGACTTTCAGAAAGATCTAATCTTATACCAATTAGTCCTATTTGGTTTTTTCTTGATTCAAGTTTTTTACGAAGTTCTAAAAGCGTCATTTTACACAGACCCCTTGCTCCTCACCTCGCTACCCCGACATACCCCGACGAAACGGCCATAGTTATAAAGAATGCAGCCATCCAGGCCGTAAAAATCATAATCGAGGAAGAGCACACGGCCCTGAGGAGTCGAAGCATCTCTTCTTTCAAACGGATGATAATTACCTAATTCACCATCTGATGCTTTAGCCATTTCATAATATGATTCTAGGTTCTCAATCCCTCCTGCTCTTGCTATTACCAAAGGATTTTCCATAAACTCTTTCTTTTTATGATAACCTGATTTAGTATTCTGCGCCATAGAATAAGGCATGACAACGCCAAACCTGTGAGGCAGATTTGATATGCCTTTTTTAATTTCTCTAAACCTGTATAATTCAATTGAAGTTCCATCAGGCAATTTTCCATCAAGAAGATCATTAAATTCTTCATAATGATACTTAACACTTCCCTTAATCAACCCTTCGTCATACGCCTTCATAATTCTCTCTGGAGTTAAAATGCCACCGCCATTAACAACAACTAACATAGGCTCTCCTCTGCTGTAAAATCTTCCTTTGCTGTCTATTCCAATATTTTCTTCAGTATGAACCGTGTACCAATTCTGCCAAAAATCATGATTCTCATCTACTTTAAGTCTAGCAGCAATAAGTTCAGGCATTGTAGCAACATAACCATTAGGCCCAGCAAAGTCTAATGCTTGTTGCAAAGCCACAGCAACTCCGATATGCATTATTCTTTTCATTTCCTCGCTGTAAAAAGTTTTTCCATAGTTTATTAAATCATCAATATTAACTGAAACTTTATTCAGTTTATTTCCAGCAGAAGTTTGTGTATTCTTGCTCTCATCATCTTCATTTTTGCTCTTACTTTCGTCTTCATTTTTCCTTTTTAGATATCTTCTAAGTATTGCTTTTTCATATTCAGATAATTCATCTCTGCTCATTTACAGACCTCTATTCTTTGTAATAGTAAAATCTCGGTGAACCTCACCAGCCATTCTTGTTCTGTTTGATTTAAAAGCAAATATGCTATTCATACTCAAAAACCTCTGGTTTTTGGTACCCAGAAAGCTATGCTTTCTTAGGTTTTTCAATATCTATTTTCGCGCGCTGCTCCTCACCTCCACCCCGACGAAACGTGCATCGCTATCGAGAATGCTACCACCCAGGCCGTCACAACTAATACCGAGGAAGAGCACACGGCCCTGAGGAGTTGAAGCATCTCTGCCTGAAAAAGAATGCAAACTCCCAACTTTGTTCTCTAAACGTTTCGCTTTTTCAAAGTAAGCATCTAAATATTCAATTCCTCCTGCTCTTGCTATTACCAAAGGATTTTCCATAAACTCTTTCTTTTGATGATAATCTGATTTAGTGTTCTGCGCCATAGAATAAGGCATTACTACGCCAAACCTGTGAGGCAGATTTGATATGCCTTTTTTAATTTCTCTAAACCTGTATAATTCAATTGAAGTTCCATCAGGCAATTTTCCATCAAGAAGATCATTAAATTCTTCATCACGATACTTAGCACTTCCATTAATCAAGCCTTCGTCATACGCTTTTCTGATTCTCTCTGGAGTTAAAATGCCACCGCCATTAACAATAACTAACACAGGCTCTCCTCTGCTGTAAAACCTTCCTTTTTTATCTATTCCGATGTTTTCTTCAGTATGGACTGCATACCATTTTTTCCAGAAATCATGACTATCAGCTTTAAGTTTAGCAGCAATAAGCTCTGGCATGGTAGCAACATAACCATTAGGCCCAGCAAAATCTAATGCTTGTTGCAAAGCCACAGCAACTCCGATATATTTGCCATCTTTCTTTTCTTTGCTGTAAAAAGTTTTTCCATAGTTTATTAAATCATCAATATTAACTGAAACTTTATTCAGTTTATTCCCAGCAAAAGTTTGTGTACTCTTGCTCTTGCTCTCATCATCTTCATTTTTGCTATTACTTTCGTCTTCATTTTTCCTTTTTAGATATCTTCTAAGTATTGCTTTTTCATATTCAGATAATTCATCTCTGCTCATTTTAATCATGCGCTTTATCTAAAAAATCCTTTATTTTTAACCCTTTCTTAGAAGGATTATTTGCCATTTTATCAGCATACATTGAAAGACTATTTTTTACAGAGTCCCACCTTCCCTCATAAGGAGAAATCTTATTAAATAATCTGTCATCTTTTCTACCAGACTCAGCAAGAATGCAAGCTTCTTCTAGCAATTCAATTCTCTCTGAAATATCTTCCCTAATTCTAGAAAAGATTGAGTCAAAAGCGCTGTAAACATCTCCATCATGTTCCATGTTAATGTAAGAAAGATTTATAACACCAGAATAAGGCACAATCAACCTTAAACTATCAAGAAATAATCTTGTAGTGTCAGGCTTCTCTCCTTTTTCCCTCGCAATAAGGTCTAAAGCAGTTGTTAAACAAATTGAACTAAAAATTGCTCTTTTGGATAAAGGATATATCTTATTTTCATCATTGTCTGTTCTTACTCCTTCTGCTTCAGCCCAGTGATGATTCAGAGCACGTTTGCTGTGCTTTGCAGTATTTTCCAGATAATCTAAACCTTTATGAAAATAAACACCTAATACAGGAAGAAGTAAATTAACCTCTATTTTATTAAATTCATCATGCATAGAAACAATCTCCTGAGAAATATCTGTTACTATATTTGGCAAACTAGCTCGCGGATCTTTTTTTCCACCAAAGATTTCATAATCATCAAGTTCGGTTGTAGAAAAATCTGGATAATCTAATTTAATAATCATATGCATCCTATCGAGTAAAGCTCTGTCAGAATCAGAAACCCCCACATATTCGTCATTCCCCAAGTTACCTGTAGCATAACCAAGTGTATAACCTCTGCTACCCAATGAATAAATTTTACCGTTGTACACAAATTTACCATCCATAAAATCAAAAAAATAGTTTTGAACGATTGGGGGAGCTCTGTTTATTTCGTCTGAATAAAACAATATTTTTTTAACATTCTGTGTTAATTCAACTAGTTCTTTGTCAGATTTCACTTTGTTGAGCTTATCTAGCCTAACCTGACGAAGAAGCTCACTTGGCTCAAAATCAGGTCTTCCCATCATATAACAAGAATTATCCCCAAGATACCCAATCAAATCATGAGCTAACTGTGTTTTACCCTCGCCTGTTCCACCAACAAGGTACACATTAATCCCTGCTAATAGCGGCGCTTTTATCAGAATCTCTCGAACAGAATAAGAAACACCACCTAAGACAACCTCTCTCGAGTTTTTATATTCACCATTATCCAATTTTTTTAAGGTTTCTTTAATTGTCATTTTTATCTCCACTATCTAATATTTTTATTTTTACTTCTACCAAAGTCTTTGGTTTTAGTTTATCTCTAAGAAAAGAAGGGATGATGATCAAGTTTTGCGCTCCTTGCTTGCTAATTTTTTTGGTTAGTATAAATTCAACCATTTGCCCACACCAACATAAATGATATATCTATTATATAATTTTAATATTCTTAAAATACAACTTAAAATCACTAGTATTTAAATATTTCTCTTTTTTTACCACTGCATAATTAAAACACAATGCTACCACATCCATAATTTTATTTTTACTATATAGCACAAAATTAAAAAAAATACCACAATCTTTATATACAACCCTAAAATTAAAACCAAAGAGAAAAATATTAACTACTAAATAGGAGGGGGAGAATCATGACTAATCAACCAGTACAACCAATATTTATAATGTCAGAAGGTACGCAGCGCTCTCAGGGTAGAACAGCGCAGCGCAACAACATTCTTGCAGCTAAGCTAGTAGCAGAAACAGTTAGAACAACATTAGGTCCAAAAGGGATGGACAAAATGCTAGTTGATACAGTTGGCGATGTAACTGTCACAAATGATGGAGTCACCATCCTAGAAGAGATGAACATAGAACACCCAGCAGCAAAGATGCTTGTCGAAGTCGCCAAAACACAAGAAAATGAGGTTGGTGATGGTACAACAACAGCTGTTGTTTTAGCAGGCGAGCTATTAAAACAAGCTGAAACTCTACTAGATCAGGAGGTTCATCCATCTGTTCTTGCTCGCGGTTTTAGAATTGCAGCTGAGAAAGCCAACGAAATCCTTGAAAAGATGGCTGAGGAGATTAAGATTGGCGATGAGACAGTTTTAAAAAAAATAGCACAGACAGCAATGAACGGAAGATCTGCAGAAGCAAATAAAGAAGAGCTATCTGCCTTGGTTGTTAAAGCAGTTAAAGCTGTTATTGATGTAATGGACGATGAATTCTCATTAGATACAGATAACATTAAGATCGAGAAAAAGGTGGGCGGTTCTGTTGAAGACACCGAACTTGTTGAAGGTATCATCCTTGATAAAGAACGCGTTCACTCAGGAATGCCTAAATTTGTTGATTCAGCAAAGATTGCATTGATAGATTCTGCACTTGAAATCAAAAACACAGAAATAGACGCTAAGATTCAGATTACAGCACCTCAGCAAATGCAGGCTTTTCTAGAACAAGAAGAGAAGATGCTAAAAGCAATGGTGGAGAAGGTTGCTGCAAGTGGAGCAAATGTTGTATTCTGTCAGAAAGGAATCGATGATGTTGCTCAGCATTATCTTGCAAAGAAGGGGATATATGCAGTGCGCAGGGTAAAAAAGTCAGACATGGAAAAACTAGCAAGAGCAACAGCAGCAAAAATAATAACTAATTTGGACGATCTTAATGATAAAGACTTAGGAAAAGCAGGCATTGTAGAGGAAGTTAAGGTTGGCGATGAGATGATGACTTATGTCCGCGAATGCAAAAAAGCAAAATCTGTCACCATCTTAGTAAGAGGTGGAACAGAGCATGTTGCTGCTGAAATTGAACGCTCACTGCACGATGCAATCGGGGTTGTTAGTTCTGCAATTAGATCAGGAAAAATCGTTGCAGGTGCAGGCGCAGCAGAAATGGAATTAGCATCGCAACTTAGAAGATTTGCAAATTCCTTATCTGGTAGAGAGCAATTAGCAGTTGCTTCATTTGCAGATGCACTAGAAATCATTCCAAGAACTTTGGCAGAAAATGCTGGCCTTGATCCGATCGATGTTTTAGCAGAACTAAAGTCAGCACATAATAAGAAAGAAAAGTGGGCAGGCATCAATGTATTTACAGGTAAGGTTATGAATTCCTGGAGAACTGGAATTTTAGAACCTTTGACAATAAAAACACAAGCAGTAAGTTCTGCATCTGATGTTGCGATCATGATACTAAGAATAGATGATGTGATTGCATCAGGTGAACAACCACAACAACCGGGAATGCCTCAAGGTCGTTCTGGGGCGATGATGCCACCAGAGATGTAATGAGTTGAATTGTTTTTATTTGATATGAAGAATTATTCTATTGATTTTTTTAATTTAAATTTTGTAATGAAACATTTTGTATGAAACATGTAGCTACGAACTGATTTTTTTTCACCCCCTAAAAATGCTCCTATTTCTTAATAAATAATCCAAAAACTTTATAAATAAATCAATCATTGCATTTAACAAGATTGCTAAAAGGTGGTACTATGAAAAAAGAGAAGGATTACGAGTTAATGTCTCATTCAGAGCTTGCTAAAATGCGCGAAGAGATCGCACGTTTACGCAGCCAGGTTCCTACTTCTGCAATGTCTGTGTCGATGGAAGAATTAGCAGATTCCATACAAGAAATGAATAAACTCTTCAAAGCTGCTGTAGAAGAGATGAAAGAAGAAGATCTTGGAGAGGACATTGCCAAACAATTAGAGCCTATTGCAAACAAGCTTGACACAGTTATAGATCAAAATCACAAAATAGCTAACGCAATTTTAACTGTTGTTGATTTAGTAAATGGTTTTGTGGCAGATGCAAAAAAACAACAAGAAGAATTAAAAAAAGCTATTGATGAAATAAAAGCAAGCAAAAAAACACCAACCTACATTCCAATGGCGCAACCAACATTTCCCGAAAGACCAGAAACATCACAGATATCGCAACCCACAAAACCAGTTCCTCCGCCCTCTCCACCTCCAATGCCTCCGTCACAAGCACAACCGCCAAAACAAATGCCACCACCAGGAATGCCTCTTCCTCCAAAAAAGAAAAGAAGCTTGTTTGAGGCTTTTAAATAAAAATGCAAGAAATAAGAGCTGCTCAACGCTTTCTGACGCACATTGCCAAAGCACAACAATCACTCCAAGAAGCAAAACAGGTGAAAAGCGAAATTCGCAAGCAGTTAAAAAAAATAAAGACTGCTGCTCGTAGCAAAAAAACAAAAAAGGTTGATATTCAAAAAGAACTTCTAAAGTTAGAACAACAGATAAAGTTTATCATTGATGAAGAAAAAAGAATAGAAGATGGACAACTTCTTACTCAGATAAAGCAACAGGATATCTATAACAAGATAGATGAATTTGAAGAAAAACTAGATTTGATTGAGGCTTCTCTACGTGAGCAAAGAAGAATGGACCGCCTAGAAGAGCAGATGCTAAAACTCACAACAAAGTTTGACCGGTTTTTTGAACAACAGACAGCTCATGATCGTCGCGTTAGAGAATTAGAAGAAAAAGTAACAAGAAGCCAGCGCGTCAATCTAGACGAAATCTTCAAGATAGAACATCAGATAGAGAGGCTAGAAGAACTCTATCAGGACTATCAAGCAAGAGAAGACGCTGATCATGCTCGTTTAGAAGCAATAGCTAAGAAGATCTATGAACTAAAACAAAAATCAGCATTAGCCAAGATCACAGCAGTCAGACCTGAGAAAGAAAAAATACCGATTCCAACCGACATATTAAGTGCAAGAGAACGTCCTGTTAGACCTATTCCTACTTCACCAGGACCAACACCAATTCTAAAAAAAATGGAAGAAATTCCTATAATCAAAAAAGAAAAACCATCTAAGTTCTTTGATTACGATTTGCTAAAAACACCAGAGCCTACAATGGGCGAACATCCAACTCTACGCCCGTTAGAAGAGTTTGTTCCAAAACCATACCTTAAAAAAGAGCTAAAGAAGAAAATAAAACCAAAAAAAGAAAAAAAGCTTATATTTAGACGTAAAAAGACCCTCGCAGCAGAACCAGAACACTTGTTGGAAGCGCCAGAGCCATTAATAAAACAAAGAAAAATTAAAGAAAAGATCATGCCTATATCAAAAGAAAAAGAATTACCTATATTGCCAAAATTAAAGAAGGTAAAGGTTAAAAAGCCAATATTTCCATTACCGCAGATTGAAAAGCCTTCTGAAAAACTAGGATTCTTCGCACGTTTGTTCCATTTTAAACCAAAAATCCATAAAAAATTAGACCTTGAGCTGGAAACAATGAGAGCAAAAGAGAAACCATTACCAAAATTAAAACCATTATGGTCAACAGAAGAAGAGCCAAAACTATCCTCTATATCAAAACCAATGAAAGAAGAACCAGAACCTGAAATTAGGTCTCAGTTTAAACCATTTAAATTTAAACCACTAAAGCCACTAGAACCATTAAAGCCAGTTAGAAAAGAACGAGAAAAAGTACCTCAGCAAGAAAAACAAACACAAACGACAAAAAAAGAAACTAAAGAACTCAAGAAAAAGAAAGAAGTTACTAAGATTAAGAAGGTATCCAAAAAGAAAAAAAGAACATTAAGAAAAAAGTAAAAAAGAAGTCAAATAAAAAGACAAAAAACTAATTCTCAATTGGAAAGGAGTAAACAAAACAATAAAAATCCAAACAAACAAAACAACATCTGATATAAGATCAAAAGTTACAGATGTGTTCAGCTAAATTTTTATCAGTCCGTCAGCTAATAACAAGCCACAAATAAAAATTTAAACATCCTTTCCCATGACAGTTCTCCTACCGTTAGCTTTCATTCGCTCAAGAGCGTCATTTAACAATTGTTTTGTCTTTGCATCGAGTGCAGCAACAAAATCAGAAGAAACATTATATTCCCCAACCATCTCTTTTATTTTACTTTTAACCACAATTAGATCAGATGCCATATAAATCACCTCGTGTTTGATGATATTACTGATTTTACTTCTTTATTTAAAATTTTCGGGTTTAAGGGTCTTGAGCCCATCCTCAGAATTATAGAAAGAATAGAAAGATTTATTAATAGCACCACTCTCTAATAGAGCTATGGGAAATTATTGTAAACAATGTGGAATTTGTTGTATATACTATGATGTGAAGAACATAACAGAGCAACACACCGTGTGTAAACATTTAAATGCTGAAGATGGATTAGCTATCTGTGACATCCATTCCAATAAACCAAAAGCATGCAAAGATTGGTATTGCGATCAAGAAAATAGATCATTACTTGACGAATATCTACTAGATATAGTATCTGGAATCCTCAATCCAATTGTGAATCCTATGCCACTGATGTTTGTCCACAAGATGTGGATGGGTGGCGCGTATAAGGATATCAGTTTTACAAATTTCAAAGAGAACAAACTAGAATCATTTTTACATTCATCAAGATTAAAGAGGTTTATAAAAACATGTTTTTACACATCTTATACATATAAACCGATAAAAGACATCGTAAGAAATCCAGAATGGTATAATGGCTGGCGTGCCCGAGAAGCAATAGAGCAGCTTCCGAGTGATAAAAGAAAAGAGCTCATTCGATTGTGGGATGATGGCCTTGAAAACTTAGAAGAACTAATTCATCTAGAAGAGATAGACGAGGTTATTGAAGCAAGATAAAAATTAAAATATAGATATTAAATAAAATATAGATATTAAGATAATTATATTAATTTAAAAAAATTATAAATAATAATTTAAAAAAATTATAACAAATGTAATAAATATATATTTCTAAAAAATGTTTTCATTGGACACTAGACATCTACACATAAATTTTAAAAAGAATTATTAGTTATATAACAAACATGCTAATAAAAGACATTGCTTCAGAGAACCGTCCAAGAGAGCGTCTATTAAGGCATGGTGCTATGGCTCTAAGTAATTCAGAGCTGTTAGCAATTCTATTAAATAATGGAACAAAAAGAAATAACATAATCACTCTTGCAAATAAAATTTTAAAAGAAAACACACTTTTATGTTTATCAAATAAGCAAGTACATGAATTAAAAAGGATAAAAGGCATTGGCAGTGTAAAAGCCTGTCAGATAGTTGCATGTTTTGAATTAGCAAAAAGATTAGCATCATTCAAAGAAAATCCACAGCAGAGATTAGATTCAGCAGACGATGTTTTTCGTCTATTTAAAAATCGCATAAGAAATCTAAAAAAAGAACATTTTAAATGTTTATATATAAATTCAAGAAATTGTCTTATTAAAGAAGAGACCATTTCCATTGGTACTCTTGACATGAGCATTGTTCATCCAAGAGAGATTTTTCAGCCAGCTATCGCACTCTCTGCAGCTGCTGTCATACTCTTGCATAATCATCCATCAGGCGACCCCTCACCTAGCGACGATGATATAAACATCACAAAACAGATGATAAGCGCAGGAGAGATTCTAGGAATAACAGTTTTAGATCATGTTATCATAGGAAGCAATTTTTATTTCAGTTTTAAAGAAAAGAATTTATGTTTTACTTAGTTTATCTCTAATTAATTTTCCTTTTTTTGTAAGTTTATACAGTCTCCCTGTTTTTTCTTTAGGATTTAAGCATCGCACTATTCCAATTTTTTTAAACTCATTTAAAACTCTGCTAGTGTTATTTAAAGAATAGCCAGATTTGTTTGCTATTTCAGATGGCGTATCCTCTTCTTTGATATATTTTATAATATTTCTTCTTTGTTTCCCTCTTTTAATCCAACTGATAATTTTTATATTTATATTTTTATTTTCTATTTCTT
>QMQO01000021.1 GCA_003650545.1 Candidatus Woesearchaeota archaeon | reverse complement strand
TGTATGGGTTATGGAGATAGTGAGTATTTTACAGCATTAAACATCCTTAAAATTATCAAGGATGTTCTATACTTTGAAGAGCGTGGTAAGTACATTGCAATAACATCAGTTTACCCACATCTAATAGATGTGATAAGGGAAGAAGTTGGAAAACCAATGATAGAACTTGAACTTAAAGACAATAGAGGTGAATTAGTGTTAAACGTAAAGGCTTGGCCAAACCTTGTGATTTGGATGATAGGTGGTAGAATCAGGATTTGGGGTGAGAGAAGCATACTCAAAAGACTTTTTGAAAAACTCATGACAAAAAACATTAGTGATGATGTTAAACTAGATGTAGATTCCTGTTTAAAACTCCTAGATAAAATACCTATCATATGTTGATTGAGAATATTGTTAAAAAGTTGGTTGAAAGTGTAAGAGGTAGGATTGCACTAGATGAGGTAATAAGGACTGAAAGGTCTAGCCTAGACCTTGACTTCATCTTAGCATTATATGAAAAAACAAGGGACGTACTTGATTGGGAGTACGACATCAATACAGGAAAATTCTATGTAAAACCAAAGAAAAGAGTTGAAGCAGCAATTGAAGCTCACAAGCATGTATCTAAAAGTTTAGCAAATTTCAAGGAGGTTTATGAAGAGGTTAAGAAGAGGTTGTATGAAAAGTTTGGTGATGATATAATACCAAAGACAATGATTATAGACTTCTTAAAGGATGTTGTTGGTGAAAACTATGAAATATACTATAGGAAATTGATCGATGATGGGGTTGTAGAGGAAGAGTTATTTCGAGGAATGTTCTTTGTTAAAATTAGGAGAAGATGAGGTTAGTACATTTCCTAGCAGGTTCACTACCGACGAGTGTATTATCAACATTGATTGTATACAATGATGTTTTAGTAGAGGAGTGTATGAGAACGATAAGAGAGAAGCCACCTTACAAAGTAACTGGCCCAAAGGTTAGCATAGTAATTCCAGCTTTTAGAGAGGAAATGTATATTTCAAACCTCTTAAAATCAATTGAAAATCAAACGTATGACAATATCGAGGTTGTAGTAGCATGCTACAACTCACCAAAGACGGAAGATATAGTTCGTGAGTTTGGGTTTAAAGTATTGAGTATTGACAGACCAGGGATTGCATATGCATGTAATAAAGCAGTAGATGCATCTACAGGAAAAATAATAATTAGGACTGACGCAGATTGCATTTTCAAACACAATACAGTTGAAGTACTTGTAAACGAACTAGAAAATTCAGATGTAGTTTGTACACACTGTCTAAACGTCCTCTACGACTGTCTTACAATAGATAAGATTGTCTTTCTACTATCACATTTAAGTAAAGGTATTTTCACACCCTGGCTAACATCAGGAAGAGCAATTTGTACTTACAGGTTTGTTCACTACTCAATAGGTGGATATAATGAAGAGTTGGTGACACAAGAGGATTGGGACTACGGAACAAGGATTTGGAGGAAATTCAACGGTAAGGTAAGATTTACAACAAAAACATGTGTAGCAACATCTGGTAGGAGATTTAAGGTATTGGGGTGGTCCCTACCAAAATACACGAGAAAGAAAGAAGAATTTCCAGCAGTAAGAAATTCACATGTAATTGAACTTCAAGGTCTTTGTTTTAATAAATAAACACTACCAATATAAAACCTAAGACATCAATTACACACAACAACACATACACCACAAGGTGAAAAATTGAGTATTATAACAATCCATGTCAAGACACTAAAAGATGTTGCTAGACTTAAGAAACTTCTTGATGGTTTCGAGGCCAAAAGTGTTTTCATATACTCTAAAGATGAATATTGTAAGTCGGAACATCTAAGCATCTTTCCAGAAGCAATGTTAAGGTATAAACCAATATTACTTCTCGACTACATAAAGTGTAGATACTTCAAGAGGTTTCACCAAGTCTTTCATACTTACAATGTTAAGTACAACATCCTCGCCTTCATCTACAAGCCCTGGAGAATAGTAATTACAGATGGCATCTATAGATGGTTATATCATGGAAGGCTCGAAAAGATCTATCAAAAACTCAAGGTTGAAGTTTACAATCATGAAATATATGTAGTAGTAGATGAATGGTGAAGTAAGAGATGACTACTGAGTTTGTTTATGGTAATGTTCTTACTGGTGAAATGCATAAGACTAAGAAACACATGTTAATTCTGGATCCTGAACCACTATACACAAAATTCCTTCAGAAAGTACTTAAGAGGTATGAAGTTAAATCACCACACCCAATCGTGGCATTTATAGCTGGAGATAAGGTTATTGTTATTTCAGGTGAGGGATTAACATCGAACAAACATAAAGCAATACCTGTAGATGAAGAGCTAGATAAGGTACTCCAGAAAATACATGAACTATCGAATAAAATTAGCGAGCTAACAAATAGACTTTACGAGGAATTTTTTGAAGATGTATAAATTACTTTCTGGGGGAAACCATGTCTCACAACATAAACGTCCCAAGTCAATACCTTAAGGATGAGGTTATAAAATGACAATCCTTATCAAGCAATCAACAATAGAAACCTTTAGGGAAGTCTTAAAGAAAAAACAAAGGGATTTCAAGGTTATTGTAAACATTTCTGGAGGAAAGGATAGTACCTTCTTACTAGATCTTTGTCTTAGGTATTTAGGACCAAAGAATATTGATGCTATTGTCTACATTGAAGTTCCAGGAAATACACACCAGTTAAATGTAGAGCTTGTTCACAAGATAATCGACTATTACAACAACTTCTTTGATGTTAAGGAAAAGTTTGTTCACATTAAAAAACCTGGATGTTACTGTCATGAGCATAGGGAAATAGAAGATTTTTGGACTTACATGCAAAGACATGCAGAAATACCGTATTGCCACAAAGCAAGATGGTGTATGTACAAAATGAAGTTCAACTACCTGGGAGAGTTTATTGAGGAGATGAAGTGGCCAAAAAGAAAGATAGTGACGATTGCCGGCATAAAGCTGTCTGATAGTAAGTTTAGAAAATCTCGATATCAAGAGTATGTTGGTAAGTTAATGCCTGGAGCAATACAGTCCCACGAGTGGGTACCATACGGCTACTTTGCAATACCAATTTTAGAATATACGACAAGTGAAATATGGTCTTACTTAAAAATTGTAGTACCAGAACTATACAATGAATTAAAGAGGGTGTATGATGAATATGGAGATACATTAAATTGCATCTTCTGTCCATTCAAAGACAAATCAACAATACAAAAACATGCAAGACACGACGATATAAGAAGGTTTTTACTTGAGAAACTATCTAAGATCGAACCTAAGAAAGAACAGTCTAGAAAGGTGAAGGAAAGGTGGATGAAAATACTTAAAGCTCCAAACCTTGAAATTCCAATATGAGAAGTCAGAAGTTTAAATACTCAAGAAACTGCCCATTTTGTGCTGCATATATGGAAGTTCTAATGGATGCACTATCAGGAAAGATCTACTTTTATTGTAGAAAATGTCATAGGATTTATGAAGTTAAAGGAAATGAAATGGAGTTAAAGACAATACAAAAATTGAGGGAGGATTAAATTCCAACTTCTGGTCTCTTCATAAGTTTAACCTCTTTCTTCTCAATCTTAATCTCTTCAACATATTGAATTGCTTTTTCACCGTACATACTAATTATCTCTTCTATAGACTTGACAATCTCATCAAGTTCCCTCTTAATCACCTCACAAACCCTGGATTTACAGTACTCATAAATTAATGTTACAAAATCTGCATTAAACTCTATGAGGAACTTTGCTCCATTAATTCTAAAAGGTATTTTAACATTGAAAAATTGCTTATTTATTTCAAAGTAGTGCTTGAATATTACCTTGTATGGAATTTTCTTTTTCTGTAAGAACTCAATTATCTTACCGAGCAGCAAAATCTTATCCTGCAATTTAACATATTCGTAAAAGCGATATTCAGTTAAAATACGTTCTCTATTCATGACATATTAATACGCTTAAGTGAAATAAAAAAGTGATTTTGAGGGAAAACTATCTTTTCCTTTTTACAGACTTTATCGGTTTATACACTATCTTGACGGGTTTTGGAGATAACTCACTACCACAGTTAGGGCATTTGAAATTGTAAAATTCAGCTATCTCTCTAGCTGAAACAATTATGCTAACATCCTTTAACTTATCGATTGGGAATAATTTTTGACCACAATTTTTACAATAAAAGAAAATTGGCACTAAGTTTCACCTACATCAGACGCAGGTCCCACAATCACCAATCATATTTAGAGCGTTCATCATTAGTTGAAGGCTTTTAATTACCATTCAACCTCGTGATACCTCAACCTCTTTTCCCTGTCTGTAACAACAAATTCTGTAAACCACATCTTTCCTTTCGAAATTATTTCCTGTGTTGTTTTTTCAATTGTTGATTTCGTTAATTGCTTAAGCTCATTTATCGCTTTATCAAACATTTCATCAATCTCCTTTTCAATTTCTTTTTTCATTTCCTCGATTAACTCATCAAACTTTTTCATTAACTTTTCAACTAGTGACATACAATTAAAAGAAATTAAACAATACATTAAAATTCTATCTCATGAAAAATGAAATTTAGAGATTATGACGGATATTCGCTGTTATTTTTACGGTATTAAAGATAATAAAAAGGAAATCTACCTTTATGAAAAGTGTTTTGATAAAGTAATGGTTTGGTTAATTGTAAAGTACAAACAGGAAGTTCTTGAAAAGAAAGTTTAGTTGGGGACCCTATGGTAATTCTACAACACATTCGATACAAAGATCTTAAAGTTATTCTATTTACAACACTACCACCTCACCTGTTAGTTTCAAGGTTTGAAAATCCTGAAGAATTTTATAAAAAATCAACATCATTCTTAATAGACAACGATGTATATGCAATACTTAGAAAGTACGGTATTGGAGATCCAAAGAGAGTATACAAATTAGCTGTTAAGAAGATACTTCAAAGACTTCAAAAGGTTAGGAAAGACAGTAACATCTACATCATAGCACCAGACTATCCATTTGATGTTAATGTAAATTATCAGTTCTATCAACAATTTAAAAAGGAATACCCATTTATTTTTAAGAACCATGTAGTTTGTTATGTAGCTCACGGTTATTACAGCTCTAAAATACCAGAGGATGTTCAAATTGTAGCAATTCCATTCAATAAATTATCGACAATTGATGAACCAGGACTTTCTGGAAAAAGTGTATGTAGATTGGGTAGACCAACAATAAAACACATCTTAAACAAGACGGTAGAGCATATTGTAAGTACAGTACCTGGCTGTAAAATACATCTCTTAGGTACTACAAAAAGGACCTTACAGGCAATATTTGGAGAAATATCATGTTATGAGTATGGTCTTTACAAGAACATTCATTCAATTGATACAACAGCATGGCACTTAGCACCCAATTTAGAGATAAAGAAAGAACAAAATGGAAAGTACATGATAGGGACACATCCTGAAATTTTTGAAAAATGGTTTAATGAGTGGATTAAGGGTCTACCATTCAAGCTTATGTAGATATACCCAATACTTTTCTTCTAAACTCTCTTTTTGATTTTTCGAGGTAAGCTGATAACTTAATCAATGAAACTAGAATGTACTTCCATACATAATCCACCCTACCACCAAACATTTCATCAACCAATTTTAGATATTCATCACACATCTTGAGTAAGTATAGAAGTTCATCATCTGATATACTTTCATCCTGAAGTTTAGAAAACAACCCCTTAATCTCTCTCTCTAACTCTTTAATTCGCTTCTTCTTTTCATTAAATCCAAACAATCTTTTAAACTTTTGTAGAGACATTATCACTATCTTCTACATCATCCTATAAAAACCTATAGTTTAAAATGAGATTACTCATAAAAATCCTTTTACAGTCAATCAAAGTTAAGAGCTATTAGGTTGTTACACCATATTTTGTAGTATAGCCCTGGGATTAAGATGAAACCTCTTGAGGTAAAGTGTGATAGGTGTGGAGAAGCAATGTATGTAGAATTGGTTAAACAGAAAGAAAACCTTACGTTTATTCGCCTTACCTGTCCTAAGTGTAACAACAAAGAGTTTACAGTTATTGCAAAATGTAAGAAATGTGATATGCAAATGGTTTGGCAATCAGCATTAACATCGAAAAACTACATGCACATTCACTTTCTTTGTTTCAACTGTGGTAATAAAGATTTTGTAGTATTTAATCCAGAAGAAATTTTTAGGTAAATTCAATCCACTTTGTTATTTCATGACTTGTCTCTAAAATCCATCTTTTTATTCTAAGTAGGATTTGTTTTGAAAGTCTATACCCCTTCTCATTTTGAAGCAGCATATCTATCTTTTCAAGCATCCAACCTCTAAATCCTAACCTGGCTAGTGCCTGAACCTCACCCTTACTTCTGTATGGACAAAGTAAGCATTGACTTAAAGAAATTCTCTTTCCATAATTTTCACTCCATAAGTAATCATATACTTCTGGGTAATTTTCTTTAAGGTAGGACCAAAGCTCTTCATTAGTCATACTCATAATTGGAAACCACTTCCAAGTCTTTGTTATTCTAACATCTGTTGTGTTTGGAGGTACTAACTCACCATGTTCAGATAACCATCTTTTTCTCCAATGACTATCACCCTTCTTTATCCCAACAACACTTATTACCTTGTGATATTCAACCTTTAGCTTTTCCTTAATCCATCTATGATATCCCTCTAGCTTAAAATGTGTTAAACACCAAAGACCAACGTGTGGAACAGGAAAGCCTGCATATCTTAGTGCATACTCCCAAAAATCTTCAAAACAATTATGCATTCTACATTTTGTTTTACATTCAATAATCTCGAAGAGCTTTAGTGTTCCTGGATAGTACTTATCAATGATTTTCAAAATACCTTTTAGATAATCTTCTATCTTTGGATATGTATTACCTACAACTTTCATATAAACAATTTTATGAATAGGAATTTTCATTTCAAGAACTTTCAATAAAGTACAGGTGCTATCCTTACCACCTGAAAAATTAACTACAACAATATGGTCCTTATTAATTAAATCGTAAATGGTCCTAGCCATAAGAATTACCATTCAATTATTGTAAATGGTTGGTTTTTGATCCACTTCATAAAAAATTCCTTAACTGTATTAAAATCGTGTCTTTGAATTAAATAGTAACCACTACTTTTACTATCCTGATTGTAATGATATGATGATGTATCAAAACTAACAATGTACTTAAAGAAATCATCCGAAATCGTAGTTCCATCAATAAGCTCAATCTTTGATTTTACTGGCCCAAAAAGTTTTTGCAATGTCTTTGCTGTAGTACCCAGTAGGTGAAATTGATTATAACCAAAATCCTTTGCATACTCAACCGTCTTAGTAACAACATACTTCAACGTTAGTGCATCTAACTTCCAACACTTCTTAAATTCCAATTCCCTAACAGGTATTGTCGTTATTGTATTGAATGGTATTGCTATTAAATCTGCATTAACACCATCTATTACAGCACTCCAATATCCATGTAAGACATATACAAACTTACAACCAATCCCCCTATAGTAAAGACCGTATTCTTTCATAAAAACATCATACGCCTTCTTATTTACTTCAGCAGAATATGGATAGTCAGGAATTACAATGTAGATGTTTTCATAATCTTTCGATGGTAGGTAGCTTATTGCTCTCTTTAGGTTTTTATGACCATACTTTACAAGCTCTTTAACATCCAGGCACTTTCTAGTTTTGATTAGGTGAAAAACACCATTGTCAATAAAAACCTCTCTAGCAAACATCTTAATTGCCTTTAAACATAATCCATTGGTATCATATAGAATGTGACTACCCAGTTCCTGGATAAATAGCTTAAACTTTAGGTCGCTGTAGTAGTTATGTCTTAGCAAAACCATACAGTAGTTATAGCGTATATACAATATTTATCTTAATTTTTTAATTTAAGATAGTTATTTTGCGTGGGGGTGAGTGAAAGTAAAATTTTAACTATTTATTTTAACTCAAGCATACACATTTTGTCTTGGGACTAACACTTTCACCCAACATGTATGTACAACCGTGTTTGATGCGGGGGGTCATCAAAATGTTTAAGTTTTGTTGATACTCAAACAATAACATGCAAATTGTCGGTTATGTTAGAGTATCAACAGGAGAGCAAACTCTCAGTATTGAGGAGCAAATCAATATTATAAAAGATTTTTGCAATAACAAGGGATGGGAGTTAAAGGAAATTTTTGTTGATAAAGATGTTTCGGGCGATACACCACTTCTAGAAAGACCATCATTTTCAAAATTATACAATCAGCTTAAAGATGTGGGTGGTATAGTAGTCGTCTATGCTTTAGATAGATTGATTAGATTGTCTGTAAATGAAGTCTTTAATACACTAAGGCTACTTTTCGAAAAGAACATAATGGTGTACTCAATTAGAGAAGCATACTTATTCGATCTTGCGACACAAAACCCAATCATGTATCATTTCCTGTTATCAGTACTTTCCTTTGTATCATCAATGGAGTTACAATTGATTAGGGAGAGAACGAGGACTGTAATGCGAAGAGAAGATGTTAGAGAGAAGATAAAGGATAGTATGAGGAAACGAGGGTTCAAACTCTATACAGACATTGCAGATAATGTAAAAGAAACTGTGGTTAAACTATACATGATGGGACTACCACTTAGGAGGATTTCAGAGATAACAGGACTTTCACTATACATGATAAGAAAAATTCTTGTTAAACATGGGGTTATCAAATTAAAAGAAAATGAATGTCCCCGATGCTTTCACACTATGGAACTAGAGCCATATTCTACGCCGTTGAAAAAGATTTGGAGGTGCCACTATTGTGGTTATATGAAGGAAGAAGTATCTACTGGTTAATTCATAAATTTACCATTGAAAATCTTTACTTAACTATTAAGTTTATAAATTCAAGATAAAGTGGTATAGTGAAAAAATGGGTTTATTCCCATACATTGGTGGTGATGGTCAGTTCATCAAGGTTTTGAAAAACTACCTGGTTAAATCAAACATCTTTATTGAGCTTTTCGGTGGTGCAGGTACAGCAACATTGTATGTTGCAGAAAATAGGTTGGCAAATAAAATAATTTGGAATGACCTTGATGATTTAATTTATGCAGCATTCTATGTTGTAAAATACTACCCAGAACAAATTTGGACCATTCAAAAAATCCTCAATAGCATTTCAAGGTTTATTGAAAAGGATGAGAGGATTAAAGTAAAGAAGATGCTTCAAAAAATAAGGTATGCACTAGATAAAGGAATTGTAAAAGATATTGTTAAGAAAGGTATTTGGACGATAGTTTACTACCATGCATGTCATTGCTGGAGATCTGGGCCAATGCTAAGATGGGTTGATTTTCCTGATAGGTACAAATCAATATATAAATACCTCTTTAAATACCATCAGTTACTTCAAAATGTTGAAATCTATAATTGTGATTACAAGGAAATTCTCGAAAAGTACATTAACAATGATGATGTCTTAATTTACATTGATCCACCACATACAGGTAAGCACTACTATAGGGTAGAAAATGTGAACCTACATAAACTAGCCAGGTATTTAGAAAATCCAAGAGCAAAAATCTTGGTTAAAGCAAGTTTACAAGATAAACCATTGCTCGAACTAGAAAAACGTGGTTTTAAGAGAATTGATGTAAAGTTCACGTTAAATACAAGTCATAAAAAAGAAGGTTTAACATACATCCTACTTAAAAACTATTGATCATTTGCGGGTCCACCAAGTAATCCTCATCTACCTCATTCTTACATAGGAGCTTGTAGAACTGTCTTTCCTTTTTCCTAGCGGTTTTGCATAGTATTTTATGTACTTCCCAACACTCTTCAACATGTTTTTCAAGCTCTTCAGCTTGAGCACAATCAAGCCTATCACTAGCCTTTAATGTTACCAATAGAAAGAATTGAAAACCAAAATCTGGAAATTCTGTACAATAGAGCATGTGCTTGAACTTGTATGTAAAAATTATGTTGTGCTTCAATATCCCACAGGTAATGGATTGGGAGGGACAATAAAAAATAATTGTTTAATTTAAAGGAATTCCTGATGTATTTCAACAAACCTAGCAAATATCTCGTCTTTAGGTAGTGGTGTCTTACCTAGTAACTCTAAAACCTCTTTCAACCTACCTAATATCCTATCGATCACATCTTCTGGAACACACTTTAGAATTTCACTTTTGTGTTCACTTATGTAGTTTATAAGGTCGTTCAATCTATTTAATGCCTCATCAACCTCATCAACATCTATCAAAGCCTCAATTTCATGTACCATCCTTGAAATTTGTACTGCATGTCTCAATGTCGTTGGTATTTCTGGTCTTGTTGCTACATCATGAACAAGTCTATTCATTATCGTTGCCAATCTTATAAGGTCCATTTCCTTTAAAGCCATAGCAAAATCATGAATATACCTTGTAAAGCCTCTCGGTAACTTACCCTCATCAATTAATTGAAGTAAAATGTCTGTGTACAGACCAAAACCATATAGTGCTACTTCAAAGTCAGGTTCTGGATATAGGGCTGAGGCTGTTAGTAATGCATAGTGAACTAGTGCATACCCCATTCTAAAATTGTCGAAACACCTACCTAGCCCCATCATCTTAACCTTGCTCTCAACTCCTCAAGCCTCTTAATCAATTCAGAAATCTTCTTTTCAATCTCACTAGGTAGTTTCTGTGGGTTTGAAGAGTGCGTTTGGGACCCACCCATCCTAGCCTTTATCTCGAAGTAATCTTTCAAAGCACTAAATCCAATAGCCATTAAACCACCACCAAATAGGAAGAGTGGTATACTGTAGAACCTCCTCCTATCCTTAAACTTTAGGAATATCAGTATTGCTGCAATAAACACTGGAATACCAATCCCAAGCCCTATACCTACCCAGGTAAGTGCTTCTTTCAAAAGCCTCTCATATACTTCAGCCATAACAACACCAACATGAAAATTGTAGAAAGAAAATATAAAGATTTTTAGTTAGTAATATCTTTGGTGTAAACTTGAGGATTGACAAGTTAATTGCAGTACTTGAGTGTGCTGAAAGAAGGGGGGAACACATAAAGATCTATAAAAATGAAGATGTTAGAGTCGAAGTTGAAATTTGGGTCTACCCATACCCAGAACAAGCAGGTATATCTAGAGCAAACGCCTACATCTCAATATACATTAATGATAAGTTAGTTGTAAATAGAAAGTATGTTGGATACTTTTCAAATTGGTGTAGAGTAATTGGTAGGTATACTGGCTCTCCAATTTATATAACAATTTCAAAACCACACGACATTGTTGGTCCTGGAGTACACGAGGTAAGAGTTGTTTGCTATGTTGATTACTACGGCACGGCTGAAAAAACACTAACACTTGAGATACTACCAACAGAAGTACCTATACTACAAAGTCTTGAATTGAAAGTAGATGCAGCACAGGAAAAAACAGTTGTTGTTATCGATAGACCAGAGTACATTGAGACTTTCGATCTAAAGGTAATTGCAAAATTAACTGGTCCAACAATTGAAGGTAGAAGGTATACTGTAGACATTTATGTTGTAAGTCCAACAGGATATACATTTAGAGGTTGGGAGGTAACAGTTGAAATACCAAGTGGTAGCGATTGTGGAGAAGCATTCTTAAGAGATTGCAAGCTATTACTAGAGGGTAGGTATGAAATATATGCTCAATACGGTAACATAAAGTCAAACCCAGTATATGTTACAGTTGTAAAACCAAAGTTAATTGCTTTAGAAAGCTATCTAGTTATCGATACAAAACAGGTTGTTGAAGGTACGATAACACACTTAGAAAAACCTAAGATTAAGGTAAAGGCAAAACAATCAATTAAACTCAACAGACCAGTTACCTACCAGGTACATGCAAAGGTATTTGAAGGTATACACACAGACTACTCAACAAAACTTGAAGAACAATTCTTTGTGTATTGGCAACCAATAGACATTGAATTTAAGGAAAATGAAGTTGAGACTGAAAAAATCGTTGAACTAAATACAACACTTGAAAAAGATAGGGACTACACAATATTTGTAATTTGGTAAACACTAAACAAGAAGCTCAAACCTAATTACAAAATCCTTTTTATCATCGTATGTATTTAAGA
The DNA here is from genome assembly GCA_003650545.1 of Candidatus Woesearchaeota archaeon. Classification (GTDB taxonomy): domain Archaea; phylum Nanobdellota; class Nanobdellia; order Woesearchaeales; family B72-G16; genus B72-G16. The sequence continues at coordinate 12,126 of QMQO01000021.1, read as the reverse complement.
TTGAGTAGTCAATACAAAATTCATTTCTATCAACATTAAATCTAACTATAATCTCCTGAGTTATAATACCGTAATCAAATGGAATTAAAACTCGCCAATACCTAACCCTTTCAGAAACTTTAACCCTCTTCTTACCCACATTTAATTTCCTTGGTTCTAAAGTTAAAACTACATCAAAGATTTTTATCATTCTTTCAACGTTTTTCTAAGTTCTGAAACAAATTTGCTAAAGTAGATTGCAGCAAATGCTCCACACAAACCTCCAATCATCGATAGTGTAACTGAAATTAGTAGGTACTTAATGAGTTTACTCATGATTACCACTACATCTAAGGTTTAAAACTAGAAAATAAATATTTTCTTTGATGTCAGGACTAGCGTATAAATGCGGTTTCTGTTCATATACCGTAACATCAAAGTCTAAGAGAGATGTAGTAACGAAATTAGCGTTACACTACATAAAGGAGCACTTCGATGAAGCAATAGACTTTATCGAAAGGTCGCAGTATAGGAGGAAGTACATTAAGAGGAAGGTCTCTGACATACTCTCCCAACACAGGAGAAAGTATCGTGATGTTTTCGACAAGATCACAGATGCAAACTCGTTAAAGGATATGATAGAGGAGATGTTTAGAATAAAGGATAGTACAAACGATGAGGAGTTGAAGATGATATTAATTAAAACGATAATCAAGGTCTTTACATATGTTGTAAGACTTACAATGAAGGAGGTATCTAAAATGAGCGATACAAATAAATTCACATTTATAGCAAAAAGACAATTGTGAAATTATGATAGACATCTACAGGATAATCTACCTATACGATAGCTTCTATGACATACCATACCCAATCTTAATACATGAATGTCTTTACGATAAGAAAGAGTATTGGCAATGTCTCTATCACCACATCATCGATAAGTTAGTGAAGGTAACATATGCTGAAGCGGAAAGATATTGCAAATTAAGGGCTATAAGGATTTACAAGGGGATTGCAATTGAGTTTGAAGTTGTCATTCCAAACAACATAATTACAGTGCTGCTCCTACCATATGTAAACTACATAGAGAAGTACTTTGAGGTTAGGGAAAGTAAAGGACCAGATTATGAGTTTAGGTACGACTAATCCATTTTACTTTCTGTTTAAGAAGGGTATTGTTAAAAAGTATGTTTCAGATGCAGGCTATATCTACAGGGTAAGTGATGAGTTTATTGAGGACGTTCTAAATAACATACCAAAACTAATATCGAAGGCAAAGTACATTATTGTAGATCAGCCAGATGATAAGAAGGTAGCATATGCAATTGCATTTACACTAATGAATTACTTTCCTGAAATGTCTGATAAAGACATTTGTGAACTAGTTAAGACAATCTTCATGATGATGTCTGAAAGTACGAAAAAAGAAATATTACAGGAAATCTATAGGAAGTTGAAGATAATGTGAAATTTCAATTCCCTTATGAGTTTAGAAAATATCAAAAACAAACTATAGCTAAAATTCTAAAAGCAATTGAAGATAACAAAGTTGTAGCATTATCAGCACCTACAGGATTTGGAAAAACAATTGTCGCACTATATTCAGCACTACTACATTCTTTAGATAAGGATTACCTGAAAATTCTTTACCTGGTAAGAACTAAATCAGAAGTAAATCCACCAATTCGAGAATTGTATAGACTATACAAGGTTAATTCACTACCACAATACACTTTTGTTATAAATAAAATGGAAATGTGTTATCACATAAATACTAGAAACTTACAACAAAACGAAATTGAGGAAAATCTTGATTTTTATACAACCTGTAACGAATTGAGAAATTCTGGCCAATGCAATATAAGGAAGATAAAGTTCAAGGAATTTAAGTGTATTAGCGATTACATAATGAGGTGTGTTAAAAAAGGTGTTTGTCCATACTACAACAGCCTCTTAAGTCTAAGCGATTGCAAGGTTGTTGTCTTAACATACCCATACATTTTCAATCCAAGAATATACAACCTCGTTAGAGACGTTTACGATATAGACATTGGTAGTTCAATATTGATACTAGATGAGGCTCACAACATAGAGGCAATTGCAGCAAACATAGAGCTTTCTCTAACAAAGGAATTAATCAGAATGACATTACATGAAATTGATAGGTATGTAAGGCAAGGTCTTGAAGTTGAAAAGCAAATAGTACAGACAACACTTAACAACCTACTAAACTTCATATTAAAACATGAAGGTAAGTCATTGAAGTATGTAGGACTACAACAATTCATGACTGAATTCCCAGATATTTTCAGTGACATGTTTTTAATGGCACTAAACAACCTACACTCTACAATTTACAAAATAAAGAGGAAGATATTTGGTGTAAATGCTAGAACATACATTAAACACATAATGAACTTTATAGACAATGTCTTAAACCTCGAAACTGAGTACATGGACCTATTCGTTTCTGAAAACGGTATAGCAATAAAATGCATCGACTATACATACATAATGAAGAGGATAAACAAGGCATATAGTGTAATCATGATGTCAGGAACACTACCGCCAAAGTCATTCCTAAAGTACGTCTACGGTATAAAAAGAGATTTAGAGTATATTGAGGTCCCAAACATATTCCCAAGAAAAAACAGACTGTATGTAATAGATGATGAACTAACGTCGAAGTACGAACTAAGGAGTGAGTCAATGTATAGGAGATACGCACAGAAAATAGTTGAAATTAGACGTTCAATACCTGAAAAGTATGTTGTATTGGTTGTATACCCAAGCTATGAATTTATGAAGAACATTCTTAAACACTACGAGAAAATACCTAAGGAAACATTTGACATTGTTGAAACCGAGAGGTTGAGGATTGACGATGTTATAAAACAGGCTATAGAAAACAATAACGTTGTAATACATGCAGTTGCTGGAGGTAAAATCTCGGAGGGAATTGAAATTGTTGTTAATAAAAAATCAAAGATTGGTTGTGTAGTAATTGCAGGACTACCATACCCAGAACCTAACGACTATACACAAAAAATCTTTGATTACCTAAGGGTTAGATATGGAGATGAAAGAGCATTTTACTTTACATTCATAGTACCTGCAATAGTAAAGACAAGACAAGCATTTGGAAGAGCAATAAGAAGTGAAAGAGATAAAGCAATATTCATTGTGCTAGACAAGAGAGCAAAAAATGAAAGGATAAGAAAAATGTTGAAAATACCTAAAAACCACATTCAATTCAACACCAACGAAATATACAGGTTTTTTACAAAATAGTATCTTACCTACATTTTGACACCCAGAAACCAGAGTTCCTACAGATTGTAGACGACATAATAAGATAACGAGTAAAAAATCTTTATTTATTTTACACACAACATTTCTCACATGCCTATCATTAGTTACGAAGGACTTGAAGAGGAAATTAGGTATTGGGTTGAAAGGTATAGACGTGAAATAGGCGTTCCAAAAGATGTTGAAATTGAGGTTAAAGTAACTAGAGATGTGTTCATACCTTCAACAAAAATCATAATTTCTCATCCAGAATGTAAACCTAAAGCAATAATCTTATTCCCAACTAAAGTAGAAATATATGATGAGTTGATGGATTATTTAAAAGAAGACCCTAGGAGATTGATATACTACGTAAAAGGTGAAATATTTCATGAGTTATATCATGTAAAGGACGTTGTTGAGTTAAAACTTGGGAGGATAATCTTTCTCAACATTACCGAAAGTACTTACACAGAGCTTATTGAGTTTGTAAGAGAGTATCTTCGTGGAGAAATAGATGAAATAGAGTTGAAAGATAAATTATCGAAAGCATTTGATGAGTGTTTTAGAGATGAGTTAAAATCATCGTTGTACTTAGACATGTTCGAAATGTTTAAGATACTACTTCTTGAAGCACCTACCCTATACAATTCACTAAGATTCTCAATGAATAGAGAACCGAATGTACTTGAAGTTGAGGTTTTTAAAGAAAATGTAGATATCAAACGTGGCTTTGAAATGTACTTTAAAGAGTGGGTAGGACCAATAATGATGTTTGGTCCCGCAAGATTTAGATCAGCAGGAAAAGAGGAATTTAAAGACTTTAGAAGGATGATGCTTAGAATACTAGTTTACACACTTAAGAGGGTTATATACAAAATGTTGGATATTGAAGATAGACTTGTAAAGCCAGGACCATTAAACATCATTTACGGATTTATTAGATTTGAAAAACCAAACATATTACAAGGTATTGAAGATATAGTAAAAACAACCATAGCAGATAAGAGAGTTGACATGGCAGTAAAGATAGTTAATGAGTATATCAACTACCTTGCTCCAGACTGGGTAAAACCAATCGAGATCACATATAGAAAACTAACTGAAGAGGAGGGTGAACTAGCAGAGATATTGAAGGACTATCTAACAATTATAAAACTCCCCGAGGAAATACCTACACCACCAGCACAGGAATATATCAAGTGTGGATGGAATTCATACATCCTGTTAAGAAAGTACTGAGATAATTTAACGATTAGGAATATTAACTAGCATCAAACAACCAACGTTGTGATTAAAATGAATAGTAAGGATGTTGTTCAAAAAATAATTGATGATTTGAAAGGGGAGTTGGTAAAAATTGCTGAGGAATTGATAAGAGAAGGGTGTTTACAAGTATCTTCTCAAAAAATATCTGACGTTGAAAAAATTGCATTGACAATGGGATTACTAGGCAGTCTCTTAGCAAAGAAATGTGGATTTAAAATAAATGGTATTTCAATGATTGGTCTTACATTTAATATGATGGCATATTTCTTACACTACCTCATACAGGAAAGTAAAAAATGTGGGAGGGATTTAGAAAAGGATAGTACTGTTATTCAAATTCTCGATGAATTTCTATCTGCTGAAATGGTTGTTGCTATTAAATTAGCTGTAGCGTACAACATGATTACTAATAAATTTGAAAATCAATTTTCTCACGAAATAATTTAAATTCTTACAAACATTGAGCTACCACTATCTCCAGGTAGGCACATTACATTATCTATTGCTTCAACAATACAGACATCATCAAACCAGACATTATCGATGCCGTAGGATACTGTTATACTAGCTGAAACATCGATTAACCTTCCTTTTGTATAACACGAACTTCTACCATCTTTTTCAACAATCATACCAATTTTTAAATCGTGAAGAACCTCAAAGGCTATTGGTGTTATTCTCAACCCCTCAATAATATATTTTGCCTTACACATTACTGCATATTTTCCGTTTGAACTTCCTGCAAATAACAATCCAATCCACTTATGAGTATTTGCACTTATCTTACAACTAAACGTCTTATCTGGGATGTACTTTATACCCTCGTCAATCTTTGCTATTGCTGCATCGGCATAGTTTGGAACTTGTGCCACAGCAATAAACCTAGTCCTCCTTCTAAAAGCCTTTGCTATTACGTTTAACATCTTTTCAATAAAGATTGCTAGGTTACATTGAGAACCACTGTACATTCCAATCAATGGAATGTGCTTTAACAATTGACCAACCCTATACTCATCAACCTTTGACATATCAAAATTGAAATCATAGGGTCCAGGTTGGCAAATGGTTTTATCAACTGGTAAATAGCTTGATAGTGGGTTTGGATGTAGTACATGTGCATTACTTAAAATACACTCGTTACCATATTCATCCTTTACAAAAAGACCGATAGTGCCTGCCGTTATGTTTTTATGACCGACACTTGTGCCAATAACTAAAGGTCTAATTTTCTTTGTCTTTTCTGGTGTTGTTGATGTTATTGGGAAAAAACTACCTAAAGCCTTAACCTCACCAATAACAACAATTTCTATATTGTCAATACCTTTTGCTGTACAGAAAGCAAGTACATGCGGTGTAACATCTTCAGAACTAACATAAATTCTAATCTTACCATCATGTTTAATGTTGGAATAGCCTAAAACACCATCTTTCCTATGCTTTACAATTAATGCATCTAACACCTTCTTTTCCTTCTTAGTTATAAGTTCCATACTTTAAACACCAAAAGTAAAAAGTAAAAAAGAGAATTTTAGTTTTTACTCGTTACATCCAACATGATTTTGATTCAACTGTTCTATAGTGTATGTCAACTCTCTTCAAATCCCCAGGTCTTAAATATCCATTGTAGAACATGTAATCTCTAAAGTATAGCTTTACACCTATGGCCAAAGGTTCTTTCAATGTGAATGTTATTGCGTAAACACCTGCCTCAGTATAGATGTCAACACCCTGTACGTTTTCCTTATTCTCGAAAACCTCAATCTTAAATTCATCCTTAGATGCTTTGTACGGCTGGTCATTCACTAATAAATCTCCATAGACAGTAGCAGGTAGTGGTGGTGGTCCTTCCTGTATTGTCTTATATGCTGTTTCTCCTTCTCTTATCAATGCTTCAAATCTTTTGATAGCTTCTTTAACCTTCAATACTCCAGTCTCGATAAGCTCACATATTTGCTTTGCTTTTTCAATAATTGCCTTTAATATCTTAAGAACATTAATTGCAAAGTCAATGAACTTTACATATTGTTGAGGTACAACTCTCTTTAAAGCATCTAAAACATTGATGATCTTTGAAATGTAGTTTGAAATCATTTCAAAAATCCTTTTCAATACTGATGCCAACCTTCTAACTCCAGGGAATAGCACCAAGTACGTCGCTAATAGTATTACACTGACAATAAAGCCTGCTACCAAACCAATTGAAAAACTTAGTATGTCAAACATGTTCTCTACGGTTAAAATAAAAACAATTTATTTTATTCTTTACTTAAGACATCTACATTACTACTTCCTCCTCTTAACAATAGCAGCTAAGAATAGTATGAACATGAAGAATAGACCGAACAACACAAGTGAACTAGGTATTTTTATCGGTTTAACAGTAGGTGCTACAGCAGGTACTTTTTCCCTAACGTGAACGTAAACTGGATTGCTCCTAACAACCATTTTATCACTAGAGAGTAATTCTTAGGAAAAATATTTAATGTTTGTTCTAGGTGAAATAATTGATAAGATGGTTGTTTGGTACTTCCCACCAATATCAAAAGTAGAACTTTATGTAAATGACAGAAGAGGAAAGACTGTTGTTCCAAAGGAATACCACGTTAATGCCAAGGTCATTGTTTATCTAGACTGGAATTTAGTACCTGAAGAAGTTTACCACCAGGTAGTACATGTTTTACTACATGATGAAGGTGGTTACCTATATGATGAATGGATTGTCGAGGTAACTAGGGAGCAAAAAACTCTTACATTAGAAACGAAAATACCAACATATTGGTATAGCCACTACGTAATAGCGAGTGTAGAAGTGAGAAAAATTGAGAATACAAAAGAAGAGATAATCTTCATTAGAGATAAATGCTACTTAGAAGTATGTACTGTCCCACCCAAGACAATCGCTATGACAAGTATAGAACTTGACTTTCTAAAGAAGAGGTATATGGTTGGTAGACCAGACATACTTGAGTACTACATTGGCGAGGAAGTCCCGTATAGGATAAACGTTGAAGCTTTGATACAACCAATAGAATCCTGTAGGCCAGTAAGTAAGAAATTCAGGATAATCGCCATAGGTGAGAAGGGAACACACACCCTCAAGGATAACATTGTAATAACACTACAGCACTTTAAAACAATAGAAAAAGGAGCAATTTATCATGGGTATGCTGAAGGCAAGTTGAGATTTGACATACCAGAAAACTTCTATACCGTATACGCTGAATTGATTGAGTAATGCTTAACCAACTACACTAATATTGACCTCACCAACCAATGCTCTACAAACGTACTTTCCTGGAGTATCGAATGAAATTGTAAACCTACCCATCTTTTCAACCTCACCAACATTGAAGTTTAGTGTAAATGCATTTTCAATAACAAACGATTTGGGACCCCTAACTTCTAGCGGTATCACAGCCTTTATTGGGAATGGTAATGACTTTAACAGTCTAATCCTCAACTCTAACGTAACTGGTGTGTTAATGTAAACTTCAACGTACTTCCTACCATCGACAGTAAGGTCTGCGTATGAGATTACATCTCTAACATGTACGTATACTGGATTTGAAATTAAGACTGTCATAACCATCATTTAGGTATTGTATAGTCATCAACATCAACATAAACTGTATAATCACCAACACTTGTGAACGTATGTTCAAAACTACCTTTTGCCATGTTCGAGTTTACTGGTACTTCAACCTTCTTTGTCTTTACAACACTATTGTTTATAATCAATCTAGCATTGACATAACTATCACATGGTACAGACTCACTAAGCTTGATTGTAAAGTCAATAACTATCTTTTGACCAACATTAACCTCAACCTCTTGTGAACATTTAATACACGCACTTACATTTTCGACAGTAACACTTAGGTCGCTAGGCTTAACCTCAACATAATATGTATCTTCATGTAATTTCCACCTCATTGAGGTGGGCCAAACATATACTTCACCCCAAACTTCTAATTTCAACTCTCTCTTTCCAAGTAAATCCTCTGTAAAGTGGATCTTAACTGTAATATCCTCTGTCGAAAGTCCAGGTATTGGAATGCCAGTTTTTTCATAAACCCTCTTATTCGTCTTTACATCTGTAACATAGATATCACAGTATAGATAGTCGATATCTGCATTGTAGATTGTTATTTTGAAAACAGAAGTTTCAACACACGGTCTAGCAGACTTTGTTAACTGTGTAACAGTACATGTTGTTTCTTCATACGCCCTCTTGACATGAACCTTAACAGGATTGCTCAATACCATGCTTATCTACAGTATAGAGGTTGTGTTTAGAAATAAAACAATTTCTAACAATCACAATGAAACTAATGCGTAGGGTACCGTCCTAAGTATTGGATGTGAAATATTTCCAGGGTGTGAAAATACCTTCACCTTCTTACCATTAAGCTCAATTTCCTCACCAAGAAACTCACCGTGATCTGAAGTTATTAAAACATTAATTTCCCTCTTACCTACAACCTCCTTTCTATCCCTACAGTAGTCAAGGATTTTGTAGGTGTAATCTAGTACAAGCTGTAGGTTTTCAATGTACATTTCAACATAATCACTATCCTTCAACACCCCCCTTTCAATCAACTTTACAATATCTATATCATTGTAATCACATTTGAAGTATTGGTATAAACTTCTTGTTGCTGGAGGTAGGTGTGGCTGTAAAAACCATATCAACATCTTGAACTTTTTTAACATATTAAACATTTTCTTAAACGTATTGTAAACATGTACTGGATGTACAGTACCTATACTCTTATCGTAGTAGAAATTCCATAGATCGACAATGTATTTAAAGTACGGTCTAGCATCATACCCATGACCAAGGACATCACCTTTAGAGTTAATGTATGGGTGGGACGAAATTGCTACAAACTCATACCTTTGAAATAGAGGTGAGACAACCTTCAACCAACCTAAGGTATATGATGCTGGTGATATGACACACTCACAATCTATTTTAGAGTACTTTCTAAAGTAGTCACACCTACACGCATCTAATATTATGACTATATCACAATGTTCAAGGTCCTTACTTAAAAGTTTGAGTTGTTCCTTCATTAGAAGTACCCCAACGACCTTAGTATTTCCATAACACGCTCCTTATCTATATCTCTACCAGCACGCTCATGAACACCGCCCCTCCTTAAAAACTCTATTATCTCATCAACACTTTTGAAACCGCTTGTTACAGGTTTTGTACATGGTTTACAACCGAGACTTAAATAACCTTTAAAGTACAGTGGGTTTACGGGTAGGTTGTTTTCCTTTATAAAACTCCAAACATCGATAAGAGACCAATTTAATAGTGGGTGTAACCTAATGTGGTCCTCCCTAGGCGATATTTCACTTTCTTTAGCTCTTTCATGATGTTCATCACCTCTTATTGCGGTTATTAAAACTTCAATATTTTCATCTCTAATGAATTTTCGCAATGGTTTTACCTTTAATTCCATACAACATCTTATCTTATCTTTTGCAATTTCAAAATCAATTTTAGAGTATTTTTTAACTAAGTCTTCATACCAAATAATTTCACCATAATCATTTAAATTCCATTTATCAACAATGTATTGGCAAAAACCTCTGTTTTCCTCAATTGGTATTGGGTCGCATACTATAAACCAAATCTTTGGACTCGATTTTACCTCACTTAATGCTTTTAATGTTAAGTATGTTAGAACTAAACTATCCTTACCTCCGGAAAAACAAACTGCTACTCTATTGTAACTTTCTATGAAATCTCGAATTAGGTTTATTGAATGTTCAACTTTTTTCAAATCCATGACAATCATCTCTCAATTATTAAAACCCAATCTCTAGGATAACCCTCTGGGTAAACCTTAACTTTTACTCCCATGTTCATGTACTTAAGCACAATCTCATTGATTTCCTTTTCAGTAAAGTGATTTATCTTGTGTGTAGGGTCTGTACTCCTATGACCTGGTAGTACATGTATTTGCTTTTTAGCTACTCTCAAACACTCATCAAGAACCTTAAAGTAATTGCCAACATGCTCTAGCGTATGTTGACTTACAACATAGTTAAAGGCGTTGTTTTTAAATGGTATGTGTGTAGCACTAGCAAGAACAACATCGTGATCAAACTCCCTACACTTTTTAACTGCATACTTTGAAATGTCAATTCCAACAACATAGCAATTCCTATCCCTTAAGTATGAAAGTAACTCTCCTGTACCACAACCAACCTCAAGTACCCTACCTCTTACAGAGTTGAAGTGGGTCCACTCTGTAGTGTCTATGTGTCTCGATACGTAGTATGCTCTACCGTAGCTTATCTTTTCCTCATAGACACACTCAAACAACTCCTTAAACTTTTGTGCAACAACATCCCAAGTTGCATTCTTTAAAATCCAACTCCTTAATTTTGCTGTATGTTTTTTCCTTAGGTTTTTATCTACGTAGTATGTATAGAGTGCTTCAGCAATAGATTCTGGATCTGGTAGGTAGGTTTTTGTACTTGTTAGGTTGGCCCAAAGTGGGTATCCCTTAACAAGCAAACCCCTCTCACCATACCCAAGAACCTCAGCTACACCACCAAAGTCAATACCTATGGTTGGTGTATCACAAAGTGCTGCTTCTAGGATTGGTAGTTCAAAACTTCCTGTAAATGGATTTAAAAGAACATCAACTTGAGAGTAGATAACCCTTAAAACACTATCATCAACAAACTCTGTAATAAACACAATACGGTCTGAAAGATCTACATCATAAATCTCTTCTATAGACTTGACAATCTCCTTTAGGTAGTAACCACCAGGTACAGGCTCAACATTCGTTCTAATTATGTAGTATGCATCTACCCTATACTTCTTTAGGAAAATTGCAAACCCCTCGATACAATTTGGGATATTCTCTCTAATACTAACGTTTGGAGCGATTGTAAATACCGTAAACTCACCTTTTGGCAAACCCAACTCTTCAAGCTTTGGTGAGTATACTGGAAACCAATACCTAGGGTCTACACCGTGATATATTACAGGACCAACCTTTTCCTTTGGAATGTCTGGGCATTTCAATAATACGTTTCTAAACCAATTCGTCATTGGAACACCACAGTACACATACCTACAATTTAGTAGTTTCCTGTATGGGTGTGGTACAGGTATTTGATCACCAACTAGCCAATGAATTTGTAAACCCCTGACAAAATCAGTAAAACCAACATCCTTACTCCTATCTGTGTAGAATAGCCATGTATCGTAGTGAAAGAAGATTATGTCATATTCTGGAGCTTTCTTGGGTAGCTTCGGGTGGTTTATAGTACCGTCACCACCAATAACCTTAACTACCCTATCACCTTCAGAACCAGAAAGTACAATATCTATCTCTCCAGATTGAAGACCGTGATAAGCAAAAATATCAACTTCAAACCACTTCAAAAGTCTATAAACAAGCTCAGCAGTACACCTACCATACCCAGACTTACAGAATGGTGCTACAGAAACATAGGCAATCCTAACCACTAAACCACCGATAAAATAAAAATATGATGTAAAATATTAAGTTACCACCTTGGACAATCACAACACAATCCTTTCAACCATTAAAG
>QMQO01000020.1 GCA_003650545.1 Candidatus Woesearchaeota archaeon | reverse complement strand
GAAATAGACTTTTCCATTGAAGAGATTGAGGTTGATAAAAACAATATTGAAAAATCAAATAATAATATAATCGAAGAAATAATAAAAATAAAAAAGAAAAATGAAAACAATCAAAATGAAAAAATGATAGTTCTTGGAGGTGATCATTCTATTACATACGCAACATTCAAGGCTTTTACTCGAGAAAATCCTGATGCAGGTATTATAATCTTAGATGCTCATCCTGATCTAATGCCTGCAGCAAAACAACAAACACATGAAGATTATCTTTTAAAATTAATAGAAGAGCACATTCTTGATCCAAGAAAAGTTATATTCGTTGGTCTGAGAAACGTCCACATACAGGAAAAGAGTTTTATTCTAGATCATAAAATCAGAACTTTTGAGATGAAAAAGATATACTCTCTCAGCTTACAAAGCACAACAGAAACAATCATGGAGAATGTTGTAGATTGGCCTGCTTTATATTTATCAATTGACATTGATGTGACTGATCCAGCATTTGCTCCTGGAACAGGGTATTGTGAACCAGGAGGTCTAACAAGCAGAGAGCTTCTTTATATTGTTGGTAAGTTAAAGCTGTTGCGTAACCTAAAGATGATTGATGTTGTTGAGGTTAATCCTAAGATAGAAGAAAGGTTAACCGTTTCTCTTGCAGCTGAAATTGTTAAAGAGATAATGACCTGATAGAGAACAAAATTTTAGAAAAAAGAAATAGAAAAAAATAAAAAATAGTTCTCAAGTGTACTTAGAATTTTGCGTTTCGCTTTCTATTAATTTTATCGCTTTTTATTAATTTTATTTTCTAGCTTTTTCTATCTTTCCTCTTAACAGAGCATCTAGGCTCTGGTCATTCACTTTAAGAACTTGCCATCTAACACCTGGGATGTCTCCCTTCGCTCTTCCCATCTTGCCGCCAATGCACTCTACAATTACTTCATCGTGCTCATCAACCATTTTACTTGCACCATCACCTGGCAAGAAAGCAGTTACTTGCCTACCATTCTTCGTGAGTTGAACCCTGACACATTTTCTCATGGCAGAATTGGGCTGTTTTGCTTCCATCTGTACTTTAGCTAGGACTATTCCTTTAGCCTGGCTAGTTCCTTCTAATGGATCTGATTTAACCTTGAGTTCTAAAACACGTCTTTTATATTGCCCTTTAGACCAACGAAATTTTTTCCTACGTGATTTAAGCTTCTTGCCAGCTCCCAACCCTGTTGATTTTCTTCCCATAATATATTTGATTTTGAGAACTATTTATAAAAGTTATGTTTTCAGAGTGCTGTGATGATGAGAATTCTTTTTAGTAGGGTCTTATAGACAACCTCGGTTCTGAAATCAGGATCTCGATAAAATATATCGAAAGAGTGTTCTAATAGAATTCCTTATCTATGATCTGCTGCAATTCCTTTATCTCTAGGAAGATTTATTAATCTCTTCAATTTTAAAGATTTACGATGAAAATAAGAGAAATAAAAGTAAAATCCCTTATTGTAAAATCAAATCTATCTGAGAGTGATTATGTAATAAATCCTTATGTTGGTTGTCAGCACGATTGTATTTACTGCTATGCAAGATTTATGAAAAGATTTACTGGGCATACAGAAGCTTGGGGTAAATTTGTTGACATAAAAATTAACGCACCAGATTTAATTCCCAAAAAAACTAACAAATTCAAAAATAAATCAATAACAATTGGTTCTGTCTGTGATCCTTACCAACCAATAGAAAGAAAATACAAACTTACAAGAAAAATCCTTGAAAAATTGACTCCTTTCCAATCGCATTTAGATTTGATAACAAAATCTGATTTAGTAGTTAGAGATATTGATATGTTCAAGCAATTTATGGATTGTATTATTGCAATTTCTCTTTCAATTCTAGATGAGAATCTAAGAAAACAATTAGAGCCTTGCTCGTCTTCAGCAGAAGCAAGAATAAATGCTCTGAAGAAACTTCATAATGCTGGAATTCAAACTGCTTTATTTGTATCTCCAATTTTTCCTTATCTGACTGATTGGAGGAAGGTAATTGAAAAGACAAAAGATTTTGTTGACGAATACTGGTTTGAAAATCTAAATCTTTATTCATCTATCAAAAATAATGTTTATGAATTCTTAAAAAAGAATGAACCCAAGCTGATAGAAAAATACAAAGAGATCTATTCAATAAAAAACATAAAAAACAATTATTGGGAGATTGAAGAAAAGAAGATTAAAGACTTCTGTAAACAAAAAAAAATTAATTTTAGAATTTATTTTCATCATAAAAGAAAATATTAAATTGTGCACCTTCCGAGTTCTAGTTCTTAGTGCTTACTCCTCAGCTTTCTATTCTAAATACTAAAAGCTGCTTCTGATTTTAGGTCTAAATGATTTTAGTCTAAAAGTTATTATTTAAGTTATGGCTTTAACTCAAATTTTGTTCTCACAAGAAAGTTCAAATAATGTAATCAAAAAATGTAATCAAAACTTTTCATCAACCATCATTGCGTACTCCTTAATTCTTGACAACAACGAGGGAACCATCACTCGCTCCAGCTTTTCTTGGAGTAACACTCCCAATGGTTCGTATTCTGTTATCCTGTATCTATTTTTTACTTTTTCTGCTAGATACAAATCGCGCAAACGTTTGATTTGCCTTCTTATGTTCGAAGCTGCTATGCCTAACAAAGGCAACCCCTCTTGTTTCCTTAGCTCTATAACCCTTTTCTGAACTTCTTCAGAGCTAAGCAATTCATTGTTCTTAGCAGCCAGCAACAGTACAAATAGCACATCTACTATGACATCTCTAGAATCGCCTGGCTGCAATAGTCCTGTGCTCAGACAGAGCTTCTTGACAAGCTCTCTTCTACCAAGATTTGATGGTTTTTCATAACGTCTAAGGGTTAATTCTGTAAGAGGCACATCCTTATAACGGTCCATGACAATCACCTCTGATATTTGATAATAATCTTTAATCAATGCTCATTTATAAATGGTGTCCGCACCTGTCCAGTGTCCAGTGTATTCAAATAACAAGCCCTTCAATGTAGTAAATGAAAAAATTGTATGAAAAATATTCAAGAAAAAAATATTAAAAAATATCAAGAAAAATATTATTTGTGATCGATTGAAGAATAAAAAGTGAAGAATAAAAAGATTGAAGAATAAAAACAAGAATTGGAAGAGAGCTTCTCTACCATTAGAATTCTACTATTTCAACCATCTTCAAACCAAAAGTTTTATATAGTAATTCCACCATCTGATACTAAGATTTATCGTGAAAAAAAGGAGAAAAAAACTTATTCTCCATGACGAAAATGACACCTGAAAAACAAAAAGCCAGTCAGAAATACGGTGCTGATCAAATCACAGTACTTGGTGGAATAGAAGCTGTCAGAAAGCGTCCTGGTATGTATATAGGAGATACAGGACTTCGTGGCTTACATCATCTGGTGTATGAGGTAGTTGATAATGCTATAGATGAGGCGATGGCTGGCTTTTGTACAGAGATAAACATCATAATCCATACAAATGGTAACATTACTGTTATCGATAATGGTCGAGGCATTCCTGTTGGCATTCATCCAAAGCTAAAGGTGCCAGCAGTCGAAGTCGCTCTTACAAAACTACATGCAGGTGGCAAGTTTGACAGTCGCACATATAAAGTTGCAGGTGGCTTACATGGAGTAGGTGTCTCTGTTGTGAATGCTCTTTCTTCAGAGCTAAGCGTTGAGATAAAAAGAGACGGTAACATCTATTTTCAAAAATATTCTAGAGGTAAAAAAATATCTGAGCTTAAGGTTATAGGAAAAGCCCTTGATACTGGAACAAAACTTACGTTTAAGGCGGATCCGGAAATCTTCGAAAAAACCGAATTCCGTTTTGATATTCTTGCAAGTAGATTGAGAGAACTTGCCTTTCTAAATAAAGGAGTTAAAATTACACTTCTTGATCAACGTGATAATAAAACAAAAACATTTCTATACGAAGGTGGAATAAAATCATTCGTCGAGTACCTCAATAAAAACAAGAACGTCATTGGGGAAATAATTTATTTTGAAAAAGCTAAAGATAATGTTATGCTTGAAATAGCAATGCAGTATAATGATGGTTTCCAGGAGAGTATTTTTTCTTTTGCAAATAATATCAATACCCATGAAGGAGGAACTCATCTTACTGGCTTTAGAGCAGCTCTGACCAGAACATTAAACAGTTATGCTGAGAAGCACAAAATGTTGAAAAAAGTAAAACTTACTAGTGAGGATGTGAGAGAAGGTTTAACTGCTGTTATCAGTGTTAAGCTGCCAAATCCGCAATTCGAAGGCCAGACAAAAACAAAACTTGGCAATAGCGAAATCAAGGGTCTAGTTGACAGTATTGTTTCGTCTGAACTTTCCACATTCTTGAACGAGAACCCATCTATTGCCAAATCAATCCTAGAGAAATCATTAAATGCAGCCAGTGCACGCGAAGCAGCAAGAAAGGCTCGTGAGCTTGTACGCAGAAAAAGCATCTTTGAAGTCAGCAATCTTCCAGGTAAACTTGCTGATTGCTCTAATAAGGATCCTACAAAATGCGAGTTATTCTTAGTAGAAGGCGATTCTGCTGGTGGATCTGCTCGTCAAGGTAGGGATCGTAATTTTCAAGCAATCTTACCCCTGCGTGGTAAAATAATTAATGTTGAGAAAGCTAGATTGAACAAAGTTATGAGCAATAATGAAATAATGACGATTATCACGGCTCTTGGTACAGGTATAGGCGATGAATTCAAAAAAGATAAGCTTCGTTACCATAAGATAATTCTCCTAGCAGATAGTGATGTAGATGGCCAGCATATTATATGTCTAGCATTAACATTCTTCTATCGATATATGAAGCCATTGATTGAGGCAGGGCATCTATACATTGCACAGCCACCTCTCTACTTGATTAAAAAAGGGAAACAGCACTGGTATGCTCAGAATGATGATGAGAAGGAACGCATACTCAATGAGATAAGCAATGAAGGTGTTACGATTCAGCGCTATAAAGGTCTCGGTGAGATGAATCCTAGTCAGCTATGGGAGACCACGTTAGATCCGGAGAATCGTGTTCTGAAAAAAGTCACTATAGAAGATGCAGTAGCAGCAGATGAAACATTTAGCATTTTGATGGGCGATGAAGTAGGTCCAAGAAGACAATTTATAGAAGAACATGCAAAATTTGTTGTTAATTTAGATGTTTGACCATTCTCTTTTAACTATGAAAATATTTTTTAACTTATTTAAATTCACAAAAATGCAATAAGCTATACTGTACGACATAAATTTTATATACTATGTTAGTATACTATTTTCTATATTAGTGTAGATTAATAAAATTATATAGATTCAAAATAGAAAATAACCAATAAAAATGACAGATATTCAACATACAACTTCGCAATTTTATAGAAATGTCTCAATTGATCATCTAGTGACTGCTCTGGCTAATGGCTCTATATCTCCTGTGTTGGTTCTTGCTACATCTAGAAGTGTATCTTCAATTGAAACAGAAGAAATTGATCCAGAAAAGGTTATGGATATTAAAGACTATCATAGAAGTTCAGAAATCTGGCATATTTCAGCCTTAACTTCAGCTTTATCTACAAGAACCTATCCTTTAAAAAGAGAATATGTGATAAGAAAAATATCAGATAATAGATGGGAAGCGAATGGTGTAATAAAAAGTAGATATATCAATGGTTTTGTAAAAGATGTCTTTAATGATAATAGACTTGTATCTAAATGTAGATTCAATCTACATCCTATACTTAGGTTAGTAAAAAGCTCTCTTGAGACGACTCTAAAGACAGATACAGAATGTTATCTCCAGGCAACAGTGGATTACATAAATGGTACTCAACAGATTGAATATTATATTGCTAAAGCAGGAAGAAAATTAACTCCTAACCAAAGGGAAAGAGCACTTTTTACAGACCGTTATCTTAAAAAAAATGGTATTTTGGGGTGTCCAACAAGGCTTACAGAAAATATCTGTGCCAGTGCCAATGCTACTGCCAATTATTAAAATTAACAATAACCTTTATAAAAGCATTAATTTTTTTCTTAAATATAGATTAAAATGCCCAAAAAAACAAAGAAGATCATTAGAAAAAGAAAAAAAGTTTGGTATGGTATATTAGCCCCAAAACTATTCAATGAGACGCATATAGGAGAAACCTATACCTCTGAAATAAATAGCGTTTTGGGTAGGCATGTGAAGGTTAACCTCGCGAATCTAACAAGGAACATAAAAAATCAAAACATCAACATGTTGCTTAAGATAAACGATTTTCGTGATAACTTATTCAGAACAGATGTTATAGGTTATGAGATAATCCCTACTGCCATTAAAAAAATGGTTCGCCGCAAACGAGACAAAATTGATGATTCTTTTATTTGTGTTACAAATGATGCTGTTAAAATTAGAATCAAACCATTCCTAATTACAAGAAACAAAGCATACAGGTCTGTAAGAACTGCTCTAAGAAAGGCTACAAGAGAATTCTTGGAAAAAATAACAGCGAAGAAAAGCTATGAAGAATTTGTAAAATTTGTTGTGGATCACAAGCTACAGTCCGAGTTAGGTAAGAGTTTGCATAAAATAACTCCTGTTAAAAATTCAGAAATCAGAATGTTCAAGATTGTTTCTAAAAAAACAGTTATAGCAGAAAAGAGTGAAGAAAAAGAAAAAGCGGAAGTAAAGGAAGAAAAAAAAGAAGAGAAAAGAGAAGAGAAAAATGAAAAAAAAATGGTAAAACTTCAATCAAAAAAAGATGAAGGAAGTTTAGGACAATCAAAAATTCAAGGGAAAAAAACCGAAAAAGAAGAGGAATCAGAAAAACTAGAAGAACATGAAATAGGTCTGAAAGAGTCGAAGGTTGTTAAAAAAGAAAAAAAACAAAAGAAAAAAATAGAATCAGAGTCTGCCAAAAATTCTAAAATAGAAGGTGAATAAATGCCTCGTCCAATAGTTGATGAAAAAAAATGTAAAGGTAGTGCTGTTTGCAAGGAAGTCTGCCCAATGAATGTATTTGAGATTATTGATGGTAAAGCTAAAGTTGTAAAACCAAAAGAGTGCATAGGTTGCCGTGCGTGTGAGGTGCAGTGTCCTAACCAAGCGATCAAGGTGGTTGATGATTAGTGATGATTAGTATTTGGGGTTAGAAGGTAGAAGATATAGTTTCCTCTAATTGTCTTCAACCATCAAGTAAAGTTTTATCAGTGATGTTGGCGTGATTGGCTCTAGTGAGTTAAAAACTCAGCTTTGGCTGAGTTTTAAGTTTTGTTTTTATATGTTGACTAATTTATTTAACTAACTCATATTACTTATTACTCGTATCCAGTTTATCATTCTAACTTTGTCTATCCGCTTAAGGTAGGTCAGAAATCTTTGCGTCAATCACGTCTTTTAGAACACGCAGATTATCTAGGATCTGCTTAACAACAGACTTCTCCTTAGTCTTTAAGCCAATAACTAATTTGAATCTGCCGCCTCTCATCTCTGACTTAACAGAAGTTATATGTATGCCCATTTTAGAAATAACAGTCAAAATATTTGAAAGCATACCAACCCTATCCCTGACAACTACTATGATATCAGTAGAATCAAGTTTTGGTATGACTCTCCACCTTACTCCGATTTCCTTTTTCTTCTCCAATGTGTGAATATTCTCGCAATCAGCTTTATGTATTGTGACCTTTCCATCCTTTGTTAAGAAAGCCTTGATCTCATCACCATACTCTGGCGAGCAGCATTTTGAAAGTTTAGCAGGCCTTCTGCTTTCAACAATTATGTTTCTGAGGACACCTTGTGCTTCTCTTTCTTTTAGCTTTGACGATCTTACAGATTCTATGCCAAGTTCTTGTTTTATTCTCTGTCTTGCCTTGCTCGTTTTAACAAACGTAAGCCACTGTCTGCTAGGTTTTGCCTTGTTTGATGTTACTATCTCTACAATATCCCCACTTTTCAAGATATAATTGAGAGGAACAATATTACCATTCACCTTTGCCTTTGAACACTGCTTGCCGAGGTTAGTGTGTATCTCAAATGCGAAATCAACTGGCGTAGACTCTTCAGGCAGAGAGATTGGATCACCTTTTGGTGTAAACACAACAATCTCTTTCTCAAAGAGATCAAACTTAAAGGTTTCTATAAATTCTTTTGCGTCCTCACTTGATTTCCAATAGAGAAGCTGCTTGAGCCAGTTAATTTTTTGGTCGAATCTTTTGTCACGCTCTCTGCCTGTGTAGCGCCAATGTGCTGCAATACCCTCTTCTGCAATTAGGTCCATCTCTTCTGTCCTTATCTGTACTTCTAATACACGACCATCTTCTGTTACAACGGTTGTGTGCAGAGACTGATAACCATTTGCTTTTGGCACAGAAATATAATCCTTAAACTTTCCTGGCATAGGTCTCCAGATTTTGTGTACAAGACCTAGAGCAGCATAGCATTGTGGAATGGTCTGTGTCACGATTCTTATGCCGATTAAATCATAGATCTCGTCAATAGGCACATTCCTTTTAGTCATCTTTCTATAGATGCTGTAGAAATATTTGGCTCTTCCTGTAACCTTTGCAGGGATATTTTCTTCTTTTAGTTTCTCTTTAAGAAACTCCATAACTCTCTCTGCATATTTCTCACGTGCTTCTCTCTTCTCTTTGATTCTCTCAGTGATTTTTTTATAAACCTCTGGCTTTAAGAACCTTAATGAAAGATCTTCTAGGTCTCCTTTAATCTTCATCAAACCTAGTTTGTAAGCTATAGGCGCGTATATAGTCAATGTTTCTTGTGCTATTCTTTTTTGTTGATCTGGGCGTAGATACTTCAAAGTCCGCATGTTATGTAGCCTGTCAGATAGTCTTATCAAGATTATACGAATATCCTTAGAAGTGGCAAGCAAAATCTTCCTGAGATTTTCTGCAGTATAGTCTTCCTTATTCTTGAAGTGTATTTTTTCTATATGAGTTAGACCTTCTACCAGTCCTGCAATTTCGTCACCAAACATCTTAACTACTTCTTCTTTTGTTACAGATGTTTCTTCAATCACATCATGTAGCAGCGCTGCACATAAAGTATATGAATCGGCTTTTAACTCAAGCAATATTTTTGCAGTCTCAACAGGATGCACGAAATAATCTTCTCCTGAGATGCGTTTTTGACCTTTATGGGCTTCCTTAGCAAAATTGTATGCTTTTATAACTAGTTCTTTCTTAAAACGAGGGTTGTACTCGCTAGCTACATCTACTATGAATTTTAGATCGTCATCCATAGATATGATACAAGTATAACTTCTTTATATATGTTTTTGTGATGATACCGGAAAAACCAACAGTTATATAAAACCTCTAAATTCTAATATTAGAAGTAGAAAGAATACTAACTATATATGAAGATATTTACATGAGAGTATTGAAATTGTGAAAGCATTGAAATACATGAAAGGTAATCAGTAAATAATTAGTAAACATAAGCATTAATAAATACAGCGAATTAAGTTTGAGATATAACCTAAAAGAATGAAAAAGCAGCTTTTAACAGCTTTTAAGTAGACAAAAGGATTGATAAATGGATTGATAAATTAATGCCTCGAATAAAAAATGATCTGCTTAGGCGTAGAATCAACTGCTCACACATTTGGAATAGCGATAGCTAATAATAACAAAGTGCTCTCAAATGAAATAAAGAGCTTCACAACAGAACACGGCGGTATTGTGCCAAATCTAGCAGCTAAACATCATGTAGAAGTCTGTGACCAAGTTCTTAAATCTGCATTAAAGAGAGCTAATGTTAAACTAGGAGACATACAACTTATAGCATTCTCTATATCACCAGGGCTAGGTCATACCCTTAGAATTGGGGCAATGATGGCAAGAACACTATCAATCCTTCTAAAAAAACCATTGGTTGGCGTCAATCACTGCATTGCCCATCTTGAAGTGGGGCGTGCATTAACAAAAGCAAAAGATCCTGTGCTGCTATATGTAAGTGGTGCAAACACACAAATCATAGCTTATGAAGCAGGTAAATATAGAATTTTTGGCGAAACATTAGACCAAGGTGTTGGTAATCTAATTGACTCTTTTGCTCGCTTCCTTGATTTAGGTTTTCCAGGCGGACCAAAAATAGCAGAACTAGCTAAGCACGGCAAAAAACTAATAGAACTTCCATACTCTGTCAAAGGTATGGATGTCAGCTTTGGCGGCCTTTTGACTAATCTAAAACAGAAGTACATAACAGGCAAATTCACTAAAGAGGACCTCTGTTACTCTATGCAAGAGCACATCTTTGCAATGCTTGTTGAGGTTAGTGAACGCGCAATGGCTCACACTGGAAAACAGGAGTTGTTGCTTGGCGGGGGTGTTGCATGTAACACCCGTTTACAAGAGATGGCTAAACAGATGTGCAAGGAACGTGGTGCTCGATGTTATGTTTTGCCAAATGAATTTAATGTTGATAACGCTGCTATGATCGCTTTGACTGGTGTACAGATGTTTAATGCTGGCAGCGAAATTAAAGTTGAAAAATCTGAAATTAAACCATATGAAAGAACAGATGATGTTAATGTCATCTGGCGATAATAATTTTTGTTTATGTTGTTATGTTGTTGATAATTTGTTTACTTTACAGGTGTGTGAATATCAATCTTTCCAACAACACTGAGATCTATCTTTTTCTTGTCTGTTTTGATTCTAAATAATTTAAGCGCTTTCTGTGCAATATTTATGTTGCCGATTCCTGACGAATCATTCAAACAGGTAACTGTACAGAAATAATCGTGTGAGTTTAGGTCGTATTTAACACCTGCTGCAACCAATTTCATTCTATCTGTAAAAGTAGGACCATACCCACTTAAACATGTTCTAGCATAACCTTTCTCTTTACATATTGTTGGAACGTGCGGATCTATAGGAATAGAACCAATACACTGTCCGTTTAAACCAAAGGCTCTCCATACAAGATATTTAAAGAACATCGCTCTGTCATATAACAATTCTTTTGTGGGAACTTGAACCTTATGTACCTCTGCTTCTGCTGCAATCACTTCGTCATCTCCCAAAATAGAGCTTACCCTTTCAGACATCTTGCTCGTAGGCTCCATATTTATAACAAGTTTGTAATCATCTGCACCTGCCTTCCTTCTGTTAAACTCAGGAACAATTGCAGGGTGTATGTTTGAAGGAATGAGATTTTCTTTAGCATAAACATCGCAAGCACTCATCGCACTAATAACATGTTTAAGTGGAAAAATTCCTCTCAGATCATCATAAATCTTGTGAGTTAAAGGATATCTCCTGGATTCTATCTTTCCTGTATTATTGTCTCTTACATCAATTAAAACTTCTTTTTTTCCGTATTCTTCATGGATCTTATTATTAGTGGTGTGGATTGCCAGAATTTGATTTACTAAATCCAAACCAATATCCGTTTGTTTTCTTTTACGAATATCTTCAATTAGAGTTTGCCTGATAGAAGAAATAATAGATTGAAAGTCTGCACACAGCTCTTGAAGCTCTGGCTTGGTTGTTCTAAATAGATGTATGTTCTTGAATGCCTGTTTGTAATGTTCGATCAGGCCAAAGTATGCCACAGTATCTTCATCATCTTTCAATGATAGGTTGTTAAGAACCCCGTGATCCAGACAATCTATGGATTTGATAGATTCTTTGACTTCAAAAGCAACTTTGTATAATGAGTTATCATTCTTAGCGTATTGATTAACTAAATAATCGGTTATAGCCTCTCCCAGTCTCAAAGCATAAGATCTAAAATCAAAACATGGCAAATAGAGTATCTTCCTCAGTGGTTCGTGCTTTACAAAAAGCTCAATCTCTTTAAGGGTAAGGTCCCTTTTAATGTATTCCATCCTTATGTCTTCGTCTGTCATTCCATCAATTCCTAGCATGTTCTTGAAGGAATCAGAACTAACCAAACGCTCGATCTCAGGCTCTGTTAGTTTTCTATTTTTGAGTGCAGCTCTAACTTGATCATTGTTTAATTCAAAAGCAGACACAGACTTCAAATCTTTTTCAATTGTGTCAAGACTCAATTCATCTTGTATGAAATTATTTTTTTCATGTACGTATTTAAAAAATATCTGCCTAAATACATCTCTCATATTATAGTCAATATCTTGTGCGACATCTGGACGTATATTTGATATATCCTTATTCAAAAAATTTTCAACATCTTTCATACGTTGCTTTGCATATCTTGAATGTTTATTTAGAGATTTTTCAACAATATTCATTGTTTCTTTTTTAAGTTCTGACTCAAATTGTTTTTTTAGTTGGTCTTTAGTGAAATCATAGGCAATCGCTGCAATCCTACCTATGCTTGGCAAAGATTTTAAAGCATGATAGCTCAAAACTTCTTGAAAATAGTTATAGCCGCCATACATGTCAACAGGTTCAAAACTTGCTGAAACCAAAGTCTTGTCTGTTATCTCCTGCACTTCAGCATGCAATGGGGAGAAATTTGCAGCAGTATCTATATGAATTCTATCAAAGTATCCTGTGTCAGCAATACCTTGTATGATCTTTTTTATGTACTGCACAAATTGAGGATCGTGCATAAGACTTACGTCTGGTTTAGTTGTTATAACTGTTACGTTATCATACGTATGGCCGACCTTAGCTGGCGGTATGGGCTTGTTTGTAAACTTAATAGGGTTATAATGCTTCTGGATGGTTTGAAAAAATCCGCGAAAATCTTTCTTTAACAGTAGATCTACTAGTTTCTTAGAGTCCTTTCTGTATATTAGAGGATTTTTAAGACCGCCTTGTTTCATTCCTTTTAACTGTTGTTCAGCAGCGCCCATTGCAAAATCCAAGTCAATGATTAAGTCCTCTGGTTCTTTTTCTTCGAATTTACCAGAACTAACAACACAATTGTTTTTATTATACAATGTGTAGTTTATTCCTTTAATGGAATAATTATGAAGTTTGAGGACTCTTCCATCCTTTCCCTTTAAGATTAATCGATTATACAATGTGTTCTGATTCAAAAAGCTAGAACTCCACTTTTCAACTGTTGGAATCTTTTCCATCATAGGTAAAACCCTACCTTCATAACCTATCACCTGCATCTGTCCATTAATTATTTTAATTGTTTGTCTACGTTTTAAAACATTTTTTTTCTCACAACCAAACTTATATTCAATCTCATACTCTAATGTGTATTCTCCATGTGAAAGACTATTAAAGTTATCAATCCTAGCACACCATTTATGGCTTGGAAACTCGGAGCACTCTATTGCTGTATTTTGAATAACAAGGCTCTTACCACAACCACCTTTTGAGTTAAACATACCAAGTATCTGCGTGTTAAAAGGTGTGTCATTTAAAGCAAACTCTAGATGCAATATTTCTGGAACAGCGAACAGAGTTTTTGCTGCTTCTTGATTAACTTTTGCTTCTAGAGACAATAGTATCATTCCCCCATTTATTTGCTACTATAAAGTTGATAAATAAAAGTCTATTTAAATCTTTCGAATCACATCTGGGAAGTAGCAGAAAGCAGAAAACGAAACATTTATAAATATTCACCACTTCCTAATCGTAAAGAGGGGGGATTTATAAGGAATCTATAATAATTATCTGGGGGAAAATGGCAACAAATACTGAAGAAATGAAGATTGGACAAGAATTATATCTAGAAGATCGTGTTAGATGCAGTTGGAAAAATGGAGAACCAACATGGATAAAAGGTTTCAAGCGCACAAAACCATGGAATATTCCTGAAAAAAAAATACAGTTAAATAAATCAGATATAGAACATTTTGAAAAAACAAAAAGGGTTATACCTAAAAATATTATCGAGAGACCAAGAAAAGTTATGATAGCTGCAGGAAAAGGTGGTTCTGGTAAAGATATAACAGCAATAATACTCTCAAGTATTGCTGCGAGATGTGGCTATAAAGTTGTTCTGGTTGATGGTGATCTTTCATTCTCTGATATGGATATTCACAATAACATGAGGGATTTTGAAAACCCAAATAAATTCTTACATATTGGTGATGTTATATATCAAAAAAATATAATTGACGCAGATGGTAAAATAATTAGACCAGTTCATATTAAGGATACCTTAAGACACATAAAAAGAAGGAAAACAGTTTATGAGTTTCGCGCATTTGTAGACGGAATATATCAAACAATAAGAATAAGAGAACCATTGGAATATGATGAACAGGGTAATATTACAAATTTAGTAGATGCAGGAAACTTCTATTTTGCGCCTGGACCAAAAAATTTTAATCTTGGCATCCCAATATTCGATTCACGGAGAAGAGAGTTGATAAAAGGTTTAAAAAAACTAACTGAACAGGAAGCTGAGCTTGATGTTGATTTCATCTTTGAAGCTGTTGGTGCTGGCTTAGACGAAAATGCTAAGGTTCGATTTTGTAATTCTGATATTCCGGTCTATGCTGTTAATCCAACACCAGCATGTTTAAGCGATCTTGATAGTTTTATTGCTGGAATTCAGATAGCATACTTGTATGATAATGCAGAGATACTAATTGAAGGCAACTTCAATTCAGATCAAAAAAGTAAAATCATACAAAACATAATATTAGAGACAGATTACTGTCACTCTATATCTGAAAGAATTGATGAATTGAAAAAGAATAAAGAGCTCTTCGATGAATTGGGCAAAAAGTATGGTCCTGTTGTGGAAAATATAGAAAGGCTTTTTGCAGGTAAGATTAATGATGTATTCGGAAAACGCTTTAATAACAAGATTGCATTGATATTTAATAAATCAGACATAGACACAGGAGATAACTATGTTAATGATCTAAATAAAAGATGTAGCACTAAACATATGGTAACTTTCTATAACATAGGTAGTTTACCTGAAGATCCAGATGTATCATTACACGATGAAGACCCAAGAGGAATTTATGGGGGTTGTTATTGGGACAAGGTTGATTATCGTTCAGAGTGGGCAAAAATCCGCCCTAGTATGACTGACATTGTTGATGCTGGACACTTTGTATTTAAGAGGCTGCTTGATGTGATGTGGACTAAAGACATACTACAATACGCTCCTAACGCAAGCATACTTTATGAGCATGAAAATAACATCCTAAAGGATGTTGAGTTTGCACTTATAAGAGATCCTAGGTTAAGACACAAAGATCATAGACACTTGAGAAAATATCTAAGAAGATATAGACGCGAAGTTCCTAAAGCAAGAGCAAAGCACAGAAAACTAATCAAACATTATCTTCCAGGGGTTAAGAATGAGGAGGTGGCACGAGCTACTAGGTTAGGTATTCCACCAAGAAGGATCGTGCCTGATTATGTTAAATAATTACTAGAATTAGGGGGTATATCAAAATGGAAAATGAAAATGAAACTGTTACACCAGTCGGTATGACAGCAGGACAAGGAGGAGGTAAACAAGATTTTAGAGCTACTACAGCGAAAGATGAAGCAGGGATAGCTCTTCGCCAAAGCAAATCGACCACACAGCATGCTCATGAGATATCTGACGAAGAGGCTGATAAATGGAAAAAAGTAACAAAGATTGTCGCGTCTGTTCTATCACCGCTTGTTATAGCTGGCGGTATATTGACTTATACTTATTATAAAAGCGATTTGTTTCACAGATGGACAACGACAAAAGGTATCCGAGCTATGCATGTTTTGTCAAAAGAGTCCGAGGAACTTAAACCTATCGATAGAACATTATTGTTTGCAAAGGAGCATTGTAAAGATAACACAAATATTAACTATAATGCAGGAATGTCTTGTGAGTACACAAAAAATAGAATCCAGACGCTTAGCTCAAGGGCAGAAGAGTATGTAGATATTAAAGCACAATTAGCAAATAATCCTGAAAACAAAGAAGCCCTACAATCTGACTACGACAAACTTGCAGCAGACTGGAAAGAGTACAATGACTTGAAAACAGGCATGGCTTCACTAGAAATCCTAGTACAGTATACAAATGCTGCTGTTGGTAGAGAGACATTGGGCGAATGGTTTTTGTCATACTGTAACTTGAGAAGTATATCTAAGGATCAGTGTCAGGAACAGATTATAATTGATGACGGTCTTAATGACTGGGAATGGAATGCCCTAAACAGCTATGGACCACAAATGGAAAAAATTATGGCTGGTGTTTGGTCAGACTTGGCTAAAGCAGAAACAGATATTCAATCTGCTGAACAAAAAATCCAAAATATAAAAGCAGAATACACAAGGCAGATCAACCATCTTAAAAAAGAGTTAAATGCAAAAAATAAGCCACAACAACAACCAGCTGCTCAACCACAAAACTACCAACAATCAGGTCTAAGTGGTTATAATCAGCAATCTGCTGTACAACAACCTGCTGCATTCAATCCTTGTAGTGAGCAAGCGAAGAATAGGTGGTTGTTTGCACATAAAAATGAGTATGATAACAGAAGAGCTGCGATAACTGCTTGGAATAGAATGTGCCCGAAATAAAGAATAGTAATAAAGAATAGTAGTAATGTAAAAAAAAACGAAAAAGGGTGCAATTTTTTTTCTTTTATTTTGATTATTATTGATATTAATCAATAAAATTTGATATATAAAATTTGGTATTTTTTATTTTTTCATAATCACCTTAAGAACATCCTTTTTACCTGTCCAATCAAGTACTTCCTTCAAAACTTCAGAAATATTAGTAACAGGAATAACCTTGATCCTTTCTAATCTGGTTTTCTCAATCACAATATCTTGCACATTCGATTTTGGCACTATAACACGTTTCATGCCTGCGTCTATAGCAGCTTCAATTTTGTAGCTAATACCACCAACCGGCAAGACCTCTCCTCTTACAGATAGCGAGCCTGTCATTGCTGTATCTTGCCTTACTGGTATTTTTTTTAAAGCTGAAATAATTGATGTTGCAACGGCTATGCTGGCAGAGTCACCCTCCACGCCTTCATAAGTCTGCAAGAACTGTACATAAATATCAAACTTTTCTTTGATGTCCATTCCAAAATATTTTTTAATAATGGCTGAAACATTCTTCACTGCTTCTTTCGCAATCTCGCCAAGCTTGCCAGTTGCAATAATTGCACGTTCTTTACCACCTGGAACAACTTCGGATTCAATTGGCAGTATGATCCCTGAGAATGTTTCACCAGATCCCATCACTGCAAGACCATTAACTCTACCAATAATTTTTCCTGTTGTAACAATGACCTCGTACTCTTTTTTCCGCTCGATGGATTTGTCAGCCATCTGTTGCTCTAATGTGCGAGCAATCTTTAATGCTTGCTTTATATGCTTAAGTTCTACAACCTTTGCTTTTTGCTCAACAGCAATATCACCTGCTGCTCTTATAAGACCACCTAACTCACGCAGCCTTAATGTAAGATGACCTTTTCTGTTAGCTCTTCTTCTGGCTTCTTCAATTATGCCGCCAACAGCTTCTTTCGAAAAATGCGGAATTTTCTTATCCTTGGCAACTTCCTGAGCAACCAGCACAACAATCTTATCCCTGTTAGCCGGTGTATCCTTCATCGTATCAGACATAAAAACCTCGTAGCCATACCCTCTAATTCTAGAACGCAGTGCAGGGTGCATACGTTGCACTGTTTCAACATTACCTGCAGCAACAAGAATGAAGTTACATGGCACAGGTTCTGTCCTAACCATAGCTCCTGCCGAACGTTCGGACTGTCCTGTGATAGAATATTTGCCTTCTTGCAGCG
The DNA here is from genome assembly GCA_003650545.1 of Candidatus Woesearchaeota archaeon. GTDB lineage: Archaea > Nanobdellota > Nanobdellia > Woesearchaeales > B72-G16 > B72-G16. The sequence continues at coordinate 7,242 of QMQO01000020.1, read as the reverse complement.
CTGTTAATAGTTCCTGCTGAGTTGCGGGTTGCAGTGTAGCAATTTCGTCAATGAATAGAACACCCATATTTGCTTTGTGTATCATACCGGCAACAACCCGCTCATGCGCAGGTGTTCCTAATCCACCTGAGTTTGAACATAAAACACCATTAACGATGATATTGCCTGAGCTAGTTGTAACATTATATAATTTCCCTTTATAATGAATCTTCTTTACATCAGTTATTGTTTGTTTTGTGAGTTTCAAGTTGTAGCTCCCTCACTTTTTTCTTCTAAGTAGTTTAACAACAAATAGAGTGAATTGGGAGTTAACTTCAATAATCTCATCACATTTTCTGCCCCATAGCCTTGATTTATTAAGGAATAATATTTTTTCTTTTTATCTTTTGCCTGTTTTCTTAATGCTAAGAATAATCTTTCTGTTTTGTAGTCACAGTAAGATAGAGTTATTTTCATTAAAAATTTGATAACATTATCAAATTTAGTACTTATCCGTAATCTACATACTAAATCTTCAGACAGCCTTTTTTCAGATACTCTTTTTATATTTTTTATATACGTGGTATTGCTCTCGATACCTTTTCTCTGCAAGTAGTTTGCAAGTTGGTATAAAAACATCTTTCGATTTTCAGAAGGTATTTCTACTTTCAATTCTACTGATTCATTTTTATCTATATTATGCGATGATGATAATTCTCTTCCTAAAAAAGACCCATAGAATTCGTCTTCTAGTTCACCTTTGGATTTAATCCACTGCGGAACATTTAGCACAGTATTTTTTTTATTACTGATTGGCAAACCAAGAGCTAAAAAAAATCTGATCATACTCTTATTAGTATTTTGATAGTACCATGAATGCTCATGGTTTTTATGGTTTTTATCTTCAATTATCTGTGACTTTTCATCTTTATTTAGATTAAAAATAGTTTCGATGTCCTTTTTAAAATTCACTATCGCTCCCTTATCAGAGCCTGATAAAAAAATCTCATTTAGATTTTCAGTTACTCCTCCGTTATTGCTAAACATGGCCCCCAAAACCCTTGCGATAAGATGCAGTTTTATGTTATCTATTTTTAGAGGTAGTAACTTTCTTTTCTTTAACCAATTGATCATTTGAACTGGATCAGGTGTATTTCTAGTATGCCACCATCGAGCTTTTCTTATTTTTTGGTCTATAGACACTTCAATTCTTTTGTGCTTGCTGGTTTTGTTCTTCTGTTGGGAATCTAAATTTTGATAGTATAATTTACATTGTTTCTGTTGTTTTCTATTGAATGTATTAATTATATCGTCTTCATCTATTATGATATCTTCAGCTTTTGAGACAACTGTGTCACCATTTTTAATGTCTCTAGCTTCAGTATAAACGATTTTCCCATTTTTCCAGAGTGCTATTTTGTGTTTGGGTGTAACTATTAGTTCTTTGTTTTCCGAAGTCATCAGTTTTATCATTTCGCCTTCGTAATCATGTCTGTTTGCTGATAAAACATCAACAGGCGAAACTGAACCTTGTGATTCACCTAGAACCACAAGATCGTTCTTGTTTAGAAAAACTGCTTCGTATCCATCTTTCTTTTCTAAATTTTTAGAATTGTTGAATAAGTCATTAATTTCTTTATTTATTTCTACATTCATTAACTTTCCGCCTGTTAGTTTTGTTATCATTTGAGAACGGAAGAAACACTGAAATGGATCGTGAAGTACATCCCCCAACAGTGCTCCAGCATGTGCCCCGGTTGCATCATAGAAAGGTACTTTCTTTTTGTCAAAGTTATCAACTATTAACTTTGGCGCATTTGTCTTTATGCCTGCTTTCCTGCCAAGATTCAAGAATAATATGAATGCTGCCAAGAAAATCATGCCACCCATGAATAATGCAACAAACATGATAGCGCCAATCTGAAGATTTCCTCCAGGAATATTGGAATAATGGTTAAACCCCCACCATGGTGCAATCATAGCAATAATTACAAGAATGAATAACAGGAAATTATAGCCACGAAAAACACCTGTCGCATGTAGTTTTGACTTAGCAACGAGGTTGCGGCCTTTGCCAGCTTCAACAGTCCTTATCAAAGGTTGGTTTTCATCATTCGGATTAAAGAACGAGAGAACATCAACAAGCTTTTCCTTTGGCAATAATTCAGCTAGGCCAAGACCAAGCATACTTTTACCAGTACCCGGTTCTCCTATTAAGAGAACATGTCTTCTTTGTTTTGCAGCTTTCTTTATAACTGCAACTGCATCATCTTGTCCGATGACTTGATCGATTATGTTTTTAGGTATTTTGATATCTCTTGTTGTTTTGTATTTCAGTGCCATTTTCCCTTGTCCATGATTTAAATAATAAGCGGTATTTAAAAGCTTTTGGTTAGGAGGTTGCAACCTTTTGAATAGTAAACACAAAAAAATAACTCTGGTAGAGAACTAGTAATCACTTGTGCGTAGCGATTAACAGAATATTTATAGAATGCCGAAAATTTGAGCTGGGGATTAAAGTCTACTTCTTGTTATTGTCCATGCTTCACCTAAAAATAGGCCGAATAAACCACCAATAATTAAGGAGAATGCCATTGTTGGATTAATGCCTTTAAATATTCCATATATAACCATCGCTAAAATTCCAAATATCATCCCCAACATTAAACTAAAAGAACTTACTTTTTTATTTACCCTTGTTGCTATAACCATTATTGAAAGAAGCATAACAACCCCAGCGTATAAGAAAAATATTTCAGCTAAACTTGGTATAGCATATGCAAGGATTAAACCAGATAAAGCTAAAAAAACAAGCATGACTCTAATGAACTTTAAGATTTGGGATTTGTTAGGATTCTTTAATCTCCTATAAAAATCTTGAGCAAATATAGATACATCAGTAAATATGTATGTATCTGCTGATGACATAATAGCTGCAAATAAAGCAATAACTCCTAATCCAACAAAACCAGTTGGAAGAAGGTTGGAAAAGCCTAAGACCAAAGATAAATCTGGATCTATATTTGGTAGATTTTGTCTAATTATTAAACCAATAAATACTAAAACTAAACCTGTTAAGACATAAAATATATTTGCAAATATTATACTTCTTTTTGCAGTTTTTAAGTTTTTAGTTGCATAAATTCTTCGCCATAATTCTGGAGAAGCTAATGGAACTAATAATCCCCCTAAGAAAAAAGGTATAATAATTTTAGGTCCTGCTTTAAAAAGATCCCATTGAACAGGATCAAACTTGAAACCAAAATTAAAAGTAAGAAATACTGCTACAAAAAAGACAATTACAAGAATAGCCATGTATTGAATAACATCTGTCTTAACAACTGCTTTAAACCCCCCTAAAATTAGATAAAATAATATTATAGATGTTATTATTAATAATGAAAAAATATATGAAAAACCAGTTAAAACTGAAAGAAGCTTTGCACCTGCTATTAGTTGAACTACAAAAATAAAAAAATAACTAATGCCCAAAATCCCAGCTGATAAAAAGCCAGTTGATTTACTAAATCTATTAAAAAAGTAATCTGATAGCGTGTAATATCTTTCTTTGTCAGCCAGTTTCTTTAATTCAATAGCAAAAAAATAAAAAATAATATACCCAAAAGCAAACCCAAAAAACAACCATATTGCAGAGATTCCATAAAGATAAACTAAAGCCATACAGGTTACTAATAAACCACCACCAACTTTGCTCGCCACAATAGTAGAAACGCTTGATAAAACTCCTAACTTTCTATCTGCTATTAAATATTCTTCTTTTGATTCTTTTTTGGATGATAAGTATCCAATAAGGATTAGTAAAAGGAAGAATAATCCAAGTAATGAATATTCAAAAATAGTTAGGTTTATCATTTTATTCTCCTAAAATCCTGCTATAATCAATAAATGCCGTCAGTTCTAAGAATATTTTGTGGATAAATACCTCCGATTTTCATAACGCTAATTAGTAATTTTTTAAATATTTGTTGTTTTATATAAAACAACATTTTTAAATATTAGAAGTTTTTACCAATTGATATGGAAATAGAAACACTAGAAAATTTAGGACTAACTAAAAATGAATCAACAATTTATTTAGCTTTGCTTAAATTAGGCTCTGCTCCAATAAGTAAAATAAGCAAGGACACAAGATTAAATAGGGCTAATATGTATAATACAATAGAAAGTTTAGTTAGTAAAGGTCTTGTTTCGTATGTTATTAAAAATAACGTCAAATATTTCAAAGCAACTAATCCTGCTAAATTACATGACATTCTAAAAGAAAAAGAAAAACAACTGAACAAAATTATGCCAAAATTACAAGCAATACAGAAAGTTGTTGTAGAAAAACAAAAAGTAGAAGTTTATGAAGGTAAAGAAGGTCTCAAAACATTTTATTCAGAGATGCTTAGAACAAAAAAACCGGTTTATGTTTTAGGAGCAACTGGAAAAGCGTTTGAACTTCTGAAGTTTTATGTGCCTAAAATTGCTAAGGAGATTATTAAAAAATTTGGTGGAAAAATTATTGTAATGGAAAAAGCAAAGAATAAAGAAGTAGCCAAATTAAAAAATGCTGAAATTAGGTTTTTACCTAAAGAATATAGTAATATTGCAACTACAATTATCTATGGTAACAAAATAGCAATACAAATTATAGAAGAAAAACCTATTATCATAATAATTGAAAATAAAACAATTGCAGCGGGTTATAAAAAATATTTTGAATTTATGTGGAGTAATTGTAAAATAAGTAATACCTAACTCAAAATTACGATAAATAGCGAATTCTACACTTTTAAAGATTCAATAGTTTGGCGACGTTATGACGCTTTCCGCAAAAGGGTTATAAGGAATAAGAAGGAACAGAAAGATCAGATGAAATAGAGCGGAAAGATAAGAAAGTAACAGAAAGAAATATATATGACTTTTTTTATTATTATGTTTAGTATGGATAAAATAGTTGTAATCGATTTTTCAGGTACATTAATTAAACCTTTTGTTGCTGAACAAGCTAATTTAAAAAGATATGAGATTCTCGGCATCCCTAAACCTTCAGAAAAAGAACATAAAAAGTTACATGGAACAAAAAAACATTATGACATAATCAAAGAATTCATTTCAAATAGGTATGGAATTGAAGATGATATGAAAATTAATTTTGTTCAAAATTATGACGGCGAAATAAAGTTGCCAGGAAAAGATGTTAAGACAATGATTATGACAGATTTATTTAGGGACTGCATGTACTTAGTTGCGAAAGAGTATGGTGAAAGAATATATACAGAAGATATAATAGAAGCATTAAAAGTGGTTAAAGAAAGGGATTATAAATTAGCAATTGTCTCTGGAATACGAACAGATATAATAACTGGTGTCTTAGCGATTACTAAATGTCCTATAGATTTTGATTATATTTATGGACAGGATCCAGTATTAAGTAGAGATAATAACAAACAGTTAAATGAAAAATTAGCAAAACAAGGTGAAATAGTTTATATTATTGGTGATAAACTCAGCGATCTGGAACCTGCAAAAGGGATAGGTGCTAAAGCCATATTTCTAAAAGGTGGGCATCCAACTGGCGGTGAGGAACAATTTGCAGATTATGTTATTTCTAATGCTAAAGAATTGCTGGAAATTATCAATTAAAGCTGAAATAAATCTCAGGCACGTTACCGAGCTGGTGCCATAATGAATATCAAAATGTGAATAATCAAAATTTATGTTTGAGAGTTATTTATTAACTGATTGTTTTTATAGCCTTTTTTGCTTTCTTTGTTATCTTAAGCTTTGTTATCTGTAAACCAATAGTCTTCATCACTTGAATTCTAACATTTCTAAAAGTAATAACATCGCCTTTTTTAGGCATTCTACCTATGTCATCTAAAACTAGTCCTGCTACAGTATCAATTCCTGCCCGTTTGGGTAAATTGATTTTCAAGCTTTCATTAACATTGTCTATGGTTGTATTACCAGATATGGAAAATGTATTCTCTTTTATTTTCCTTATGTGTCTCTCAGGAATGTCTGTTTCATCATAGATCTCACCAACAAGCTCCTCAATTACGTCTTCTAAAGTAACCACTCCAGAAACACCACCATATTCGTCCACCACAATGGCGATGTGCGTCTTTTTCTTCTGCATTTCTCTTAGCAAATCATCGACATTTTTTGATTCTGGAATGAAGTATGCAGGTCTCAATAACTTTCTTATGTTAAATTTCTTTTGTTTCCTCTTTGTACCAAACTGCTTTAATATATCTTTAACATATATTATTCCTATGATGTTATCTATTCTGTCTTCATAAATAGGCAATCTAGAATAACCTGAATCTTCTATAATTTGGAGAATCTGTTTCAATTTTAGATTTACATCCATAGCGACTATATTTGTACGATGTGTCATGATAGTTTTTACTTCGATATCAGTAAAGCGAAATATTTTATAAATCATATCGCGCTCTCTTGCTTTAATCGCTCCTTCTTTTTCACCCACGCGAATAATACTTTTAAGCTCTTCCGTTGTAACAGACGGCTTTCCTGTTGATTTTCCTGTAAAAAGCCTTGTTATAACATCTAAGATCCAAACAAATGGTGTTAGCAAAATTACTAAGACCCTAAAGATAGGCGCGTATCTCAAAGCAAGTTTAACATTATTTTTAGTTGCGTATCCTTTTGGCATGATTTCACCAAATACTAAAATCAAGAAGGTCAGCACACCAATTGCTAAGCCTAGCCCCTTACTACCAAAAAGTTCTATCGCAACAACAGATGCCAGTGCAGATGCAGATATATTTACTAAGTTATTGCCAATTAGGATTGTGATTAATAATTTATGAGATTTTTTTCTAAGATTAAGTATGATTTGTGCTCCACGTTCATTTTTCTCAACCAGATGCTGAAGCTTAAGAGTGCTAATCGAGAACATAGCAGTTTCTGCACTTGAAAAAAATGCTGAAAGTGATAATAATGCAATCAAGGCGATATAATGCCAAAAAACTATTTTTTTCACCTCTTATGAAGAATGAATATTGTGACAATTTTTAAATGTTTTGTTGAAAGGCTTGTGTTTTATGTATTTTTTTTATGTATTTTTGTTTTTTTGGCAAAATTAAAATTCGGAGAATGATTTGTTGTCGTATAAAGAATGTTAAATTAGCAGAGGCTTAGCTTCTAGGTTTATTCTTAGGTCATTCCGATCGTTAAAATTTATTAGCTTACCTATTTTTAATCTGTCTTCTTTTTTTTATTTTTTAGTCTTTT
>QMQO01000019.1 GCA_003650545.1 Candidatus Woesearchaeota archaeon | reverse complement strand
TTTTAAATCTTTATAATTTTTTTATTTTAAATTGTTTTGATTTTCTTATTTTAAATTTGTTTTTTTATGTTTTCCTATTTTTTTCTTGATTCTATCTTTTTATCCCTTTTCTGAATTTTTGATTTTGGTTTTTTATTCTTTCCACCAATCTTTTTGACACCATTCATGTAAGGCACTAAAACTTTAGGTATAGTCACGCTCCCATCGTCATTTTGGTTGTTCTCAAGTATAGCAACCATCGCTCTGCTTGTTGCTAACGCGGTATTATTCAACGTATGCAACACTTCTCTTGTGCCATTTTTCTTTATAATCTTAATTCCAAGATCTTGTGCCTGATAGGTTGTACAATTTGTCAGACTGCCAACTTCACCATAATCCTTTATTGTTGGTCTATATGCTTCTATATCTTCGCTTTTATGTTTCCATGTAGAAAGATCGCCAGAACAAATCTCTAGTAACCTATAAGGAATTTCTAAGGCCTGATAGATGTCTTCTGCATTCTTCCTCATCTCTAGATAAAATTTGTGACTCTCTTCAGGTGCACAAAACACAAAATGCTCAACTTTATTGAACTGATGAGTTCTCCAGAGCCCTTTTTCATTTATCCCATGAGAGCCAATCTCTTTTCTGAAACACATTGAATAAGCAACTAATTTTAAAGGTAATTCTTGCTCTGGTATTGCTCTCCCAGTTAACATCCCTAATAAAGAATATTCGCTCGTTCCAATCAAAGAAAGATCTTCTCCTTTAATATCATAAATAGTTTTCTTAAACTCTTCAACATCTAAAGCTGCAGCTAGCACATTTTTTTTCAGCATTAAAGGTGGTTCGATATACTTATATCCGCGCTTAACCATGAAGTCTATCGCAAACCTAATCAATGCTTGATTCAATAAGGCAAGCTCACCTTTTAAAAAATAGAATCCAGATCCTGACGTTTTGGCACTAGCATCAAAGTCTGCCCAACCATTCATCTCCATTAATTCAACATGATTCCTAATAGGAAAGGTAAACTTCCTTATTTTTCCCCATTTCTTGATAACTTTATTCTCAGATTCATCTTTACCAAGAGGAACATCTGTTGCTATCATATTTGGAATCTTTGGTAGAATATTTTTTATCTTTGCTTTTGCTTTCTCTAACTTTTCTTCTGCTTTTTTAATCCTGTCAGGAATATCTCTTGCTCTTTTCACCATTGCTTTTATGTCCTCACCTTTTTTCTTTAACTTGTTGATCTCTTTGCTTATTATATTTCTTGAATGTCTCAGATCTTCAACATCCTTCAAGAGTTTCCTATACTCTTTATCTGCATTAAGAAGTTCATCTAGTTCACCCAGAAGCTTGGTCTGGAACCTCTTCTTTATGTTTTCTTTTACAAGGTCAGGATTCTCGCGTATGAATTTTATATCTAACATAATTCTTTAGTGTATATGTTTTTCTATATAAATCTTGCTGTGAAACAAAGCTTGAAAAAACTGTGGAAAGATTTAAATACTAATTATACTTTACTTTTTTTTGTACTTGAGATGATCAAACAACCTGCATTTAACGGGGGCGTAGATAGCAGTGTTTGGAAACTTTTCGGAGTGCCATTGCATCAAGATCCAGACATAACGGGTTTTATATACAGAGTCAATCATAAATACAGTAGAGAACTAGGTGTTGTTGAAATACCAAGATTGAAATCAAATGTGCATGGTTTTTATTCTTTAGGTAGATTGGGTGAAATTTACGCAAATGTAAGTAAAGATGAAATTATCGTCTTTCCTTATAATTACGACCATCACAATTCCATAGATGATCTTACAAAATATTTTGGTATGCATAGACGTTGGTTAAATCATATGGTGACCAATGTTAATAAGCTAGAAGAACAATTGACATATGATGAAATAAACAGTGCATGTGTTTTAGTATTTAGAAACTTCAGAACATTACAAAAGAGATTTGAACAACTTCACAATGAACAAAGAAAGTTTGAATGTACCGATGTCTCTGATTTCATTGGAAGGCACTACACTTTTGTGTTTTATCCTGATCTAGGTAAGATATTTGTTAAGATTATTGGTGCTGGTGAGTGCTCTTTAAAAATAATTACTGGCAACAAAAGGCAGATAAGTACCTTATACGATTTTTTGCGTGCTCCGATATATGCTTCAGTTTTAGCTAGGTATAACTTTGGAAATGACAGATATATTGATGTGTGTGATTTACAAAATAGAATATTTGATTAAGAGATCCATTTAAGAGATTCCATTTGACTGAAAAATCATTAAGATATTTAAGTTTATTATTTAAGTTTTTTTCTTTAACCAGGCAACCTCATCCTTGTCTAGCTCAAAATACTCTACAAGCTTATTATTACCGTTCTTTATCATATGCTTTACATAAGGCAAAACATCTTTAATTACTCCATTAACTGAACCGTGAGTCTTCTCAGCAATCTTTTCTGCAATACATTTTCTTTTAGCATATCTCATGTTAGCAATATAGTACTTTAGTAAACGTTCAGTGGGCTTATAATTTATGAATTCTTTATACCGCTCTTTCTTGCTTGTTGCAACACCCGCAGTCATCAACGCATTCACATAGACAAGAAAACGCCAATACTGCCATCTCCTAATTCTACCACGATAAACATCCGCCTTACTCAGCATATCAAAAGCTCTTTGCAAATCTTGAGCCTTGCGATACTCCTTTGGAATATTTTCTTCGAGCCATAAGAACCTTTTACCAATATCCTCTTCAACATTGTCAAAAGCAGTTATTGCTAAGCTAGCGTCCTTGCTCTTAAGAACTTTTACAAGAGCCTGGATTATATTCTCCATTTTCTCTCTTTCACCTAATGTTTCTAAGTCAGTTTTATCAAGTGTTCTGTCTTTTACAGTAAGACTCTGGAGATCGTTAATAGCTGCCCTTGCATCACCTCCAGATCTTCTTGCAAGCGCTTTCAGCACAGAATCTTCATATTTTATATTTTCTGTAGAACAAACTTTTTTCAATATGTCATAGATATATTTATGTTCTAATGGTTCAAACTCAATCATAACTGTTTTCTTTCTAATGCTACTGAGTTTTTTATCGAATGGGTTTATAGCAGTAAGTATCATTGGGAAATGAGTTTTTAGGATCATGCTTGCAATTGTCGTAATGCCACCACGATCTTCATGCCCGCTTAAGCCGTCAATCTCGTCTAACAGAATAATTTTTCCTTTGAAGAAAAAGCTCTTGGTTTTCATAGCCATTCCAACCGTTTTCTCTAATTGTTCTTTATTGCGAATATCGCTCGCATTAACTTCCATAACTTCGTAATTTAGCTCTTTTGCAAGTGCATATATAGCGGAAGTTTTTCCAGAGCCAGTTGGTCCATAAATGAATGCTGCCTTCTTTTTCTTTTTAGAAAAACTAAACATAAATTTTCTCAGTTCTTCAACAGCTCTTTTTTGCCCCAAGATTTCTGTTAGAGAGGAAGGCATGTGTTTTATAACCCACGGTTTCATTGTACACCTTAATTTCAAACTGTTTATTAATATTTTGTTTCTTACTAGAAGTTTTTATTTAGAATTTTTAGAATTTTGAAGATTCGTTTAGATTTTTTTTAGTTGTTTATTTATATTTGATTTATATTTCATATTATTTCATATTCATATTTTATAAAGACACATTCTAGCATTCTAAATTTTCATTAGATTTCATTCAAGAATCTCCACAGTCAATATTAGAAGCTATCTGAAAGCTTTTATCTTTATTCCCAGAGCTCACTCCAAATGCACATTCATTCCTCTGGATAGAATATTCAATATCTTCTTGCTCTACAAACTTAAGCAATTGCGAACCATCATATCCTTCAGGCCCACAGATGTAGTATATTGTAACAGTTTGTTTATTATTCTCAGAATAGTAGCACACACCATAGAATAATCCTTGTTTTTGGTCTATAGCTTCTTTAGCTCCTGTTAATTGCATCTTTTTATAACATAGGCAATGACTTTTGCTATATGGCATAACATTCGGTCCAATAACTTTCTTGCTTCCATCTGCATTTATGATGGTTGTTGTAAATCCAAGCTTTTGTAGTTCTTTTATTGGTTCTTCTATAGCACCAGCAACAAAGGCTCCACCTAATTTACTCAATGCGCTTGCATAACCTTTACCAGTCATATATGCTGTTTTTTGTGTACATCCAGCTAAAACAATAATAGAGATCAAAGCTAAAATACCGATTACTCCAAAATTAGTTTTCATAAATAATCATAATCATCTTGATTTATAAAATATCTTCCATTTATTCCGGAAAATTTTCGAGTTACTACTATTAGTAATATTTATAAACAGCTCACATTTACAAATTTACATGGAATTACCAAAGCGTTACGATCCAAAGGAAGCAGAACCCCGCTGGCAAAAATATTGGGAGGACAATAATATCTATGCCTTTGACCCTAATAGCAAAAAAGAGATATTTTCTATAGACACACCACCTCCCACAGTTTCTGGTAAGATGCACATGGGTCATGCATTTGGCAATAGTCAACAAGATTTTATTGCGAGATTTAAAAGAATGCGTGGTTTCAACGTGTTACAGCCTTTTGGCACTGATGATAATGGTCTACCAACTCAAACCCTTATACAGGAACTAAAAAAAGTGGATGCCAGCAAAATGGATAGAAAGAAATTCAGGGAACTCTGTCTAAATACTTTGGAAAATGAACTCAAACCCCGTTATATACATGACTGGAAACGTTTAGGAATAAGCTGTGATTTTAATGTTAGTTATTCCACAATCGATCCACATTGCCAGCGCATCTCTCAAAAATCTTTCTTAGATTTATACAAAGCAGGTAGACAATATAGGAAAGAGGCAGCAGCGATTTACTGCCCAAAATGTCAGACAGCAATTGCTCAGGTAGAGTGTGAGGACAAGGAGGTTTTTTCACAATTTAACAATGTCATATTCAAGGTTAAAATGAATGAGAAAAAAGAAGAAGACCTTGTTATAGCAACAACAAGACCTGAGTTATTGCCGGCGTGTGTTGCTGTTTTTTACCATCCAGATGATAAACGATACCAGCATCTTAAAAATAAGAAAGCTCGCGTTCCTTTGTTCAATTTTGAAGTTCCAATACTCCAAGATGAGCGCGCAGATCCTGAGAAAGGTACAGGCATTGTTATGTGCTGCACATTTGGCGATCAGACAGATGTTGAATGGCAAAAAGTCCACAATCTCCCAGTTAAGGTTGCTATTGGAAAGGATGGTAGGATGACAGATCTAGCAGGTGGTTACAAAGGCTTAAGCGTAGAAGATGCCAGAGAAGTGATCATAAAAGATCTAAAGGAAGAAAATCTATTAGTTAGCCAAATACCCATAACACATACAGTCAACACCCATGAGCGTTGCGGCACTCCTGTTGAGTACATTCATTCAAAACAATGGTTTGTCAAATATCTAGATCTTAGAGATAAGATGTTAGAATGGGGGCAACAATTAAACTGGTACCCAAAACACATGAAAAATCGTTATGATAATTGGGTTCGTGGTCTTCAGTGGGATTGGTGCATTAGCAGACAAATTTACTTTGGCATACCATTTCCTGTGTGGTATTGCTCAAAATGTGACGCAGTTATTCTAGCTGAGGAGAATGACCTCCCGGTTGACCCTCTAGAAGATGATCCTCCAGTTAAGAAATGCCCAAAATGTAAAAACGATAAATTCATTGGCGAGAAAGACATCATCAACACTTGGGCAACCTCTTCTCTGACACCTACAATAGTTATAGAGCTTTTTAAAGGCAAACCTGTTTATAATAAATTAAAAAAGAATCCCATGAGCATGCGCCCACAAGGCCACGATATTATATCATTTTGGTTATTCAACACAGTCGTAAAGAGCCAGCTACATTTTAAAATGAATCCCTGGCATGATTGCTTCATAAACGGTTGGATGTTAGATCCAAAAGGAAAAAAAATGTCAAAATCAAAAGGTAATATTATTGAACCTCAAGAGGTTATTGAGAAGTATTCTGCAGATGCATTGAGATATATGTCCGCAGGAAGTAAGCTTGGTGACGATCTCCCATACCCAGAAAAAGATGTAATAACAGGTCAGAAAACAATAACAAAGCTCTGGAACGCTTGTAGGTTTGCTGTAACACATCTCCAAGATTACAATGGCGATAAACCTACTAATTTAAATCCAATCGATCAATGGATTCTGAGTAAGTTTAATCAGTTGGTGCAAGTTTGCACAGATGCTTTTGAAAGGTATGAGTTTAGTAGATCAAGACTTGATACTGACAAATTCTTTTGGCAGACTTTTTGTGATAATTACTTAGAACTAGTTAAAGATCGTTTATACAACCCAGATAAACGCGGTAAAGAAGCAAGGCTATCTGCACAATATACAACCTATCAAGTCACATTAGGCATATTAAAATTATTTGCTCCATTCATGCCATTCATCACAGAGGAAGCGTTTCATCTTTATTTTAATGAAAAGGAAAAGTCAAAAAGCATCCATATTACATCATGGCCAACTGTTGACAAGAAGACAATAGATAGCATGGCTGATCTAACAGGCGATCTGGTTGTTGATGTTGTTTCTGCTGTCAGAAAGTATAAGTCTGAGTTAAAACTTTCCTTAAAGACAGAGGTCAACACCCTGCATATCAATTGCAAGAAAAAAGAACACGAAGAACTTCTAAAGACAGTTATGGATGATATCAAGGCAGTTACCACTACAAACGAGATCGTATTTGATAAGAAAGTCAGCACAAAATGTTCAACATTCCCTGTAGAGATTGGTATAGAGATTAAAAGTTAAACCTTCTTCAGCCTAAAACTACCATCGGATTTATCTTCTATAAGCCAACCATGCTCTAAAATTTTCCGTCTTAAGTCGTCAGCTTCATCCCATTTTTTCATCTCGCGAGTTTTCTGTCGCAACCTAGCAAGCTCCTGCACCTCTATAGGAACTTTTTCTTTTTCTGGTTTAATCACATCTAAGATACGATCAAACTCAAGCATTGTTTTTTTTACATCTTCTGCATTCTTTTTACTCAATTTTCTTACTGCCATCAGCTTATTGATTTCATTCATCAACTCAAACACAGCGGCTAAAGCTTCTGATATATTTAAGTCATCTTCTAAGCTTTCGTCGAACTTATTCTTATGCTTCTCTATAATGGCTAGTACATTTGCATTTTCTTCTCCATCAGCTTCCTCCAGTTTTATCATAAAATCATGAAAGCGTTGAATAATGCGTTCAGCATCCTTTGCCTTCTCAAAAGTAAAGTTGAGTTGCTGTCTATAATGCGTTGCCAGCAGAACAAATCTTATTGCATCAGGTTTGAACCCTTTAACAAGTAGATCACGCAGGGTATAAAAATTGCCAAGGGATTTGCTCATCTTCTTACCATCAACTATCAAATGCTCACTGTGAAGCCAGTAGTTAACAAATTTCTTCCCAGTTGCAGCTTCAGATTGAGCAATTTCGTTTTCATGATGCGGAAAGATGTTATCAACACCTCCTGTGTGAATATCAAAAGTCTCTCCTAGATTTTTAATACTCATCACAGAACACTCGATATGCCAACCAGGTCTTACATTTCCCCACTCTGTCTCATAAAATATTCCTCGTTTCAACTCGTCTAGGGTAGACTTCTTCATCAATGCAAAATCTTGAGGGCTATCTTTATCATATTCATCTACATCCACGCGAGCACCAGCTTTCAGTTCTTCTACCTTGATGTGGGATAGTTTACCATAACCTTTAAACTTAGATATGTCATAGTAAACAGAGCCAGATTTCACATAAGCAAAACCTTTTTTAACTAATGTTCTAGTCATCTCTATCATATCATCAACATATTCTGTTGCTTTAGGATAAACAGTTGCCCTTTCAATCTTTAAGGTATCAATATCCTTATAGAATTCGGCAGTGTAGCGTTCTGTAAAATCCTTCAAGCTGATTCCCTCTTTTCCAGAATCGCGTATTGTTTTATCATCTATATCTGTAAGATTCATCACATGCTTTACTTCAAAGCCTTTATATTCTAAAAATCTTCTAAGCAAATCTTCAAACATAAAAGTCCTTAGATTTCCAATATGGACAAATCCATATACAGTTGGGCCACATGTGTAGAGGCCAACCTTACCATTTTTGAGTGGCTTGAATTCTTCTTTTTTCCTTGATAGAGTGTTAAAAAATCTTATTGTCATCTTAAGCTCTGAATAATTCTGTACTTAAATATCTTTCTCCAGAGTCAGGCAATATTACAACAATAAGGCCTTCTCTCAACTCTTTAGCCTTTTGCAAAGCAATATGCATCGCAGCCCCAGAACTTATTCCTACTAGTAGCCCTTCTTCTTTAGCTAGTTTTCTTGCCATTTCATATGCATCTTCATCCCTTATGTTGATTATTTCGTCTGGAATGGTTTTGTCCCAGATACCGGGTTTATAGGCTTCTTTTAGATTCTTCAGTCCTTGAATGTTGTGGCCTAGAAAAGGTTCAACGCCTATGACTTTGATTTCTGGATTATATTCCTTAAGTTTTTTGCCAGTTCCTATTAATGTTCCTGTAGTGCCTATACCTGCAACAAACATAGTAATTTTTCCATTAGTTTGTTTCCAGATTTCCTCGCCAGTTGTTCTGTAGTGAGCCTTCCAGTTATAAGGGTTATTATATTGATCCACTAGGTAATATTCATCTGGCTTTTCTCTAGCAAGTTGATAAGCTTTCTCTATTGCACCGTCTGTTCCTTTATCTTTAGGTGTTAGAAGAGTATTTGCTCCAAAAGCTTTAAGAACATCTCTACGTTCCTGGCTAACAGCTTCGGACATTGTGAATAAAGCCTTATAGCCTTTTACAGCTGCTACCATTGCCAAGCCAATGCCAGTATTCCCGCTTGTGGCTTCTAGTATTGTCTTCTTCTTAAGCTTTCCTGTACGCTCTGCAGCTTCTATCATTGAAAGGGCAATTCTATCCTTCACACTTCCGCCAGGGTTCAAATATTCAAGTTTAGCATAAACATCCACTTTAAGGTTTTGATTTAGTCTATTTATTCTGACAAGGGGTGTGTTCCCAATGAGTTTGAGTATGTTCTGGTTCATTTTGTAACCTCTATATAGATTTTATGTATAAAATAAAAGCTTATTGGTTAAAATAGGTAAATGAAAGAACTCTAGCAACAACAAACTGCCTTTAACATAAGATATAGTGTTTATTAAGAGTTTTTAAATCTTTTGTTTTTTATTGTTTTAATATTTTACTTAGGTAATATCATATTTAAGTCATATCTATAATTTTCACAATTTAAGCTAGAAATTATCATGCCAGAAGATATATTATAGTACATAGTTGTCGTACTCTATATACAATACTTATTAATAAATCATTCATATTACAAAAACAAGAACATTAACAACACCAATAGCAGTAAGGGACAAACACAGGTGAAGCCCGCCGAATAACCTGTGTTGGTACAGGATTTGGATGATCGGCATCCACCAAAATAGCTAAATTCCAAATCTATTCCCAAAAAAACCACGTTAACCTTAGCTAAAATTACGTAACAATGCAAACTGTTGAAATAAACATTAATGATGCAGGGTTGCTGCGTGCGAAGCTAAGCCAGCGAACTTGGGCTAGCTTTTGTAATTTTAGCGTTATATTTAAAGACTATAGGGTCTAACTATAGACCCTAATTTTAAAATCCTTAATTTTAAAAATCTTAAGTCATTTTTTAATTGTCATTAAACTTTAAACTTTAAGATTATCTGTTAGAAAAACTAAGAAAGAATAATAAAGAAATTAAATAAAAGTCCTAAAGAAGTAATCTGCTTAAGAGCTGCTTAACAATTAATCAAACAATCAATCATGTTCAGGCTCGTAAGCTCCAGCAATGTCTCCTAGATGACTCTCAATTTTCTGTTTTAATAATTCTTTGCCTTCAAAACCAATTATTCTGCCAATCTCCTTACCATCTTTAAAAATTATTATGCAAGGAATACCGCGAATATCGTAATATCCTGCGATTTTCTTATTCTCTTCAACATTAATCTTGCAGAACTTAACTCTGCCGCGGAATTCAGAAGCAATCTCTTCAAAAATAGGTTTTATCTGCATGCAAGGCATACACCAATTTGCGTACCAATCAACAACAACAGGCCTTTTTGCTCCTATTACTTCTTCACGAAAGTTTTCCTCGTCCAACTCAACTATATTAACCATTTTAACGCCTCAACTTAAAATAACTAAACACAAACTTAATATCGCTCCAGAACTGTCCAATATTTTCTTTATTAAAAACACTCTTCATATCTTTTTTCATATTCTCAGCCAAACTGCCTATAATACTTTGTCTCCTAACAATTGAATATATCTGAATTGCTTGCTCAACACCTTCATTTACTTTTTTTTTCTTTTTTATTTCTTTCACTTCTCCTTTAACAGGAACTCCAGTTTTTTTAGCTTTTTTTCCAACCTTCGGTTTGTTGGCCTTTGGCTTTGCTTTACACTCTGCACTTCTTTTCTTAATCTTTATTCCGGTTTTTGTTTTTCTAAGATCGCCAGCTTTTGCAACAGTAACTTTAATAGTTTTTTTAACATTCTTATTATCAATTTTTTTCTCAACTTTTACAATTGCAGATTCGTCTGTGAGTTTTTTTTTCTCGATCTTTTTAACAATCGGTTCAATTGGTTCAACTTCAGGTTTTTCATTCTTTTGGACTAAATTTTCTGCAAGGATTATATGATTAAGCTCATTCAGCCTACCTTCTAATATAGAGATAATATTATCTCTTTCTAGAATCCCTGCTATGTCAGAAGCAAGTTTACTATCTCCAAGCACATCATTGATCCAGTTGCTGAAATCATTCTTGTTTGCATTAACATGATATGAAAACGTTTCTAAACTCATATTTCTAATAGCTATAGGAAGCTCGTATAGATTGCTGACTATTTGACCGTCACTCACAAAAAATCTTTTATCTCCTTCTGTGCTTGCTAGAATCCTTAAAGCATTTTCCACATTAATTCGCCTCTTTTTCAAACTAGCTATACTAGCTATTATACTAGCTATAATACTGCCTTTTTTACGAGATTTAGTTTTTCTGGTTTTTATTATTTTCGCTTTTTAAGCCGCTATTTTCAACATCTTTCACTATTTTCTCTTATATTTTCAAAATATTTCAAAATATTTTTGTTATTACTTTTTTGCTATTATTTTTTTAGCAATTAGATTATCATACCAAATTTTTCATACTAACTTTAACTTTTCTACTAATTTAGCTATTCAGGCTACTTTAGCTCCCCTTTGTTTGACTTTTATCCATTTATTCTCTTTCAATTTCTTAAGTCTTAAAACTAGATCATTTATAATATTAACAAAGGCGATAAATGAATCATAGGGAGAGTCATACGGATTAAAATATTTATGGACATCTCCATCAGCAAACCATTTTGTACACATATAATAAAAATGATCGCTAGTTTGCAATCTTCTCCAATTTTCAATCAAACGCAGGTCACCACTCTCCTTAACATCATTTTCAAGTTCGTAAAGCCTCTTCAAGGCAGATTGTTGCATCCTATTACCCATCCATGCGGATAAGTCGCGCTCTATATCTGCCCAAGATAACACTTCATGTACATCTATCATATCACGGGCATTCAACTTAGCAATCTCTAATGGCATCATAAACTCATTATCAGGATGTTTTAATATTTCTTCAGGTAATCTTCCAAGAAATTCAAAGATGCCGGTATCTTTCCATTGATGTTCACCAAATGTTTCATAATCCATAAACAAATTAACACATTCACCATTCCCGTTTATATTGTTGATCCATCCTGCAAATTTCTCAGCTGTAAGAGGCCACCCTTTCCATTTTCTATCTGAAAATCTAAAAGCAATATCATCTGAAAGTCTGTAATTTTTCATTAAAACCTTTATCTTGTTGCAGCCAATAGGTCTATACACAAAGTTAGGGCTCCTCCAACCAAGAATATGGTCTGCGCCTTCAGAAAGAATGGCTTTGTATCCAAGATTTTCAACATACTTAGCCATGTCATTATTATATATAAGCTCCGTGTTCCTAAAAACAGTTGGCGAAACTCCAAATAATTCTCTAATTTTATTGCGATGCATATCTACTTGCTCTTTAAACTCTCTTTTCGAATATAAATAAGCCAGGCTATGGTAGTATGTTTCTGATAGCAATTCAACTTTTCCTGTATTTACCAAACTCATAAAGCTTTCTAGAACCTTTGGTTCATATTGTTCTAGTTGCTCAAGAAAGACTCCTGAGAATGAAAATGCAACCTTAAATTTTTCATGTTTATTCAATAGTTTCAATAAAAGAGCATTTGTTGGGAGATAACATTTTTTTGAAATCTTCTTTAGTATTTCAACATTTTTCTTTTCATCAAAATAGTTCTGATTGTTTCCAACATCAAATATGTTATATTTACGCATTCTATACGGTTGGTGTACCTGAAAATACATACAAACCTTGACCATTTCGTATCACCTCTTCTAATAACTTTTTTTACTAATAACTTCTTGTATTACCTCTAACTTTTCCTTTAATCTGCTCCTTTTTCATTATTTTCATTTTTTTATCTTCAGTTTAAATTATATGACTCTTATAAACGAATCTTCTATAATAGCGGAAGTATTCAAACAAAGCAGACAAGCAAGACAACACAGATATCACTTAATATCACCTTTATAAGTTTTCAAAATTTTTTCATAGACATCCTTACATTTCATTGCAGGCTCGTCCAAGTTAAACTTCTTAACCTCCTCATAACTATTCTCCTGCAACTCTTGGTATAGTTCTTTGTGTTCTAGCAAATTAACTATTTTGTTTGTCATTTCATTTATATCCCAGAAATCAACTTTCAGGGCATGCTTAACAACCTCAGAAACACCGCTTTGCTTCGAAATTATGATCGGAGTTTTATTCTTTAGCGCTTCTAACGCAACAAGACCGAATGGTTCTGATACAGAAGGCATCACATAAATATCAGCCATCTTGAACGCTTTATTCACTGCTTCCTCTTTCAAAAAACCTGTGAACACGAACTTATCTAAGATGCCAAGTTCATCAGCTCTATCAATCATTCTCTGCATCATATCACCAGTTCCAACCACGACAAATTTAACTTTAGGATAAAACAATAACACTTTGTTTGCTGCCTCAACAAAATAGTCTGGACCCTTCTGTATGGTTATTCTGCCTAAGAACATTACAATCTTCTCTTCAAATGGCGATTTGAATTTAACATCATCACAATAACTTTTCTCTGGTTCAATACCCCAATGGACAACACTTATCTTTTCAGGAGAAATGCCATAATGTCTTAATACATTATTTTTAGTAAAGTTGCTATTCGCAATAATGTGATCAGCATTTTCTAAGCCGGATCTTTCAATTTCCTCAATTCTCTGATTTGGATGATCAGCTGTTCTATCGTACTCTGTTGAATGTATATGTATAACCAAAGGTTTTCCACTAACTTTTCGTATGACAAGCCCTGCTTTATATGTCATCCAGTCATGCGCATGTATTATGTCAAATTCTTCAGATCTAACCAGTTCTTCAACAGCCTTTGTGTATCTATGCACTTCGCTAAATAGGTCTTTACCATATATAAAATCATAATTAGGATTTTTATCAAATTCAACTGATACTTCTTTTTTATCAATCTCATATATTTTTTTGTGTGAATCTTTATAAGATTTGCTAGTCATATATGGAGTCAAAATTGTATTAACTTTTTTAATACCAACTTGTTTACCCATCTTAATTTTCATTCCTTTTGTTCCAATTACTCTGACAAATTCTCTATCATCTACACCAGAGTGGTGTGGCATCACAAAGGTTACGTCTACACCATTATTAGAAAGCCCTTTAGTCAGATCCTTGCATGCAGTCCCCAATCCACCACTTTTATATGGGGGGAATTCCCAGCCAAGCATCAACACTTTCATTTAATTACCTCCATGAATCCCGACAATAGTTTTTTTCTCTGGTCTGGGTGTATAAAGATCCATCTAATTCCATCTGGCGTGTATTCTATTTTGCCACTTTCCCAAAGATAGTCAAGCACAATCTTCAGAGTTGGGTGCATGACCTGTTTAGGAAGGAGCTTTTTCAATTCAGACATTTTTACAGATTTGTACTTGCATTTCTTTAGAACATCTTCTACCATCAATATAGTTGCTAAATTAGGCAACCGACTTCCTCTATCACTTCTTTCTTTTTTTTCTTTTCTCTCTTTTCTCTTTTTTCTCTCTTTTTTCATCTTTAATTTTTGATATATTTTTATTCTAAAATTTTAAAATATTTTTACTATTTTATTTTATTATTAAATTTATATATCAGTTGATACTAAATTAGTATCAATTATTATCCATTATTATCTTTTATATATAAACCTTTTGTTTAGATCGATAAGAAGATATTAAGACAAGATGATATTAAGACGAAAGACTAGAGACAAAAAATTTTTATAGACTTTGTTTTGATC
This sequence comes from Candidatus Woesearchaeota archaeon, assembly GCA_003650545.1. Taxonomy (GTDB): domain Archaea; phylum Nanobdellota; class Nanobdellia; order Woesearchaeales; family B72-G16; genus B72-G16. Next base: position 10,499 of record QMQO01000019.1, on the reverse strand, counting down.
TCATATAATTGGTTTCATAAGATAATTGATTTCATAATAACTCCAATGAGGTTTAACATTGAAAACTCTTAGAATGGTAGTTAATGTTTTAGCAGCATGCGTCATCACACTATCAGTAGCGAGTAATAATTTAATCTCAGCGGAATATTCAGATGACAATACAACATTTACAGCGAGTAATAACCTAATTTCAGAGGAATATTTTGATTTGATAAATTCTAGGTGCAATATGTTTAATAAAGCGCAAAATGCAATGTACAAAAATAGAAACTCTGATGCGTTATTCTACCTAAAGCTAGCTTCTGATTACAATTATAGGTTATACAAATTCGACCCAAATTTGTCAAACCATGATATATTATATCACATGGGCACTCTTTTAGAAAAACAACACCTAAATAATGAAGCATTATGGACATATCTTCTAGGTTATCATAGGATTAAAGAAGTTAAAGAAGATAAAGAAAATAAAATTTCATCGTCATTTTTTGAAAAAATAGAAGATCTAACAAACAAATTAGAAGGTAGATCTGATTATTTTATAGCCGTACGCCTTGCAAAACAACCAAAATTTATTCTTCCTGCTTCTTACACTAAGCCAGACAACTATTGTAGCTTAGCAGACCCCTGCTTAGATATATGTGCATTTTACAGTCAGGTTTATTTACACAACAGGATGCACATGAGCACAGACCTTCAAAAAGAACAAAAAAACTGGTGTTTAAACCAGAGTCAAGCAGGCAAATCTAAGAAGATTTAAGTAAGATTTAACAAGGAGCACCAATGAGTACAATAAGCACCAATGAATATGAATATCAATGAGTATTCTTTAGTGGTATACAACATTTATATACAAATCTTATTATTATTGTTTCCTTATGGAAGCTGATGCAGATGTTTTATTTGAAATTTCATGGGAAGTTTGCAACAAAGTTGGAGGGATTCATACAGTCATAGTCTCTAAAGCAGCATTGATGAAAGAGATCAACAAGGTTTATTATCTAATAGGCCCTTATGTTGAAAAAAAAGCAAGGATTGTTTTTTCAAAAGAAGAAGTTCCTCTTGAATTCCAAAAGATCTTTGACGAATTAAGCCAAGAAGGAATAATCTGTCATTATGGAAAATGGGACATCAAGGGAGAGCCAAAAACAATTCTAATAGAGTTCTCTGGATTTGCCAATAGAAAAAATGACATAAAAAAAGAACTTTGGGATCGATTTCGTATAGACTCACTCAATTCTGGTTGGGATTTTGAAGAGCCTGTATTGTGGAGCTATGCTTCTGCTAAACTAATTGAAAAATTCGTTAATCTGAATAAAAAGAAGATTGTTGTTCATTTCCATGAATGGCTAGCAGGAGCAGGTTTACTCTATTTAACAGGAAAGATACCAACGATTTTCACAACCCACGCGACCACATTAGGCAGAACCATGGCAAGTGCTGGAAGAGAGCTTTATAACACACTCGATACTCTTGATGCTGACAGAGAAGCATACAGTCTTGGCATCAATGCAAAACACCAACTTGAGAAGGCGTGTGCTCATAATGCAACAGTGTTCACAACAGTGTCTGAAATAACTAGCATAGAAGCAGAAAAAATCCTTGGCAAAAAGCCAGATATATTGGTTCTAAATGGCCTAGATACAGATAAATTTCCAACATTTGAAGAGCTTTCTATAAAACACCGTGAGAGTCGTTCTATAATCCGAGAGTTTGTCTCTTATTATTTTTTTCCATATTATTTTTTCGATATAGAAGAAACCCTGATTTTCTTCATCGTTGGACGCTACGAATTCAAGAATAAGGGTGTTGACATCTTCATAAAGTCTTTAGCAAATTTAAACAACATGCTAAAAGAAGAAAAAAGTAAAAAGACCATAATTGCATTCTTTTGGATTCCAAGAGATGTTCTAAGCACAAGGACAGAGCTTGCTCAGAACAAAAATACATATGACAATGTTAAACATTTTGTAGAGCGCTATCTTCCAACACTTCAACTAAAGATTCTGGATACAATTTTCATGGACCCTCTTGAGAATTTTGCAAATGAAAAAAAATTCTGCAAGCCCGGCAAGCTCTTTGATAGAGATTTCTTAAAAGGAGCGAAAAGGCTAAAGCTAAATTTTGTTAAGGAAGGCAACCCACCAATAACAACGCACTTTTTGGCAGGAGAAGAGCATGACATCATTGTTAAAAATCTTTTGGATACAGGATTAGACAACAAAGAAGATGACAGGGTTAAAGTCATATTTTATCCAGTTTATCTGTCTGGCGTAGATGGTTTATTGGATCTTCCTTATTATGATACAATTGTGGGTTGCCATTTAGGTCTATTTCCATCTTACTACGAACCTTGGGGATACACTCCACTAGAATCAGCTGCACTTGGCGTGCCTTCATTAACAACCGACCTAGGAGGTTTTGGCCGCTTTCTGATTAATCAGAAAAGAGATGGACAAGGCATATATGTATTGAAACGTTTCAAAACAAGCGAAGAAGAGATAATAACCCACTTCACTAAGATTCTATATGACTTTTGTAAGCTTAACCGTGAAGATCGTGTTAGAGAAAAAATAAATGCAAAGAACACATCCAACCTGGCAGATTGGCGTTTATTAATACAAAATTACACAAAAGCTCATAACCTAGCGTTGGAAAAACACAAGTCTCAATAGAATAATAAATAAAATAAATAATAAATGGAATAATAAATAGAATAATGAATAGAATAATAGAATGTTTTACATTCAAACAAAATCAAAAAAGAATAAATAAAACCAAAAGAACTTAAAAAGAGTCAAAAAAAAGTTAAAAAGAATCAAAAGAAGCTTAAAAAGAGTCAAGATAAAGAGTGATTAAAAATGAGAGAGTTACGTAAGGACTATGTTTTGGACCGTTGGGTATTAATCGCAGATGTGCGCAGCATGCGCCCACGTCAATTTAAAGAAGAAAAAACCATTGTTAAAGAAGAGAAATGTTTTTTTTGTCCTGGCAATGAAAGCCAGACCCCGCCTGAAATAGGGAGAATCCCAACAGACAAACCTAAAGATAAAGGTTGGAAAATGCGCTGGTTTGCAAATAAATTTCCTGCTGTATTACCTGAAGGACAACATGATATAAAGACAGATAATACATTCTTCACATTTTCATCAGGCTTTGGTTATCACGAAGTTATTGTAGAGACCAACACTCACAACCAACTTTGGGATCTAAGAAAAGAGGATATAAAACAATTATTTAAGATTTATAATGAAAGAATAGAGGATTTATCAAAAAGACCAGGCGTCAGCTACGTCAATGTCTTTAAAAATCATGGTGAAAAAGCAGGAACTTCTATTGTGCACAGTCATTCACAGATAATTGCAACTAATACGATTCCTGAAATTGTCAAAGAGAAAGTTAAAAAGGGAACACACCTAGGAAGATGTTTATATTGTCAGATCCTTAACATCGAGAAAAACAGTGATAGACGTTGTTTTGAGAACAATAGCTTTGTTGCATTCACGCCTTATGCTTCCAGATTTAATTTCGAGATTTGGGTTTTACCAAAACGCCACGCCAGAACTCTTGCAGAGTTAAGAGATAACGAGTTAGAAGATTTAGCAGATATAATGAAAAAAATATTGACAAAACTGAAGGAGCTAAATGTCAGTTTTAATTACTATCTACACTACGCTCCTAAAAATCAGGAATTACATTTTCAGATAGAGATCTGTCCTAGAATTGCTGTATGGGCTGGATTTGAGTATTGTAGTGAGATCATCATCAACTCACTTCCACCAGAAAATGCTGCCAAGTTTTATCGTGATGAAAAATGAAAATAAACCATATTCATGAGAACAACTTTGCATCACATCTAACATCAAAGAAGATCGCTTTCTTATTAACAAACAAAAAAGGAAGTTACTTTACTCTTGGCATCGATAGCAAATATTCTGGATTTTTTTACTATCTTAATGGAAGAATGTTTAAAATAATAGACAACCTGGTAGCACCTGGTTATTTGCGCGAAGTTACAAACAACATATACAATATAGAAAGAAAACGCGGTCACTATACAGAGAGTTTTTTTCTTCCGTATAACAAAAGTTCTTTGGTCTATCAGTCTGAAGATGTAAATGAGCTAGATCTTTACCTTGATATACGCGAGTCTTATGATAATAGACAATGGGGTCGCTTCTATGAAATAAAGGAAAAGGATGGTTGTATAGTAATTAAATTTGTAAAGAAAACAGACTCTCGCGAAGACAACTCTCATAACAAGCTGGAATATAGATTGTTCCTAGCAATATATGGTGCAAATCTAGAATACCAGAAGATTGAAGAATGGCTATTAAAAAGATACGCCTTTGACGAGGCTCGTGGTGACACATCAGAGCGATATGTTTATTTTCCTCTAAAGCTTCGCTCTAATAAATTCGTTTTTTCGGTTTCAAACGTGATGACTAAAGCAGTAAAAGAAGCTAAGAACATCTTCTCTAACTTACATAGATATGTTTTGTTCCAAAAACAACAGCTTAAGCTCATAATGAAAGATCTTAAGGATATAGAGCTAAACCTTGCTTATGTAAACGCATTGAATAGTCTTAGTAGCTTAATTGTAGATAAGGGAATGTTTGCAGGCCTGCCGTGGTTTTTCCAATTCTGGGCCCGCGACGAGATAATATCGTTAAAAGCAGTGATGAGTGACAGAAGGTTCGCAACATCAATAATAGATAAATACATAACAGGCATCAACCATTTATTTAAAAGCCACCCAAAAAGCAGAATAAAAAGTGCAGATGCACTTGGATGGTATTTTTTGCGAGTTCGCGATTACATGGAGATTTATGATTTATCAGCGATTAAAAAAAAGCAAATCATCAACCTATTAAAAAAATCTATAGAAATTCTTTTAAAAAAAAACACCAGCTACGAAGGTTTTGCAGTAAACAATGCTCTTGAAACATGGATGGACACTTCTATTAATCATACAGATACTAGAGAAGGGGTCAGGATAGAAATTCAAGCTTTGCGTTTGTTCATGTACAATTTCATGTATGTTCTAACAAAAGATGAAACATACAAGAAGTTGGAGGAGAGTCTGCGCAGGAATGTCCGAAATCGTTTCTGGAAAAACGGTTATCTCAAAGATGGCATTGACGATTCTACTATAAGACCAAATGTGTTCATCGCAGCTTATGTATATCCTTCTTTGTTGTATAAGGAAGAATGGATAAGCTGTTTTAAAAAAGCCTTAAAAGCATTATGGCTCCCATGGGGTGGTCTTGCAAGCATTGATAAAAAACATGAATTCTTCAAGCAAAATTACACTGGTTTAGACAACTGCAGCTATCATCGCGGCGATTCATGGTACTGGATTAATTGCCTTGCAGCCCTTGTAATGTATAGGATTGACAAAAAAACATTTCATGATTATATTAATAAAATTATCAGGGCTTCTGTTAAAGACATACTTTACCAGGGTTATGTTGGTCACGCTTCTGAGCTAAGCGATGCAGTCAGTCAGAATGCTCAGGCAAACTATTGTCAAGCTTGGAGCAATGCGATGTTTATAGAGCTGATAGATGAAATCTATGGTTAAAATGTCGAGCAAACTAAAACAAAAGGTAAAAAAACTGAAAAAAGAAGTAAAGCGAAAAGAACTCAAACTAAAAAAGAAAAAGTCAAAGAGCAAACTGCAACCTGTCAACTATCAACAGCTAATAAAACACCACCTGAAGATTCTCAAAAACTTGCAATACAAGTCAGGATTGTTTGCAGCATCTAGAAAAGAAGTAGAAACAGGATATGACAAAGCATGGCTCAGAGATAACTTCTACACCTGCTTAGCGTTTGAAGTCATAGGCGACTGGGATACTGTAGAGAGTACATACGAGGCAATACTTAAAATATTTGAGAAACATGAATATAAAATTGACTATGCGATCCAGAAAAAACCAGAACATCCTTTTCAATATATTCACCCTCGCTACCATCCAGAAACATTTGATGAATTCTGGGAAGAGTGGGGCAATAAACAAAATGATTCTATTGGCGCAATTCTTTTCAAGGTTGGTGAACTTGTCAAATTAGGTCGCAGGATTTTAAAGACCGAACGAGATTATAAACTAATACAAAAACTAGTTGACTATCTCAAAACACTGGAGTATTGGCACGATCCAGACTCAGGTATGTGGGAAGAGGACGAGGAGATACATGCAAGCAGTGTTGGTGCTTGTGTTGCCGGTTTGGAGATGGTTAAAGATAACATTCCACAGATAGATGTTCCGGAGTGGCTTATTAGCAATGGCAAACGCATCTTGAGGGATATGTTACCAAGGGAAAGTAGAAGTAAGTTTGTCGATCTAGCACTCTTGTCTTTGATTTATCCATATAATGTTGTTAATCCGAAAGAACGCGACGAAATCTTGACGAATATTGAATATCATCTTTTGAAGAAGCGTGGTGTAATTCGCTATAAGAATGATCACTATTATAATAAGAATCCAGATGGTTATTCAGAGGAAGCAGAGTGGACTTTTGGCTTGTCATGGTTAGCAATTATTTATCAAAAACTTGGCAAAAAGGGAAAGGCAGAAAAGTATCTAAAGAAGGCTCTTGCTACAGTAACAGAGATAGGCGAACCTGAGCTATATTTTTCTAATTCACCTAAGTTTAATGAAAACGTACCACTAAGCTGGGCAGAGAGTATGCTGATAGTTGCTTTGTACTATGTTAATAAAAAGATAGTTGGTTAGAGCCCTTATTAAAAATTAAAAACTCTTATTGAAACTTTTATTAAAAACTCTTATTGAAACTCTTATTAAAAGCTCTTATTAAAAACTTTTATTAAAAACTCTTATTAAAAATTTGATTAGACTCTTAGTTCTAAATCAATTCTTAATTCTAAGGTAAATCAAATTTAGTAACATAATTTTTGAATCTTTATTTTTTTATGAATCCACCCTTATAGTTATCTGACTAAACTAGTTTTTTTATTCTTACCAATGCCAAGAACAATCTGTTTGAGCTTTTAGCCAGGTTAAACTATTAAAAATTGAATTTAGTCAATCTTCACAACCTTTTTCATCTTAGCCAAGAAATACTCAAGACAATCAATTGCACAGAACTCGGCAGTCTTTTTCATACCGCGATATTCAATTACCAAAGAAAACTTCTTGTCATTTAAAGAACTGCCACAAGTAACACAAATCTTTTTCCCGTCTTCAAACTTTTTTATATTTTTCTCCAACCTTCTCCTGAAACTACCATTATCAAGTTCTTTTTCTAGTTTTTTCAGTTCGTAATAATCAAAAGAGTCCAAAGCTTTTATTACCTCTCTTGCGTTCATACATGTTCACCTTATACAGTGTTCCACTTATACAGTATTTCACTTATAAGTATTCATCACAGCCATCTTATACAGTAATAACGTCACCCAATCTTGGAACATAAACCTTTTTACAATATTGATTTGCAAACTGAGCTAAAGCACTACAATGATAATCCTGACCATGATTAATTATCAAAATTTTAGGTCTAACAGTTTTAATCATCCATTGTAACCCCTGCTGGCCGGCATGTGCACTGAATACATACTTCTTATAAAAGCACTCAACCTTGGTGCGTTCTCCATCTAGATCTATAAAACCAGTTTCCAATATTTGCAGACCTCCACTTCCTATTGTTTGATATCCTGTCATCATCAATGCACAATCTTTTCTCGATGCAATATGCTTCATATATTCTATTACAGGGCCGCCAGTTATCATCCCGCTGGTTGTGATCACGATTGCCTGCTTGTTCAATACCTGCTTTCTCTCGCGGCTACCTTTAACAATATTGATTCTGTTGTAAGCTTTTTCTAATTCTTTTGGTTTTGAAAGCAGAACAGGGTGAGCCAATATGAAGTCAGTAGCCTTGACAGCCATCCCGTCCATGTATATTGGCACTTTAAACCTTCGCTTCTGTAACATCAGCAACACTTCTTGTGCTCTTCCAATAGCGAAAGCAGCAATTATCACACTGCCCCCAGCATTAACCACTTCTTCAATCTTATTCAGGAAAGCTTCTTCTTCTTTATCTCGGTTAGGATGTTTCTCAGCACCATAGGTTGATTCTATGATCATGACATCTGCTTCCAATCTTTCCTTAAAGCCATTGATTAAGTTAGTATCGACTGTGTTAAAATCACCAGTATAAAGCAACCTTTTTCCTTCTACCTCAAGCATAACCATGCTACTGCCCGGAATGTGACCTGCGTCTATAAATTCATAGGAAACTGTTTTCAGTTTCTTCTTTTCATTGTACCTTACCTTTTCAATATGACTAACAACACGCCTTATATCTTCCTTGCCATAGCCGGGGTGATGGTGCTCAGCAACCTCAATCTTATGCGCATCTTTTAACAATAGTTTTGTTAGCAATGCGGTTTCTGCAGTACACAACACACCACAACTTAACCCGCGATGGAAAAACAAAGGCAATGCTCCCGAGTGGTCGAGATGCGCATGACTCAAAAAAACAGCATCTATCAATCCAATGTTGCTTATTTCTACAGGATATTCTGGTCCTGCAATCTCGAGTTTAATCCCTGCATCGAGTAATGCTCTGAACTCTTTTGTGCAGAGCTCAATACAGCTTCTACCAACTTCTCTTGCAGCTCCTAGAATCTTTATCTCCATCTTAATATCTCTTAAGTCTCTTTAATCTATTATCCAGATTTTTCATAAGCATGTCCACTTCATTTAAATCCACTTTTTTTAAACCTGTTATGCTTGTTTTATTGGACATTTTCTTTTTTATGTTTTTTCTTTCAAATTTTAAACCTGCTTCTCTTTTTTTCTGTTCTATGATTTTATTTTTCTTAGGTCTGATTTTTTTCTTTTTCTTCTTTTTTTTGCTTCTTCTTTCTTCTTGGCTTTTTTCTTTTTCTGATCCGATTTTTCTGACCTTTTTTGTTCTGATGTTGTCAGATTTCTTTTTTATTTTTGTTTTTTCTTTCATTGCAAATCTGGTTTTGACCTTTCTAACCTTTCTAATCTTTCTATTTAGCAATATCACTGAAGCGAGATTCACGAGTTTCTTGTGTTTCTTTTCAAGCAATCTTAATCTTTTGTTGATATCTCTGAGCATCTTAGCCCCAATTTCTCTCTCTCTAGCTTTTCTTTTTACTATCTCTATAGGCCTTTCAACCCTTTCAACTTCTGGCAAAGATGGTTTAGCTGGAGGCACTCTCTCTGCTACAGGTATCTTCTTTATTTCAGCTCTGTGCCTAATAGCAACCGTCCCGATGAGTATCAACACAAAAATCACAAATCCAATTATAACATATATGAAGAATTTAATATTATCTTTAACTAACTCCAATAAGCTGGGTTTTTCTTCGACAGGCATAACCTTGGCAGGCGTCGGGATCTCTTTTTTAGGTATAACTATAGGCTTTTTCTCTTCTTTGACACTTATTATCTTTTTTTTGATAGCAACAGAAAAATAGCTAAAGCTGTCTGTCTCGGCTATAAAGTAAGCATAAGTTTTATCATCATTCACAAAGTATGTTGGAAGTTCGTTCCATTCGTTATCATTCCATTTAAGCACGACTACATCATCGTATGTAGCTTTTTTGGATTCAATCCACGATCTTAGAACTTTAAATATAATCTTCGAGTTACTAACCTTTCCTTTCAGGTTATCGAGACTTATTTTGAGGTACATATATTCGTAATATTTTTCAGGATCTAATCTCTCAAATGAAAAACCTTCTATTTCCTCTCCCTTGTACTGATTAACCGCAGCACTTACACCATATACATCAAAGTCTGAGACAAACGAAATTCTAGTCACTATTGTTGCATCTCCCAAGTCTATGTTATACTCCCTACCCCCTTCTACACCGCCAATCAATCTTATGACACTATCCTTTTTAGTAGGTAGGTATCCAAAGCCGCCACCCCCTCCCCTTCTACTAGGTGCAGGGGTATATTTGCACCCAGTTTTTATGATTGTACAACTTTCACTGCATGAGAGATATCCGCTATCATAACCAAAGCTGACGCATGTCAGTCCACCAAAGTCATCATCATCACACTCTTCTCCAGGATCTTTATGACCATCACCACAGAATGGTGTTGTACCTGCGATAGCTCCAGTTATTAGTCTATAGTTAGTGCTACTTTGCTTAGCACTTTCTGTTGAATCAATCGTTATCACAGCTCTGAAGCTAGAGCTACTAGAATTTTTTGCAATATAAGGCATTGCTCCTCTAATGTCATAGCTGCTACTTGATTGAGTAAATGCAGCTGCAAAAGACAGTAGCAGTACTAATATTAACAAAACAAATGCACAAAAAATCGAAGCAGGTATTATTCTTTTCATTCTGTTTTCATTCTATATTCTTTTCATTACATCTACCTCAAGGATACCCAAACGTTTACGTTTGGGAGGAATTGAGGTCCTCCGTTAGTTTTTTCTAGCATTTTTGGTTGATGAATGAGTGCGCAGCGGAATGGGCGCACTCA
>QMQO01000018.1 GCA_003650545.1 Candidatus Woesearchaeota archaeon | reverse complement strand
GTATATATTTAATTTAATTATTTTTAAAATTAAATTACTTATTTAAATACTTAAAAAAAAAGAGGGAAAAAAAGAAAAAACCTAAATTTCAACCATCTGTTTGACTCTCTTACTAAACTGTATGTTCTCAGGCTCTCTCACAAAGACATCTACTACCTCTCCTTTTTCTGTTCTCTCTCTAGCTTGCCATACTGGTATTTTCTGCTCTCTTGTCATTCCTGTATATGCATGTTCCATCATCAATGCAAATCCATGCGCGTTTATAGCAGACTTATCTTCCACATTGTACAACCTATAAGCAGCCTCTGCAAGTTCATGCACAGTTGCCAGCTCAACAAAATCATTCATCTCTCTGCTAGTAGTCTTGATGTAGATAGTTTTTGTGTTAGGATCATAATCAGCTTCATTCACATCAGAATCATACTCAATTTTAATCTTAACATCAAAGAATCTTCCGACTCCAATCACACCTATTAGATCTTCATGTGACAACTTGCTAAAGCTGCCAGACATTCTGTTGTAAGCATTATACACCTTTCCCCAGTCCATTCCTTCGTATTTAGAAGCGCCAGTGAATCCAGCATCTATAACCTCTGATAGCATAGGGGTTGGGATCTTTCCTTTTTCGCTTTTTGCGATCTCTCTTAAATACTCGTCTGTAACAGGCAGATAATCGTCTTGAGTACTTCCCAGAGTTGTTAGCACAATTCTCTCTACAGGTTTTTCTTCGAATAACTCACGGGGAACAAGCACACCAATATTCTCGATTACATTTGATTCTAAAGATCTAAACGCATCATCAATAATCAGTGGTCCTTTTTTAAATCTTCTGGCATTAACAAGACCATACATTAGTTGAGAACTACTTATCCCAAACTTTGCTTTCTCTTCAGGCGATATGCTATAACCAACCTGTTCCCTGTTTGTTGATGTTATGATAATAGGGAAAGATCTGGCTCCTCTGGACCTAAGTTCTTTATAAACCATTGATGCAAAATCATAACTATAACAGCTGTCAATAACCATCCGAACATTTTTGATTTCATAACCTTGTTCTTGGATTGACATCAATGCCTCTGCTAATTCAGTATAACTTATTGCATCATCTCGCTTTAGATCATCGCTGTACTCCTCGCCTAATCTTCCGCTAGTCAGCCAGAAGTGGTGAGGTCCGCCATGACCGCTTAGATAGATGAATGTTGGAGTATCAATAGACCTGATCGCATCTAGTGCAGATGTTTTATCCTTTACACCCTTAAAGTTTTCAATTTTAGCTTCGATCACTCCAGCCTTTATCAAGAATCTTTTGATTTCATTGTTATCAAAACGATCTATGCCATACCACTTTTCATCATGCGTTATGATCACTGCATTAGTATTTTTACTTGCCAACTCAATATTTGCTATATTTTTTCTACCCTGTATAATATAGTCTATAACCTCTCTTACATCAACCCTAGCTCCCTCTCCTTCTAATTGCCTAATTCTTCTGACAATGCTTTGAATAATTGAATAATGCTGATACTCAGGAATATCTTTTAAAATAGTTTTTAAGTAAGGATTTTCAGAGAGTTTGATTATTTTTAACACAAAATCAAGATCTTCAAACTTAGCTCCTCCTTCTACATTTTTGAATGACACGCCCAAGCGTTTGAACACCTCAGAACCAGTCAGTTCTCCATACCTTAAAATTTGAGAAGCAATACGAAATTCTTCTGTGGTGTAATATACTTGTAGATATTGTGGAATCAAGGCTCTAATTCGTTCGATATCTCCTTGTTTAATAACTGTTAATGCATCTGCTGCTCTATTTCTAACATATCGGTTTTCATCCTTCAATGCTACTTCTATCAATGGTTCTATAGCTCTCTCATTTCCAATATATCCAAGTGCTGTTGCTGCACTTGCTCTAACCCCTATTTTTTCATCTTCTAATGCTTTAATCAACAGTTCTACAGCTCTCTCACTTTTAATCGATCCAAGTGCTGCTGCTGCACTTTCTCTAACCCCTATGTTTTCATCCTTCAATGCTACTTCTATCAATGGTTCTACAGCTCTCTCACTTCCAATATATCCAAGTGCTGCTGCTGCTCCTTTTCTAACCTCCCAGTTTTTATCCTTCAATGCTACTTCTATCAATGGTTCTATAGCTCTCTCACTTCTAATCGATCCAAGCGCTCTTGCTGCTCCTATTCTAATATCTTTATTTTTATTTTTCAACGCTTTTATCAGAGGTTTAACTCTTCCAATCCATCCAAGCGCTGCTGCTGCTTCTTCTCTAACACCCGCATCTTCATCCTTCAACGCTTCAATTAATGGCTTTATAGCTTTTTCACTTCTAATCGATCCAAGCGCTTTTGCTGCTTTTATTCTAACACCTGCATTTTCATCCTTCAACGCTTCAATTAATGGCTCTATAGCTTTTTCACTTTTAATCGATCCAAGCGCTTTTGCCACTTCTATTCTAACACCTGCATCTTCATCCTTCAATGCTTCAATTAATGGCTCTATAGCTTTTTCACTTTTAATCGATCCAAGCGCTTCTGCTGCTTCTTCTCTAACACCCGCATCTTCATCCTTCAACGCTTCAATTAATGGCTCTATAGCTTTTTCACTTTTAATCGATCCAAGCGCTTCTGCTGCTCTTATTCTAATATCTTTATTTTCATTTTTCAACGCTTTTATCAATTGCTCTATAGCTCTTTCACTTTTAATCGATCCAAGCGCTGCTGCTGCTCTTATTCTAACACTTGCATCTTCATCCTTCAACGCTTCAATTAATGGCTCTATAGCTCTTTCACTTTTAATCCATCCAAGTGCTGTTGCTGCTCTTATTCTAACACCTGCATTTTCATCCTTCAACGCTTCAATTAATGGCTCTATAGCTTTTTCACTTTTAATCGATCCAAGCGCTATTGCTGCTCCTATTCTAATATCTTTATTTTCATTTTTCAACGCTTTTATCAATTGCTCTATAGCTCTTTCACTTTTAATCGATCCAAGCGCTTCTGCTGCTTTTATTCTAACATCTGCATCTTCATCCTTCAACGCATTTATTAATGGTTCTATAGTTTTTTTACTTTCAATCATTCCAAGCGCTTCTGCTGCTCCTATTCTAATATCTTTATTTTCATTTTTCAACGCTTTTATCAGCAATTCTACAGTTTTTTCAGTTCCAATCGATCCAAGCGCTCTTGCTGCTTCTATTCTAACACCTGCATTTTCATCCTTCAACGCTTCAATTAATGGCTCTATAGCTCTCTCACTTTTAATCGATCCAAGTGCTGTTGCTGCACTTTCTCTAATCTCCCAGTTTTCATCCTTCAACGCTTTTATTAATGGTTCTACAGCCCTCTCATTTCCAATATATCCAAGTGCTGTTGCTGCACTTTCTCTAACCCCTATGTTTTCATCTTCTAATGCTTTAATCAACAGTTCTACAGCTCTCTCACTTCCAGTATATCTAAGTGCATTTGCTGCTTCCCATCTAACTTCCCAGTTTTCATCCTTCAATGCTACTTCTATCAATGGTTCTACAGCTCTCTCACTTTTAATCGATCCAAGTGCTGTTGCTGCTTCTTCTCTAACATATCGGTTTTCATCCTTCAATGCTACTTCTATCAATGGTTCTACAGCTCTCTCACTTTTAATCGATCCAAGTGCTGTTGCTGCACTTTCTCTAATCTCCCAGTTTTCATCTTCTAATGCTTTAATCAACAGTTCTACAGCTCTCTCACTTCCAGTATATCTAAGTGCATTTGCTGCTTCCCATCTAACCCCCCAGTTTTCATCCTTCAACGCTACTTCTATCAATGGTTCTATAGCTCTCTCACTTCCAATATATCCAAGTGCTGTTGCTGCTCTTTTTCTAACCTCTATGTTTTCATCCTTCAACGCTTTTATTAATGGTTCTACAGCTGGTTCCCCAACATCAACAACCTTCTGTATATTTTCCATTAATAATTCCCTAATCTGGTCATAGCTGATCTGCAACACTTTTCTAGATTTTCTCCAGTCCCTGATCTTAACTATTAAATCAACAAAAACATTGCTACCAATAAAACCAACAGTCACTGGAGTTAGTCTGTTAATAAAATATCTGAAGAACGAGGGGTTGTTTAATCTATCAACTAAAATATTAACATCATCTCTACCACTCTCTCTTATCGTCCTTTCGATTGCTCTTATTAAGGCAGCGCCTATTGTTCCAGCATTTAACTCTTTATTAATTGTTGCTCTTATCTCTGCAGCCAATGGATCTTTTGTTCCAAGGCCAAGATTATTTATTACAGCTACTGCGGTAGCCCTAGTATCTGGATGTGTTGGTTGTTCTGCAGGTCTCTTGACAAGAATCTCGCCTTCAGCAACAACCCCTTCAGCAGCAACCTCAACCATTTTTGCAGCTTCTTCAGCCTGTAATGCATCGATGACAGAATCAATCAAAACATCATTAGCCAGATACTCTAATGGAACCCTGGTTCCAGGATAAACAATATTGGCTGAAAGCCTGTCATCAAGCTCCTGCCTCAGCTTCGTTGCTACATTTTTCAAGTTAGCCCTAATACTATCATAAGTAAAGCCCTTTCTCCGCTCCCTTTCGACAATCTCTCTAGTGATTTTGTTTCTCACAAGATTCCTCAATCTTGATAACTCGTTATATAACTTAATCTTATACTCAGGGCTTGCTTCCACATTATCAACACCATATCTTTTATTTAGTTCGTCCCTTATTCTTTTATAGTAACCGCCTATGTCTCTTACTTTATATTCTTCAATTACTACCTGCTCGTACTTGTCTGTGATTTCTCTGGTGAGATCTGTTACCCTTAAACCTAATATCTCTATCAGTTTTCCAAATACAGCTTCAAAATCCCTTGTTATGCTCTCAGCCTCTTCAATCTTATTAACAACCTTTTCATTTGGCCTTATTCTTCTTATGCTGTCAAACACTCTTTCCTGTTCATGCACAACAAACGATTCCGAGACTCCCAATGCTATCAGTTGTTCTTTCACAGCAGCGATTCTTCTTTTTTGTGTATCTGTTAGCGATACTCCTCTCTCGCCTATAAAAGCAGCCAACCTTCCACCAAAATCAGCCATCTCAACAACAACAAATAGATAATCATCTCTTGCGCCAATGTTCGCTATATCTCTGGTACCAACATCTATGTAAGTTGTTGATGGCTCGGCTATGTTATCTTGCAATAGCTGGAGATAATAATCTATCTCCATATTGAATATCTTGCCGGCATAAACGATTTTTTTCCTGTTGAACTCAAACACACCATCTGTGAACATGGTTACTCTATCGCCTTCCTTGATCTCTATCTTATCACCAATGCTAGCCTTATCTATTCCAGCAGTATCAACAGCACCTATTCCCAGCGGTAAGAACCTGCTCTTCAACTGTATAACTTGACCATCCTTAGTAACATGGTAAGAGTAACCAGAACCTCCAAAGCCGTAAAGTGTCCCGTCTTTATCAACATTCAGAATACTGACTGCTGCGAAAAATACTCCTTTTTCTTCAACATTAAGATGCTCATCAGCCATCACAATATCATTAAATGTAACCATTTTGTCTACTGGCAGTAAAGCTGCGGTCAGCGCTTTCATGTATGAAGCATATAATCCGTGCCCCTTCCCATCCATGGTGATAATGCTTGTGCTTCCGTCTGAATGCTTAAACACCCTCACATAATCTCCACCATATTTATCTACAAGCTGTTTTATATTAACAAAAACATTATATGGCCCGACAGGGATTATTTCCTCGTTATGCTCAGCAACCTTTTGCTCTACAACACCAGAATAGCTTAAAGCCGCAAGCATCAAAACGGTTTCATCTATTGTATACCGTGCCCCTGCTGCTGTATAATCAACAAAAGTCTTGTCATTAAACAGATCAATTGCAGCTCTTACAATCGCGCCACTATCTAGAGTTTTTCTAGCTTCAGGATTAAAGCTTTTGAGTATCTCAACAGTTTTGTCCTTCAATGTAAAACCGTTTTCTTTTAGCCTAGCTTGAATATTTTCTGCAACATTTTTCTCTTCTATCATCAGCTCAACAGGTTTTAATTTATTTTCAGGGATGTAGTTAAGCAATGCCCGCATCGCTTTTATTTGGCTTATGCTGTTTTCCATCTCCTCGGAATCAATTTTCTTCATGTAAGCCTCAAATCTTGAGTCCCTTTTGTCTGCAATGCTTTCTATAATATCAAGGTAGTATGTCTGTGTTGGTCTTTCAACAAACACACCCTTAGCCTTAACCATCTCAGCTGTAGCGCCGACATCAGCCGGTGTGATAGCTCTAGACCATGTTGGTGTTCTTCCTCTGCTTAATGCGATCTTACCCTCACTCTTAACATTTGTGACTGTTCTATCAAGCGCATTATTGATAAACAAGAAGGGTTTATAACCCTCTTTTGCTAAACCTATAAGAACATCTCTACCATTTATCACAATGTATGATGAGCTAATGGTGGGTATTGCATCCCTTATTTTGACTAACTTATCTTCTATAACCTCGTCTGCATCTATCCTGTAACCTTGCTCTTTAGCGTATGCGCTATACCTTTCTATAATATCATTCTCTATCTTTCTAAACTCTTCTTCAGTCATTCCTGTGGTTAGGTAGGAAATCTCATCACCAGCCGTCACCACAACATTTTGATAGCCAAACCTTTTTTGTAATAGTTCTATCAAGAAACTCTTCATATCATCTGCATAATCAGGGTTAATTGAGTTAAGAACACCAAGATTATTTATGTCTAATGAACCAATGATTATCCTGCCAGTCTCAGAAACTCTTTGCATCTCTTGGTGCAACCTTAAATTCCAGATCTGCCTAGATGTGAGATAGCTAACATCTCTGTCATGTATCGCTATCCTTTTTACGATCCTGTCTCTGGCAATAGCATCCACCAGAGGCCTCACTTGTTTATCTGATAAGATATAGCTTCTGATCAGATCATTCAGTGTTTTAACATTCTTAACATTTTCTCTGCTCTTCTTTAGCATCCCTCTATAAGTTTTAAACTCTTCCTTTACAACATCATTGCTCTTTCTGAGGTATCGCACAACATCCTTTATTTTTCCAGCATAATCCTTGTCATTGTAATAAACACCAGATTTAAACCTACCCCTAACAGCTTTCTTTCTTTGGATCAAATCAACAATTGTTGCGTCCCTCTGACTTACATCTTTACCTTCCTCAATTTCTGCAATCAGTGAAAGTTGAACAAATTTGCCATCCCTGAAAGCGTTTAGATAATTTCTTTGTGCACTATCCATTCCAACATACTTTGTTCTAGCAAAACCCATATAAGCCTGAAAGTTACTGTCAAGGAAAGATCTTATATCACTATAACCCTTTTCTTTTACAGCCTTGTTTAACTCGGTTTTAGTTGTTTTAAAACCTCTGCTATCCAGAACATTCACGATCTCCTCAATAACAACATCTTTATCCCTAAGCCTATTAATAGCGTCCTGGATCTCGGCCTCACCGTCGAAGTTCTCTATCACAAACTCTCCGCTTGCAATCTTGGTTATGATTGTCTCGATATTCTTAGCGTCATTCCTCAACACTTTTGTACCTGTATTACTTCTGAGACTATCTGCTTCTGTACTTTCCTTTACAATATTATCTATGGCAAATGAAACAGCATTCAGCACAGAGTCTGTTGCCTCTGGACCAATTTCGCTATTAAGGTGTTTGATGTTCAAAGCAAACTCAACTGTTGTCAGTTCACCTTCTCTAACACCACGCTCAGTATAATAATTATTTCTTGCTAACACATTATTTGCTGCATAAGCAGGCGTGTCTCTGTATATTCTGTCTATAACACTATATAATCTCTGTTTAGCTTCTGCTATGCCTTTCAGTTCTTCGTAACGCTTTTGTGCAGATTTACTTCTTTTTAGTGCAGCTCTTGCTTTTTCAATTGCCTCTCCTTGTGCAATATTAAGTTCATTTCTTATCTTTTCTATGATACCCGGTGTTGGCTCTTCTAGTTTAAGAATCGAAACTGCAGCCTGCTCAACCTCTCTACTAATAACCTCCTCGAAGATTATATCTTCTATGCCACGGACTTCGACATTGTAAGGTGTGATTCCAGCCAACTCAAGGTTGAGAAAGAAACCCGGATAGTCTGTTCTTTGTTTTGCAACATCAAGCAGGTCAGCTATTCTTGGATTTCTCTGCTTAAGATTAAACCTCTTGATAAACCTGTTAATCGATTCGACATCGTCAGGCTTTTCAGCATTAATCATGGCTCTTGCAAAGGCATCTGCAAGTGCCTCTTCACGCCTTTCAGACAGAGTTATCTTTGCTCTAGCCAGTATTGCATGCAGTATCTCATGTGAAAAGACGAACGCTTGCACTTTATCTAGGGCTTTTCCTCTAAGTTCGTCTTTAAAAGCTTCCCTTGTAGCATCAATGTTAATAACGATTCTACCTGTTACAGGATTAAAGACTCCATAGATGATTCCATTACGCTTTAGATGGCTTGCTTTATCTCTAAAATTTTTAATCTCATCTTCAGTTGGTTCTTTAGCAAAAATTTCATTTTCTTTTATGATTAATTGGGCTCTGTAACCACCATAATATTCAGCATGTCCAACATCAATATCAATAATTTTTTTAAAATCTGAGGTAACAATTTTTCTCCTTTCTGTCGGAGTACTTTTTCTTGTCGGAGTATGACCAACTATTTGGTCAGGAAGATCAGCTTTATTTAGTGCTAGATCGAAATAAACTAGATCTTTATAATAATCAGCCCAGAATATGCCAGGCAACCCCTCCCCCTCTCTAGATACGCCAGCTTTAAATATTTGATCATTTTCATAATCCTCAGTATTTATAGCTTCAACAAGTCTTTCATTAAGCTGATCTACAATTTGTTCAGGACTATTATCTTTAAATTCCGGGAAAGCATCCGGCACATAACCACCATGCAACACCATGTGACCTGCAACATAATAAGCTGCCTTTACATCTCCTGATTTTATATCCTCTATTATTTTGCTTCTTAATTCTTCTCTTTGCTCTTTGTCAGAAATTGACTCTGTTGCAAATCTATTATCAACATTCTGCAATAATAACAACTCATGATTTCCAAGCAGTCTCACAACTTCTCCGCCAGCACTCTCTGCTTTTTGTTGTAGCTCCCTTAGGAAATCATAACACTCAATAGAGTCAGGGCCACGATCAATAACATCTCCTGTCTGTATAAAGCGATTATCGCCTCCAATCCAATTATCCTCAGTATCAATCAAGCCTGCAGCAATAAGGCTTTCTTTCAAAGCATCTAACGAAGCATGGATATCTCCAATCACAACTGTTCTTTTATCTACAGGTGAGGTAATAGTTTTTATTCTTCTTTCAGAAGCTGCCCTCAACACTTCAGCTCTGTCATCTATTTTTGGTAATTCTCGTGTTAGCGGTGTTTCAAATGTTATCTCTCTCATAACATTGATTAGTGTATAACTAACTACGCCTATACCTCCAACAATCATCCCAAGTGGAACAGCAACAACACCTGCAAAGGGCGCAGCTGCGATTAAGGTGAAACCACCAACACCAACACCTATAGCTATTGTTATGCCAGTAGTTCTTCCAAGCTGAGGCATCCCAACACTAATTTTGGACAATATAGGGCTTATTTTTTGAAGTTCAATATTTATTATTTTTACTCCTTTCTTTACTACTTCTTCTATCCTCACTTTAGATATAGGAACTTTAACCATTTTTCTTGTTTTTTCATATAGACTTTTAATGTCTGCTCTAACCCTATTCAGCAAAGGCGTCTCTACCCCTCTTAGGTTCCCTCTTTTTTCCAGTCTTTTCAATTGTCTTGTTGTTTTTTTAGTCATCTTTATTTTATTGTTAAGATCTTCAAGTTGCTTTTCAAATTTCAGTATCTTATCCAAATCCTCATCCAGAATACTATTAATATTCTCAGTTACAATTCTGCTTACATCTTCATCTTCTTTTTTAACATCCTCCTTATAAGAAGAAACCGTTAGGCCATGCGTCTGAGTGTTGATCACCATGCCAAACACATTCTCTGTATTGTAGGTAAAGATGATATGTGTTTCAGGTCCAACATGCTTAACCCTGTATGAATCTACATTTATATTTTCTCTTGCAGCATCCTCCTTAATCTTATCAAGTAATTCTGTTGAAATATC
Organism: Candidatus Woesearchaeota archaeon; assembly: GCA_003650545.1. GTDB lineage: Archaea > Nanobdellota > Nanobdellia > Woesearchaeales > B72-G16 > B72-G16. The sequence continues at coordinate 15,396 of QMQO01000018.1, read as the reverse complement.
CTTGAACACCAAACCTCTAAGAGTCTCGATTATTTTATTTCCAGCAATGTACGAGCTGACATGCACCCCTGTTATAAGTAGATAAAGGGGTATGCTTCCTATGCCAGTGAAAAGTCCAGTTCTGTAAGCCAAACTTAGCATACCACCTGCTAGTGCAGATCTAATAGTTAATTTTATCCCAATATCTGCAGCTTCTGTAGAGAGTGCTCTTACAAATGGTTTATAACCAAACAAGCTATATATACCAAAGCCAGCGATCCCTGCACCTACAACAAACGGTGCAACAGGAAGTGTTGCTGCTCCGATCATGCCAGTCAATGCCCCAAAATGCGTTAAACCATACCAAACAGCTCCTGCAGCAGCTACCCTTGTTAATGCATAAAACCGTGCTCTCTGGTCAGTTCTTAGCTTCCTCACGGTTCTCAGGACATTCCTAAAGCTGTCGATCACTCCAGCAGTGATTTGATTTACACCTCTGATACTGACAAAGCTGCCGACAGCAGCTAGACCAGCTGTAACCGCAACACCAGCAGGGATAAGAAAACCAGTGTTTAACATTCCTTCTGTTGCAGCCCCAGCAGCCATCCTTGCAAAATAGTATGCTGTTGCTGCTGATGCTGACCTGAATATGAAATCACCAACATTAAAACTCCAGAGCTCCTCTCCCACATCTTTGGCTATCTTGCTACACCCTCTTATAAGTGCGATTGTAGCAGGTATCGCAATCGAGCTAACCCCCCATGCAACCAATGGAACCTGCGGCACAAACATCATTCCTAATGTGGTCAAGCCAAATGTAGCCAACGAGACAAAGCTTGCAGTCTTGTCTTCTTTTGGCGAGATAGCAGAGTATGTATAGCCTGCAGTCAAGCCAAATGTTAGACCAATTATTGGGTTGGCAATAGCTGCGCCCATGTTTAGTGCTGATGTCAAGGCAGGAAGTATCTTTGTGCTAACATAATATGCGCCCATTCCCTTTAATACAGGCACGATCCTGGTTTTAACAAAGTTTTTTTCATTGACAGGCATCGCGAAACGCCATCTTTTTATAAACTCAAACATAGCAAAAGTTTCAAACGCCTGCAAGAAAAATGTTGTAAAGCCAATGCTAGGAACATTAGTAACTAAACGCCGAGCACGCCCAGCACCCTCCGCCAGCGCCTCAACTTTCTGTGGTGCTGTTTCTGTTACTGTAACCAGACTCCTCTCAGTGAAAGATGTCTGAAGACTAATCGGTTTTTGTTTAAAGAAGCTAGTCATGACCATGATGTTCTGAACAATACCATAACCAAGAACAGTTTTTACCAATGATTCTATTAAAGTATGTCTAGCTTGATCCCCTGCAACAGCTGCTTTAATAGAGCTGGTTTTTATATCTGCAAGCCTATCGATTAGACCTTGGTATTTTGCAAACTTTGGTCCTAGTTCACTCTCTAGTTTATCTCTATCCTCTGTTAAAATATCCTGCTTAGCACTGATAAACTTCAGTAAGTCATTAAGCCTTTCTTGTGTCAGAGGCTTTATCATACTTATCTCCCATAACCCAGTTTTTGTAAAATCTTCTTTGTGAACAATGAAACCATTTCTACGCAAGAACCGAAAATCAGATCCAGGTAGTAGTCTTGCAACCAAGTTTGGCTTGATTACTATATCAATCTGTTCAATTCCTTTGTAATGAGCATAATTCTCAATTGAATCATAGAAACTCTGTTTATGTTTTGATTCAGCAGGCAGCTCAAGAATTTCTAGAGTCATGGTCTGTAGATCTTCTGTTGCTCCTTGTATTTTTTGGAGTGTTATCTTTGCTTTAGCCTTGACCTCTCCAGTTTTATCAGTCCCTTTAAACCCAATAGTAAACACATTCCTGTCATCGTCATCCGCTTCTACCTCAAAAACAGCACCCTTAACATCTTTAAATAAATCAGTCTGTGTTTTTAGGGTTTTTAGGAAACCTTGAATCTCATCAGCCGACACCAACCCTGCAGACTCTCTTGCTTTTATCTCTGCTTGTTTCTTTTGCTCTTGTTCCTTTTGCTCGGCTTCTGCTTTTTTCAACATCCCTTTCAAAACATCAGTCAACTCTTTTAGTCCTATCTGTTCTAAAGCATCACTGAGTACATTAATTTCCTCTTCACTAATTCCAATTTTTTCTGCTTCTGTTGTTGATATTGCAGCTTGTTCTAGCTGTTGTATACTATCTATTACTTGTTCCAGAATTTTTATTCGATCATCTACACTTCTTATCTCCTTAAAGATTTCTCTTACCTGATTTTTAGCTTGCTCTTTAGCTCGCATCTTAGGTCTTATTCCTGGCTCTCTGCCCTCAAGAATATCTTCTATAGTTTCTTTCTCAACAGATTCTGAATATCCATTAATATACCAGTGTAATCCATCTATCTCCTTCTTAACAGTCACACCATTATCAGACAACTGTTTAAGCTTTTGCATTACATTCTTATCACTCAAACCCTGGTCCAAAACAATCTTTCTCTCAGAGTCTATATGTGCATTTATCAGGTTATCTTCTATCATCTGTGCCAGGGCAAATGCTGACTCAACATACCTTTTTTGTTCTTCTTCTTCTACAACTTTATCGCCTATTTTAGTTATTACTTTCCCTTCTTCTTGTTCATGTGTTGCCATCTGATGGTCTAGTATGTATCTATATGCTGCAGTTCTCTCTCGGACTTCATCATTTTCAGCAAGCTTATTCAGATCTACATCTATGTAACCTTCTCGAGATCTTTCATAACCTAATTCCTTAGCTAGAACATCTTCTACTAAAATTCTGGGCATGGCTTGGTCAGACCTGGTTTCTTCTTGTTTCTTTTGAAGGGCGTAGACAGCAGGATCCACCTTTTCCCTATCTGCTTCCAGTTTAACATTATTTATCTCACGAGCTGTTATAATTATTGCTTCTTGTGCTCCCTCAGGTCGAGTTTTTAAAGCCATTGTTGGTAGCATCTCTGCAACATTTTCTGCTCTTACAGCCTGTGCCACATCACCTGTTCCAGTCCTTATGTAAGCAGGCCAATCAGACTCAGCCCTTATGTTTTGTAATATATCCATAAATGTCTCTAGGTCTTCTGCTGTGCTTAGAGTTCTCTCATCTCCTTTACCTTTTAGCCTAATATTTTTAGCTTTTGGCACTTCATAATCAGCAATCTTTGTTATTTTCCCTTTTAATCCATCTGGAAGCTCATTAAACCATTCTTTTTTCGTAATCTCGTTTGCATAGTCAGTTATAAATTCGAGTGTGTCAACAAACTGTTCTTTTCCTGTGATGTCTTTGTACTCAAGTGTTGTTCTTCTAGATCGAGCCAAATCATCAAACTCTTTTATTGCTTCTATTATTTCAGCAGCTCTATCAGGCCTTAATTCTTTAGCCTCGCCAAGAAGAGTTTTCAACACCTGTCTTGCCATGTCTTGATCAAAACGATGCACATTCTCTTGCTCACTAGCTTTTTCATTTCTCATGCTAGTCTCGATAAACTTATTCAGTTCCATCTTCTCCGGCCCAATGTAGTCAATAAAAAGCCTGTCTGCAGAACTTCTTCTTCTACCAAGTTCCTGTAACAACTCTGTGATTTCATTTAATTCGCTTGTAACAATGCGGTAGTTAACCCTGTCTGCATTTGTGAACTTTTGTAATACAATTTCATTACCTCCTTTGTTATACGCATCTTGAAGTTTTTCCAGAGCTTCATCAACACCCTTTTCATTTGGATCAATTTTCTCTATCTTTCTAATCTTTCCATTTTCATCAAACAAGCGTATCTCTGCAACCTCTCCATTCTTGACCTGATCACGTACATACTCAAACGAACCTAATGTAAGCTGGTCTAGGCCAGCCCTTTGATTAGTTAGAACTAGAACTTTTTTGTCAGCTAGTTGCTTATCAAGAATCCATTTTTTCAGATCTTTAACAGGGCTTTCTTTAAAATTTCTATCTTCTATTCGAATCTCATAATATTTTCCACCAACTGTTTCACCAGGTTTAGCATCAGGATTTCTGTATAGTACAGAATCTATTTCAGGAAGAACATTTTTACTCATGTCTATTAATGATTTATAAATATCACCATCATGTACAACAATTACATTTGTTTCTGCTTCCTTTATTATATCATCTAAATACTTCTCGTTAACCTCAACTTTTCTAAATTCAACTTTAGTATCCCCTGGCAAGGGATTGACTATTTGCCTCTCATTTGGAAATATCTCTTTGTAACCATTTTCTATGATATCGACAAGATTGGTGTACCTTGATTGTCCTGATGCAACAGTAAACTGTTCAGATCCAAGCAGTGCTCTGAGCTGTTTATTCACTTTTTCTGGCGTTGCAGTTAGAAATCGTGTTTGTGTTCCTCTCTTAGCAAGATCAACAAGCACATCAGTTATTTCTGTCTGAATAGCATCTGTTTTAACTTTGATTTGAGAAACATCCTCCTTTCCAACAAGCGTGTTCAGAGCAATCTGCATATCTATGTCTCCAAACGACAGTCTTGTGTTTGCCCTTCTTTGTGTTGTAGGCGAAGCCCCTTGCTCAGCCAGAGCATAATCCTCGCAATATCTTGATGCCAATGCTTGGCTATATCCTTGTAATAACTCAGTATATGGTTTGATGATATCCTTTTCGCCTGATATTAGGTCATTAACATTCATTGCATTAAATTCATCTGTTAGTTTGCCTTGAGCCCGTAACTCATTTTTAATCCTATCTAATATTTCTTTTAATATCTCAGGCTTAAATTCACTCGGATATCTTGCTCTGTTTTTATTATTTTCAATCTGTTTTAGCTTATTATTTTTCTCTTCTTCAGTTATCCTACCATTTTTAAATTCATCATTAACCTCATTTATAAGATCATCCCATGTCTTCAAAATTTCTTTATTAAATTCAAAAACTTCTCCTGTTTTTATGTTGCCTACTTCTTTAAGAACTTCAAACAAGATTTTGTTAGCGAATATTTTTTCTCTGCCACCTTCTATACTTTTTAGTGGTTTTTCTGCCCTCACCCAGATAAGAGGATTAGCATTTGCAATTTCATGTGCTTCATCAAATATGTTAAATCTTTCTCCAAAATCATTCATGATTCCCGTTGCAAGTTCATTTTCCTTGCCAATTAATGCTCTCTCTGCACCTTTGATATTAATGTATTCTTCTAAAGTTATCACAACAACATCTGCATTCTGAATATCTGCAGCAATCCTGTCATCTAATGTGCGCATGTCAATCTCTGGTTGAACTATGCTTCTGACTTTTCCTTTGAGCTTTTCAACAAGATAATTATATGTAGCTCTTTTTAGGTTATCATCAGGTTCAATTATCAGGGTTTTTCTTCCTGCACGCAACTCAGTCAACACCATTTCTGGTGTGATGAAAACATTTTTACCTCTGCCTGTCGGCACAGATATTATTAAACTATTTTTGGTTAGACTATTCATTATTGCTGTTGCAGCCTGTTCTTCTGTTGCTGTTAACCCAGTAATCTTCTCAGCTTCTTCAATACGTGCATTTAAGAATTTTAGTTCTTCTCTGTTTAAATTTTCCAGTACAGTGTTCTTGAGTTCTTCTAGGTCAGTTGGAAGTCTGTTGTTCTCTAAAAGATCAATTATATTTTTAACATTAGGTTTAATATTCTTATTCTTAATTCTATTTTCAATTTTTTTAAACCTACGAATTTCCCTAGCAATTCTCTTTGCTTCTTTTTTTGCTTCTTCTACTTCCTGAATCTGTTGATAACTTAACTCATTCAACTCTGTTTCTATACTAGGAATATCCTTTTCTAGTGTACCTTTTTCTATTATCAGTCTTATCAGTTCTTCATATCCATGTTTACTTTTAACTTCTCCTTTTTCAAACTCAGTTAGCTTTTCTTGGAATACAGCCTCGACATCAGCTTTGGCTTTAGCAAAACTAAGACCCTCTTGCATCTTCTCTAGGATTAGTCTTTGCTTTTCAGTGTTAATCTTTTGCTCTAGCAGATCTTTCTTGAATAATGCTTCTTTCAGTTCAACCATTTTTGTAAGGATGTTTGCCTCTGTCTGTGTTCTTATCTTAGCCTCAACCTCCCCGGCTCTATTCTTTTTAAGTTCTTCCCTGAGAGAGCGGATTCTTGAATCACTTTCTTCAATGTCTGTTATTAGCTCAAAGTTCTCTTTTAGTTTTTTTTCAGAATTTTCTATTTTACCTCGAGCTTCAAGCTCACCTAGTTCTTCATTAGCTTCTTTAAGATTTAGATACAGTTTTTTCCTATTTGAAAGCTTTTTTTCCAGTTCGATCTCTTTTTTTCCAATGTCATATCCCTGATCATTAATAATTCCTTCCTCATATTCTGTTTCCAGTAGTGTCTCTTTTGCCTTAATAACTTTCTCAATCTGGTCAAAGTACTTTTCTGATTTTATATTGTTTTCATTCACATTCTGTTCATGTTTGCGCATCTCGATCTCATAATTTAGATAATCTCTGGTTAATCTAGCACCAGAAGCCTGACGAAGAAAATCAGCCATTTGTTCAATCTGTGTCTTCAGTTCACGATTTTCAGTTTCTATCTTGTACAATTCTTCAGCTTTTTCTCTGTAAGAAATCTCTTTTTGAAAAATATTTTCTATCTTTGTTCTTGTTGTGTCATCCTTAACTCCATTCAGTATATCTTGTGCTTTCTGGTTAAATTCCCCTATCTTTTCATCGTATTTTTTTGATCTGATTTCAAGGTTTTTTATAATCCTCAACCGTTCTACAGGCTCTAAGACTTTACCAACGCCTGTACCAACCACCTTATACAGACCAAGTGTCACAGCTGTCTCTCCCAATGTTTTTGGATCAGGATAAAGCATTCCCTTTTGCAGAGCACTAACCTCAGCAAATCCGGCTGTCATCGCCCCAAAATTAATTGCTGAGGCACCAGTATTCCATGCTCTCGCAGCTATAGCAGATTGCAATCTTTTAGCTCCTGTCTCAGTAAGATACCTCCGTGCAGCAGCTTCGCTTCTATATCTAAGTATGTTTGTAAGAGGGCTAATCCCTACTTCAGCAGCACCACCTGTTGCAAACATAAGTGCGCCAGTCAACATTCTTTCTGGAGCACCAAGCGCTCCTTCCACAGTAAAGAAGTTTCCATCTGCAAATTCCATTGCAGTCTCAAATAAAATACCTGTGGTAAATCCCTTTCTGGCAGCCTCAGCCATTCTAACTGCTAATCTGGTTTTGCTTGCAATCTGTTTTGCTTTTATGCCAGTCTCAACAGCTTCGCCCACCTCTGCAGCCCTCAACCCAATCAACGCAGGCGCAACCTCTGCAAAAACTAATGCAGCTGCAGTTTTAACAACGTTCTCTGTATTAAGTGTCTCTGCTATAAAGCCATGATCCTGGTGATAAGCATAATCTGCAGCTTTTTCTAATTTATCTAAGCTATCTAATTCATCAGTTAGTTTGTTATAGTTGTCCTCAGTTGGGTTATTACGATAGTTCTCAATGGAATCTTCAATATTTTTTTTGGTTTCTTCGGCATTATTATAAGCCTCAACCTTGTCCCTATCACCGAATCCAAGAGTAACCCATAAATCATTTAGATTAGAAGCACCAACATAACGCCATGGCTCTATATACGATAGCCATTCAAAACCTCTGTTATATTCTATATTCTTATTTTTATGTTCATTTATCTGTGATTCTAATTTTATTGTAAGGTATTTTACTGTGTTCGCTAATTCATCTTTGGCTAGAGTGTTTGCAACACTACCATCCACAGATTGCTCTTCAAGTTTTTGGCTTGCTATCATAAAATCTTTATTTGCAGAAAGAACCATCTGAGAATGGCTCCATTCTTCTTCTGGCACTTGTATCCTAGAAATCCAGCTTCGATAACGCTCTGCTTGGGTAAGGTCTGAAAAACTTCTAAATTCTGGCGTTTGCCAGTACTCTTTTTCTAGCTCTTTTTTTAGCTCATCTGACAACTCATCTAGATTAATATTTTGGCTTTCAGCATATTCGTCTAGCATTTCTTTATCTCTTGCCCTGTTTCTAGCAATCCTCTCGTTGCTGAAAGCACTGGTCATTCTGAACATTTCAGCATCAAAAGCAATGTCCTCATCCCATTCACCACGCTTATACTGAAGCAATTTAGACTGAAACAAATCACAGGCAGCATCTAGCTGCTCATCACTCAGAATTGGCAAAATCCTATCAATCTGCTGCCCTACAACACTTAATTCTAATTGTTGAACAGGCTCATGCACTGCCTTTTCATATGGATCTCTTCTACCAAGCCTAGAAAGTATAAAATCCCCTGCTGGTGATGGACTAAACCCTACAAGATCTTCGAGATCGCCAATAAACCCAGATATTCTTTCTCCAAATGTTTTTCTCCTCATCTCTTCAAGTGAAATATCCCTTGCCAGTTCATGGTTTTCCTCAATCGCGTCTGATAATAGCCTCACTCTAACAACAGATTCAGGCACATTCTCTTTACCATCAAAAGTGCAGACTCCCTGCACACAAACACCTCTTTTTGATTGCTCTCTCTTCATCTTATTTATTTCAATTTCTACATCAATCACATCATCAAGATAAGTAACAATACTTTTTTTGAGGGTTTGTATTTTTTTGCTTTCATCTTTTTTAGGCATTGCCTCTAGCCTAAACTTATTAAGATCTGTTATACCATAACTCCCTGTTGCAAGTCCAGTCTGGACAACAGTATTTAAGCCACTAAGCACTTGTCGAATTTTTTCTTTCACATCATCGATATTATCTTTTTCTGAGATTAAATTTGCTGCATCTCTAATCTGTTTCTTATTCCATTCGATTGAATCTTCTATGATCTCGTCCATAAGTTCAGGATTACCAGAGAACGCAGCCCACGATGCCTCTATTTCCTTTTTAGAGATTTTTTCGATTTCTTCCTTAGCCTCATCAGGATTTATAGGATTTATGTATAAATACTCAATTCCTGCATTGTAAAATAGATTACCTCCTGCTTCAACATTAGCTTCTTCAATTTTTTTAAACAGACTTTCTGCTTCATCATATTTTCCAATCCTGACTAGATTTTCAAGCTTGTCAATGTCGCCCCTTAATTGCACTCTCATAAATAACCCTTTTAATTCCCCTCCTAAGTTATCAAAATAGTTATCTATTTGTGTCACTCTTGAGTTTATAGCTTTGGTTTCTTCAGGAGAATTTCTTTCCCGTTTAACAAACAGGCTAACCTGTTTCGCTTTGATATCCCCATCTTGTTTATAATAATCACTAATCGCTTGTTCAAGGTTTGTATTTTTGTCAATAGTTATTATTGTGTTGCCAGATCTTTTCTCTATAATCTTCCATTTTCCTTTATCTTTTTCATCTTCCACAACATACAAAGGAATTTGTATATTCTTGTCAGGATCATCAGGATCAGGCATCACTGCTAAGATATCTCTGCTAGTCCCTTCTTCCATCTCCCTCTCTACAACATCAGTCACTATGCTTTGGAGATCAGAAGATTTATCTGACCACGCTTGGTAGAATTTTGTCTGTGTTATGTAGTTCTTCAGTTTATCTTCTACATCTACATTATGTGTTTCTAAAAATTTATAGACAGGATCACTCTCTCCTTCTTCAGGTTTTATCACAAGATATTTAGGATTAAATGCTACACTCTGAACATAGTTAAGAAAATTTTGGTCTACGATGCCAACCTTTTCTGCAGATTTTAATGCTTCCAGAAAAACTTCTCTCCCCTTATCCAAGTCTCCTTGTTCCAAAAGATCTACTCCATAACTAAGCCTTTGGATAGGATAGCTAGTTTCCCTAAGTTTCCACACATAGGATCCAAGCCGTTTATTTTCTATTTCTTTATCCTTTAGCTCAGGAAAACTTTGCAGCAACTGGTACGCTGTCTCTATGCGATATGCTTGAGAAATCCCTGGAACTTCTTCTGCAAATAGATATTGCATTATTAGATTAAACACCCCAGTTTTAAAGGCATCCTTAACATTTTCTGGCAAATCCTGGATACTTCTCTCTAAGTCTTTAAGCTCAGTTATAACATCCTGATTATATGTTCTGCCTCCTGTTGTAACATCTGTAGGAACACTCTCTATAAGCTTTTTAAAAGCAATGTTATACATAAGATTGATCTCTTGTCCCTTATTATAGTACTCTTGTGTGCCAGACTCTAGCCTCTCGAGTTCAGTCTTAGCCTCTCCAATTATTGAAAGAGCATTATCAAAAGATAGAGATGCAATCTTTTCCAGACGATTTATCATCTTTTCGAGCTCACCAACTCCTATATCTTCGTTTTTAAGCTCTTCGATTATGTTATTAGCTTCATTAAAATTTTCGTCTTGAGCTAATAATACAATCCTAGCTCTTCCCGCAGATAGAATAAGACTATTGAAAGCACCTTTACATTCTTCATCTTTGCATAGATCTTTTTTATTCGTAATTAAAAACTTAACAGTATTTTCCAGCTTTTCATCTGACTCAAGACTAAGCCCGAGTTCACCAATTTTTAGAGCGACTTTTGTTTTACAATTATTATCTGGACAATCCTTAATATCCTTTTTTAACTGTTCAATAGCATTACTTATTTCCTCAACTTTATTTTCCAGAACAGCTTTATCTGCTTCAAGAAAATGTAATTCTAAAGAATATCTGTTTTTATCCTTGTCTTCTACCCTATTTATTATAATGTTTATCAGTTCTATCTTCTTTTCTATTAACTTTTCTTCAGATATCCCTTCTTCAATCTTTAGTGTTGCTTGATATAAGTATAACATGCTAATCTCGTCAGGACTAAGCTTCTCGCCTTCTTTCATCTCATTTACTTTTTCCAGAATATCCTCAGCAGCTGTTTTTATTTTTGTTATTGTATCCTCCAGCTTTTGAGCATATTTTTCTTTTTCTTCCTCCTTTGCTTGCTCATGTAACACGCTATCTGCGTGATACATTATTGATAGGCAGCTATAGCAGTGATCATTCAACCCAAACGCAGTTTTTGCAAGGTTTCTTGCAACTTCATAGTTTTCTAGCATAAGATTGATGTTGCTCCTCTGCAAAACCCCGTTATAGAAGTTAGTGATGAAATCTATCTCAGAATATCCAGCTCTTCTTAGATCAAACTCATTCTTCACAATGTTTCTATCCCTGACATCAGCTGCCTCTTCTAAGAATGCAAGTTGTTTTTCTAGATATTCTTTTCTTTTCGTCTCATTAGTTTCTTTTGCAGCCAATTCTCCATATTTATTCGCTCCTATCATCAAAAATCTTTCGTATATTCTAGGGTTATCTTTGTACCGATTCTTATACCTCTCAAAATAATTTACATTGTGTCCTTTAAATTTCTCCAACTCATCACCAAAATCTTTCTGCTCATCCAGCCTGTTTTTCAGATCCAGGTAATTTTCCAGAAATGAGTACTTAGCAAATATATCCTGAATCTGCTCAATTTTTTCCTTCCTTTTATCCTCTTCCAATCCACCGATTTTTTCAGAGATCTCTTCTGAAATCTGCTGCTTTTCTAAAATATCTTGGGCTTCTGTTCTACCTTTTGTTTTATCTATGCCCAGAATGCCCAGAACATCTACCAACTCATCTATAATCGTATCATCATTTTCATCTTTTAACCCAAAGAACCCAAAAGCTTCCTTCTTAAAATCTTCAGGAATCTCACCCTTCATAGCATGCATCTGCAACAAAAACATATAAGCATTAATTTTCTGAGCCTCATCATCACCCTGAATAACTTTTTTTGATAATCTAATTGCTCTGTCAACATCCCCAACACTCAAAGCAACCTGAGCTTTTATAAGGTTTATGTTCACACCAACTTTTTTTGATGTTTTACTGGCGAATTCCCGAATATCTTTTTCAACATCTGATTTAACACCAGTCTCTATCAAGCTTTTCTCATACTCTTTTTTTAAATTTTCTAATTTTTCTTTATCTTCATCTTTAATTATAGAACTGATAATTTCATATAAAGCAACAAAACGCTTTCTATATTTTTTAATCTCTTCTATTTTTTCCTTAAAACCTTTATCATTTATCTCAATCTCATTTTTTAGTTCATAGTCAGGTAACTGTTTAGCAGCAATCAATGTATCGCCATCCATGCTAAAGTAATTAATCCTGGATTCTTTAGATGATGCAGCAAGAGCAAAAACACTTGTAACAGTTTGATCAAACGCAACAAGTTTCTCCTTGAATTTTTCATTGTCAAAAAGCCTTAAAACAGAATTCCTACCTAACTTTATTTGGCTATTACAAACTCCATCTGTACACTCTTCTTTGGTTACTTTGATTTCTACAAAATTTTCATCTTCAACTGGCGTTAAACAATTGTTTTCAGTACACTTTTCATCCAATATATAAGGCCTGATTCTTCCAACACAAGCATCACCATCTGTAAAACCTTCACACATTAGAACATGTTTTCCAGCCTCAAAAACATCTGCCCTTATAACATCAGATTTTTCACCTGTAATATAACTGCCATCTTCGTATGTAATCTTTGATCTTCCAAACAAGAGAAAATTCCCAGTATCCCTAAACAAGTAATTTATTTGATTGTTATTGTCTGCATCTTCTTTGAGGCTCTTAGCTATGCTCTTATACCTCTCTATAGCCTCTTTTGACAAGCTTTCTTTTAAAAACTGCATCACTGATTCATCTTTTTTCCAGTTTGAAAATATTTTGGCTTTCTTCCTTAGATCTTCAAGATTCTGGATATATTCTAATATAACTAGATCTTCTATTTTATCTTTTTCAAAAAGCCCAAGAATCTCATCTATATGTTGTATGATCGCATTAACATCCTCTAACTCATCAATCCCATTAAGTTGTTTAGTTAGAACATTAAGCGCAACAGTTTCCTGCCTCATCAATAGAGCATCTCCTGATGCCCTATCCTGTAACACATACACACAACGCACCTTATCATCAATCTTTTCCTCACAATCGCTTATCTCAGGGAATGATGATTTATCTTCTTTCTTGACAACAGCTATCGTGTTTTCTCCAATAACAAACCTAGCTATCTTTTCTTTTTTAACACTAACCTCAAAATAATCTCCATTGAATTTGTTCTCTCCAAACCCATCATTTACAGCAAAATCACCTGTAGATTCCTTAACAACAAGATCATAACCCTCTTTAGTGCCACTGAAGTAAAACTCTTCATTTACATTTCCCTCAAACATATCTGATTCGATTCTGACAGCTCCTGATATTTTTAAATATCCATCAGATGTAAGAATTTTTATCTCTGTTTTTGGGGTAATAGTGATAAGCTCATCAACCACCAGCATTATACCCTGACCAACCTCTACATTTCCATTTACATCAAAAGAAATCCTGCCTCCATCTTTTAAATACATCTGATTTTTATTTTTAAACACAATAATTATTCCTTTTTCAGGATCTGTCATTATTTTTTCTACATATTCTGCATATCTCTCAGACACACTGGTAAGCTCTACACTCCTCTTTTGGCAGGTTAGCTTAAAAGTTTGCTCTAACCTACAATCTGAGTTTTCTTTAAATTCTAGCCCAACACGCAGTTTAGTGATTCTCTTAATAACTTCATCAATTCCTTTTATATTACTAATATCAACTTTTAGCCCTGTTAACAACTCTGGGTTATTAACAAAAAAGTCAGGGTACTCCTTAACAATTTTAGATAAATCTTCAACAGATTTTTCCTCAAGCTTCTCTAAGCACGATTCTACTGCTTTCTTATCAAGCTCAGCCTCAAAATCACAAATTGTCTGTTTTTCTTCTTCGCTTTGAGCAAACACAAAAACAGTCCCAGGAATCATCAGAGTTATGGTTAGATAAATCATCACTATTCCTAGGAATTTTCTCCAGTTCATGTTATTACAAACCTAACCTCTTTTTCATCATACCCGCGATGTTCATCAACAACAGTGATCTTAACATCATATCTGCCTTCAAAATAAGGAACAAAGTCAATCAACCCGTCATCTGTAATGTCAAACATCCCATCATCATCAGAGAAAGTTAACCTGTCACCGTCATCATCAGTTGCAACAACCTGGTACACAAAACGCTCGCCCCTCTTCAGTTCAAGTGTGTCTGGTAACTCTAGCACAGGGTCATGATTAATTTTGTACCTTGCACCAAAAGCAAACACAAAAGTATCGCCATATCTGCTGGGCTCGCTCAAAACATAAATGATTGTGGCCAGATCCTGCGGCACAAGATTAACCTTCATATCATATTCTCCCAAGGTAGTTACATCAATCCAATCAGGATCTGCTTTTATACTATCTATGATCTTGTCAGCGATATTTCTTGCATGTCCAAGTCTGATGTCGTACACATTGACAAACCTCTCAATTTTTGCAGCAGCATTGCCTTTCCTAACACTTACTTGGTACAAAACATCCACATGCACATCTGCATCTGTGATATCAACATCCACATCAACATCGCCAAACTCAAACCCGTAATCAACGAATCTCTGTCTAACCTTTCCAACACAATCAGGCAACACAATCTTGATGTAGTTAGCAAGCTCTTGCTCCATCTCTTTTTCGCTAACCAAAACATTCTCGTCTATGTTAAAGCCCACACTAACGAAATCAAACTCAACAAAAACATAATCGCCTTTAGGAAAGATATATCCGCCCTGTTTTCCGATTGTAAATATTCCTGTTAACGCAGCATCATCAACACAGCCCTCAACATAAGCCCTGATCGGCAGGATGTCAAGCTCTGGCACAATCTCTGCCCTTTTTGTAGTTATAACAAGTACAACGCCAATAATCACAAGTATCAAAATGATGATGCCTGTAATGATCCATAAACTAACCTGTCCTTTACGCATTTGCAATCAGCTCCCAAAACCTTTCAAAACCATAAATAACATAGCTTCTGCTTAGATCTTTTTTAACATGAAAATCTGCAGCCTCAAAAACAGCAGCTCTTATCTTGCGCTCATTCAAAAACTCCTGTAGCGCCAGAACATTCCTGCACACAATGTTTAGTTTATCATCTTGCAGAAAGACACATTCTATAGTAAAACGCCTTTTTAGCTCATCGATCAACTCAATGTCAATCTTTTTTTTCCAGCTTGAATCTGTCTGCTTCTTCTTCACACTAGCAACAGCCAGTAGAGCCCTTGTCAATTCATTTCTAAGGTTTAGTGTACAAAGAATAGCATTGCCAACAATCAGTTTATTCAGAATCTCATCAGAAATCATCCCTCTAACCAGCATGTTAGTTGCAGCATAACTCTTATGCAACAACTTAGAGATCTGGTTTATAGTTAAACCTTTAGAAAGGTCTCTGGAAAGTATCTCTATAACTCCAAGTATCTTCATTTTTTTGATAATGTTATCTTATTTTAATTAACATTATTTATTTTTTTAATTATGTTTTTATTT
>QMQO01000017.1 GCA_003650545.1 Candidatus Woesearchaeota archaeon | reverse complement strand
TTTCAAATCAAATTCTAGATCGTTTGTACAAAAAATTTATATGAAAACTATTTATAAAAATTATTTGATATTCTTACACATTAATTTTTATTTGTTATTATTTCAAAAAATAAAAATACAGAACTCAAGATAAATAAACTCAGATTATTAAGTAAGTAACGATACATAATGCCAATGTAACTATAAATGTTATCAGAGCGTTTATTCCGAGAGAGCCGAAAGTTGCGAATATAACAGAAGCCATCTTTGCGCTAGCTTCATGACCAAAAACATAGACGTTCTTTACAAAGCCAGTGTTAATACCTACAGAGACAGGCTCAAGATCATCTATCGCTTCTTCTACTAGCTTTTTTGTTATGTTTATGATTTTATCTATATGACAAGAAAAACCAATAGGATTATAACCGCTAGGGGTATAGTTAACTGCATGATTATCAGTTGTCATTATCTTAGCTTCATCTACTAATTCTTTAATTTCATTATGGATCTTTTCTCTTACACCTGGCAACATGTTGTTGCCGTCATACAAAATATAAGCTGTTCTTTGTATTTTTCTACCTGCCCCAGTCTCAAGTAGTAAAACTTGGATTCCCTTTGCACCAAAACCTTCATGAATCTTGAAATTATCGAATTCTGCATAACCTGCTTTAATTTTGTTTGCTCTGGTTTTCTTCGCTTTTTCTAAAGCAACCTTTGCAGCATTCATCATTCTATAGGATTTGTTTGTGCTAATATAGACAGAACCTTCGTATAATCTTGCATTTTTTCTAAGGCTGTTGTGTGCATCTATCATTAATGCTTGCTCAACTTGATTTTTCGCATTAGTAATTATGTTAAAACCAGTTCCAAAATCTATATCGTCTGTAGAGTGTGGTGCAGAAGTGAATGTAAACAAAACAGAATCGCCAAAAAGCTGAGCTGCCATGTTAATATTGCCATCTTCTTGATGGCGGACAAAATGACTTATTTTATTTGAAAATTTTGTATTTGCAATTATGCCCCTTAGCTCAGTTGCTATCTTTTCACATTCAGCATCTGCTACTGGATTATAGTCATGCGTCGTGGTGCTGTGAGCAACCATTATATTAGGTGTTATATCTTGTAAACTTGCAGATAATTTGCTAGGTAGATCAGAACCACCGACATAACCAAACGGACCAGGATGTACATAAGGAACAACCATGCTTACTTTGATGCTGTTGTCATTTCTCTTAAAGCTAAGAGATCCCACATAAACATCTATTGGAACACCAAATTTATAACCTATTTTCTCGAGTTCGCGGGTGCCACCTTTCCTACCTTTTGTTAGATGATCTTTCATATACTTCAATATCGCGATTGGATCTATTCCAAAGTTTTTCTTGAAAGGAATTCTGAATGTTTCAACAAGCAATACAATAGAGATAACCATAATTATTGTTATAAGATACATGGCAAAGGTTTCTTTTATTGTCATCCCCAACAAAAAGTATATTGCAAAGTAGCCAATTAATGCCTGGATTAAAGACCCTGCCAGCACTCTTAGATGATGAGGACTCGCTGCTGTGATTAGAACAGCATGCCTAATCCATATTGTTATTGAGTAAGCAAGTATCAAAGTGAATGTTAGTGGTGCTTGTGTGAATGTATTGATAATCCTATAGATTATTGCTGCTATTGCTATTATATTGAGTCCTGTTAGTGTGACAAACAACGATCGGCGTATGCTAATATCGCCTTTAAAAGCATTAATAAGCGGTTTTGTTAACAAACCAGCGATAAATGTTGGCAGAGCTAGCACAATGATGCCTATTTTTAGTCCTGTTAGATCTACGCTAAAGATAAAACCTACTGCTAATGATATGATCATGATTGGAATGATTTGCTTTGAAACTGATGGTGATCTTAGAATACCCTTTATTAACTTATAAGTTTGTTTAGCTTTCTTCTCATCAGTTACCCTGTCCTTACTATAGAATGATGACATTTTAAATGTAATGAGAGCAATAAATATATAAATGTTTTGATTTTTAAATTTTTAGGATTTTAGTTTTTGATTGATTGGTGTTTGATTATGGAAGCAGATAAAAATAAGCTGATAAAAAAAGGAATGACCTTTAGTGAAGTATTAGAACGATGTCCTGAAGCAGCAGAAGTGTTGATTAAACATGGCTTACATTGCATTGGTTGTCATGTTGCAGCTGTCGAAACTATAGAGCAAGGTTGCATGGCTCACGGGATGACACCTAAACAGATTGATGAGATTGTTGAAGAGATTAATTCAGTTGTTAATAAGAATAAGAAGAAAGAAGAGTGAATTATACTTGAAAAGTAAATTATTCTTTCTTTGTTAAAACCTCTATCTTATCTCCAAGATAAATAGTGTGCTCAGCTTGGCTAACAAGACCACGCTTTTTCTCTATGAGCGGAGGATACAAACGCAACATACCAAGATGGTTCATCTCTTTTAATGCAGCATTAACTTTTATCAACGGAATCTTTTTTGTTAGGTGTCTAGTGCAGAATGGTAAGCCCTGTAGTTTATCAATTTCACTAAGAACCTGTCTCGCAAAAAAGCTGCGGACTGGTTTTCTTTTTACCAAAGAGAAGATTTCTGCATTCTTTGCTTCACCTACTAAGCCAGTGCCATTTGTTGCAAATGGTTCTATTGCGTAAACCTTGCCTTGCTCTAGTACTGTTTCATTACCAGTGTCATAATTTGGTATACTCGGGCCTGCGTGAATCTCATAACGTTCTAAACCATGGCCTGATAAATTGCGAATTGGTTCAAAGTTGTGTCTATGGATTGTTGATTCAATAACAGCACCGATCTGACTTAGTGTAGTACCTGGCTTAATTATCTTGATCGCATTATCAACAGCTTCTCTGCTTGCCCTTACTAGCTTTAACATAACCTTATCATCTCCAAGATAAACAGTAGTCGCGTTATCACCTATATAACCATGTATGTGAACGCCAATATCTATTTTGACTATGTCTTCTTCATTTATTATTGTGTCGTCATTTGGAGGAGAACAATAATGTGCAGCAATATCATTCTTAGATAACTGAACAGGAAATGCAAGATCGCCTCCTTTTGAATTGATAAATTCTTCTGTTCTGTTGCTGATGTCTATTATTTTTACCCCTGGTTTTACAAGAGACGAGGCATATTCTAATGCTTCAGCAGCAATCTTAGATGCAGTTCTATAAAATTCAAGCTCTTTTTCTAGCATATAAGTAAAAAGTTTTAGAGTTTATATAAATCTTTTCAGAAATTAAACACAAAATATATGAAGAAAGTATGAGAAAGCTATGAAAAAGTACGAGAAAGCTAGAGAAAGCTTGCTCAATCAGCAGACACAGCGCCAAAAGGCACAGAAAGAAGAGCCAAGAAAATATTTGAAAATACTCTTAACTCTGATTAATCTTATTAAGCCGTTTCATAATCCAACCTCTATAGGTAAATATACCTGCTTAATTGTTTCAACAAACCTATTATATCTCCAATAATCAATAACATCTGAAAATTTAGATCTAATTTCATTGATAATATTCCTTAATTCTTCGACATTTTTAACCAAAACTTCTATTTCATAGTCAGGTCCACCTATAGTTTTCATAAGGTTTTTAATATTAGGATGTTGCCTTGCAAATTCATACATCTCTGTAAGCTTAGAATGATCAAATAAATAAAAATCAACTTTATACATTTTATATCCTATCCTTTTTTCGTCTATGATAGCATTATACGCCAGAATTATTTCCTTTTTTTCTAATTGTTTAATTCTATATGCTGCTAGTTTTGCAGATATTCCTACATCTCTTGCAATTTCCACAATTGATTTATTTGCATATCTTGAAAGAATTTTGAGTATCGCAAGATCTGTTTTATCAATTTTCACTCTATTTTTGTTTTTTCCAACATCCCATACCTCAACAAACCCGGGTTTTTTAAAAATTTTCATGGGGTAGTGGATCATATTAATTGATAGATAGATTTCTTGTCTATGGATATACTTTCTATATTTTAAAAAGAATTCTTCCCATTTTTCATAAAACTTGTCTATCTCTTTAACCCACACATAAAATGCAATATCCACATCATCTTCTAAATTAACTGTCCATAAAAATAAATCGTTTTTCCTCATTTCATTGTACATCTCTTGTTCTTTCGTTGGATCGATATTCCTCAGTTTAAAGTATATTCTTATGCTGCTAAAACCCAGCACTCTAAAATCTATTAATGCATTATAAGCAGATATTATTCCGTCCCTCTCTAATCTTCTAATTCTATACCTTATTACCTGTTTAGATTTGCGCAGTTTTTTGGCTATTATGCTATCTGGCTGCCTACAGTTATAGCTTAGCTCGTACAAAATATCTCTGTCCAATTTATCCAATTCTAACATATTTTTAACTATAATGATTTATCATATATAAATTTTTTCCTTTTGACAAAAAAAACAGGCATTAAATTAATATATAAGATTTATTACTATGTAGTAACAAAGAGGTGTTGAATATGAAAAAACCTAAAAAACAAGCATTTAATAACGATTCAAGAATTAAATTAGACTCAATACCACCAATCTTTGAAGATAAATTTCCAAATAATTATGTTAATAGTGTTGCCCATTGGGGCAATTTTTCAAAGGAAGAATTACATCAAGAAAATAAAGACGGCATTCAAAAACTATTACATCTAGATATTGATTTTGGCAACTACTGTAGTTTAAGATGTCCACACTGTTTTAGGAGAGACAACAGATTTGATTCTGAAAATAGAAGTTTCCTAAAAGAGGAGGAATTAAAGAATTATTTACTCGAAGCTAGAAAATTAGGTCTTAGGAGTGTTAAGATTTTAGGTAGAGGAGAGCCTTTTGAAAATCCAAGATTTCTAGGTTTTTTAGAATGGTTAATTGATAATGGGATTAACGCTTCTGTATTTACAAAAGGGCATGTTATTGGAAGCGACAGATTAACAAAAAAATATAATTCCCACTATGGAATCAGTTCTGGTCAAGATCTAGCAAATAGATTAAAAGAACTAGACATAAGTATTTTGTTGGGTTTCAATTCATTTAATAGAGAAGTACAAGAAAGTTATATTGGAAACGATAATATTAAAAACAAAGAGATTAAGGATAGATACACAGAACTTAGAGACAATGCGTTGATCAGATTAGTCAAGGCAGGATTAAACGAATATAACAACGGAGAACCGTCAAGGCTTGCAATAATTTCTGCTCCAATAAAACCAGAAAATATCTCAGAAATATTCGAAATATATAAATGGGGTAGAGAAAGAAATATTTACGCTTTGAGTTGTCCATCTACTAATAGTGGAAAAGGAATTGACGAATTACAAAGAGTGAAACAGTATAAAGATTTTTTTTCCAAACTTAAAAATCTATATACACAAATCTACATTTGGAATATTGAAAAGAACCTCATGACCTTAGAACAATTTAAAGAAGAGGGGGTTTCATTGTATCCTGGATGTCATCCATGTAACCAAACCGCAGCAGGAATGTACTTAACACTTTCGGGGAAAGTTGTAAGATGTCCTGGGAGAGCAGACAAAAAAAGTACATTTTGTGAAGATATAAGAAAAACAGAATTAACAAAGGTGTGGACTAAATGTGAAAACCATAAACGTGCACAAGGGAAAATTAAATCTCCAGAAGGGAATGATTTCAATTATCATTGTCCTGCCAGAGATTGGACAGATGATGAAGGAAATAAAAGCATTCCAAATGGTTTTTATAAAGAGATTAAAAAGAGAGTCATTGATTATTTCGCAAATCATTATTACTGATTCCAAGATATTGAGTATCGCACAGAAGTTATTGTATGTTAAGTCTAATTAAAATAAATTAAAATAAACGCAAATTTAATAAACCATTTCTCATTCCTAAGTAGTTATGGGACTGATGGATATATTAAGTGATGCAAAAAATAAAATCTCTTTACAAGTTAAGAGAATGAAAAATCATCCAGACTCTTTTGTTTTTGTTTCAAAGAATAAAGATGGTGATTATGTTCTTCCTGAAAATTATTCAACAGTTAGTGAAGTTGGAGAACTCCAAGAAGTTGTTCATTTAACTTTTCATGATATGATGCCTCGTGCAGTTCTCTGTAAAATGACTGATCTAAAATATTTAAATAAGCAAGATGCCAATGCAGTTTATGTTGATCATGAAAAGTTTGAAAGACTTGACGAATATAAAGGAAGAACATATTTTCAACCTTTGAGACTTGATTAATGACTTTGCGTTTATTAGCTTCTCCAGACCAAATCATTTTTTTTTCATTTTTTTTCTCAAATTCGCTGATCTACAATATATAGCTACCTCATCTTTGAATAAGTAGCAGATTATTTATTTTTAAAAAATAAAAATAGCCTAGAAATTAGTGAATTATTTCTGGTGAGTTATTTTTAGTAAATTATTCCTACCAAAACTCTCTGAATCTGGCTAAAACGAACCTTTTCAGGATCATTTACAGGGTTATTATCGCCCCGTAGAATAAAGTACTTACCTAGTTCATCCTCGCCTATGTCAACTACGCGGTGAATAATAATGCCATCTGCAAACTCGGTCTTGTAACTTACAATATCACCGACATGAATATCATCTGCAGAGCTAGGAATAATCTCTATCGCATTACTAGTCTCGTCTATCAAAGGATCCATTGAGTTAGTGTCTGAAAAAGACGCCCATTCTGCGTCCTTTAAATCTATAATAATACGGTCAGAATAAACATGGATCTGCTCTTCTTTTACCCAATCACTAGGTGATGCAATCTCCTTTCCGTTATGCTGGATTGGTAATGGAATTTGTGTATTCAAATTCAAGAATAAATTGCCTGCAAACCAACCTAAGATAAATATTGAAATAACAAACATCACTTTCAAAATTGTTTCTCTCACTATTTTCAACCCCTCTGCTGTTATTATTAAAACGTATTATTTAAATCTTTCCTTGTTATTACTATTATTGTGTAGTCACAGAGAAGGGGCCATTATTAATGCTATTCTATGCCTGTTACTATGAATTTCCAGTAATATTATTCTGTAAGTAAAAATAAACGCTATTCTATGTATTACTTATTATTTTATGTATTATTTTTCTATGTATTACTTATTATTTTATGTATTACTTTTCTATGTATTACTTATTATTCTATGTATTACTTATTATTGCTTATGTTTATATTTTATCATGTTTATATTTTATTCTCTTTAGTTTTGGTATAGAACTATTTGTTTTCTTTTTTTTTAGGACTTTATAATGTACTTCAGGTCATATTTTTCTTTGCTCGCAAAAACAGCAATGCAGCAGAAATTTGTATAACTCTGTCGTATTCTCTATTGATTACAGATATATAATACAAACTCTTTTACTCTTTTCTAGTCAAAGAAATCAAGTATAAAAGGTGGTAGTAATGCTAGATAGTAAACTAATTCAGATGAGTTATGAACAGATTCGGGAGTTATTGAACTATAAAAACAATTTTCTGTTTTGCATTGGAGATCATGATAATTATACATATACTTTTGATACTAAAGGAGATATATTTATGACAACAGCAAGGGTTAGAGAAGAGTTTAAAAAAATCCATTGCCTTGACTTGATTGCACATCCGATTTATCCTATTCTATCATTAGCATTGGAGAGGATTGTTTACGATTATTATGAAGGGGATTTGCTAATAGTGCAGGATGCTATAAGAGAAGAAAAAAATATATTTAATTTTATGATTGAAGGTATAGGTAAGGTGTATATTGACGAGAATGACAGAAGAATCTTCAATAAAAATTATTCAATAATATTAAAAACAGCACACTCCAAACAAGGCGTTTGTATTATTGGAGAAATAGAGAGAGAAATAAATAAATATTCTTAGTGTCTTAGTGTAAGTTCTTCGATATTGTTTGTATAATATAATCTATTCTGTCAGGAGAATCATATTTAGAGATAGACGACGTGACTTCTGGAATAATTTTATAATCAGAACTATTTTCAGTATATTCAACAGGGATATCGTAAGTAGTTGCAAATGTAACAAACGCCGAAAGCTCGTATCTTCTATCAACATCAGTTAAAACAATACGAGATTGACCTCTATTTTGATATCCAAGAAGTTGTTCACATATAAATTTTAAACCCTCATTAACAACCCTTAATTGTTCAATATTAAGATCTCTTAAAGATATTTCGATAGTTGCACCAGAGTCGTGTAAATGTCTAAGAATTAAACTACATATTTGGTCTGGATTTTTTTCTAAAAGCTCTGTTGCTTCTATTCTTGTTTTGGTTGGTTGCATTTTCTGTCCTTTTTTCTTTTGCTTGTGCCCCCAACCCACAAGTACTAATATGGGAAAATGTATACTCATATATAAATTTTTTTATTTTGTTACTAATAATTAAAGCTAATTTAAAGCTAATCATTGCTTAGATAAGTTTATAAGCTACTTAAGTTGACATAGCCCATTTGAGTAAGCTTTATAAAGCACCTTCAAATATCTTAAATTTATGGAGATCAACGTGTTTAATAGATGGAGCACATCAGGTATAAAGGTAACAGATCCAGGTTTAGTTAGGTATATCACACTGAAGCCTAGAATAGTACCAAAATCTCAAGGGAGAAATATAGGAGTAAGATTCCATAAATCAAAAAATTCTATCGTAGAACGCTTGATCAACAAGCTTATGGTTGCTGGACATAAAGGAAAAAAGCATTTAAAGACATCAGGTCATAATACTGGTAAAAATAAAGCACTACAACTTGTTGAAAAGGCATTTGAGATTATAGAAAGCAAGACAAATAAAAATCCTATTGAGGTTCTTGTTAAAGCAATTGGGAATGCTGCCCCAAGGGAAGAGATTATAACAATTGAATATGGAGGCGCACGTTATCCAAAAGCTGTTGAATGTGCACCCCAAAGAAGGATTGATATAGCATTAAGGCAGATGGTTCAGGGAGCATATCATAAAGCTTTTAACTCTAAGAAGAAGGCTGCACAAACGCTTGCCGAAGAGATAATCAACGCTTATAACTTAAGTGGAAATTCTATTGCTATTGTTAAAAAATTAGAATTAGAAAGACAAGCTGATAGTAGCAGATAAATTTTTATTAGGCCACACAAAAATTAAAGAAAGTTAAATTCTTTTCAATTTATTTTCTCTATTCATTTTTCAAAACTAGGCTATTGCTTCTGCTGATTTTAGCTGCTCCTTTGTAGTTATACTTCGCAATAACTCTTGGTAACTTAAAGTCGCCTAAAACACTTAACTTACATTTGATAGAGTATGTAATAATTCTCTCTTCGCCAGA
The DNA here is from genome assembly GCA_003650545.1 of Candidatus Woesearchaeota archaeon. Lineage (GTDB taxonomy): Archaea > Nanobdellota > Nanobdellia > Woesearchaeales > B72-G16 > B72-G16. The sequence goes on along the minus strand of QMQO01000017.1, from coordinate 18,305 downwards.
ATCTAGTTGATCTATTTCATACTCCAACAAAGTTCCTTTCGTATCATGCTTCAATGTCTTGCTAGGAGTTAATGTGCCAGGCTCAATTTCTGAAATAAGAGAAGCTATCCTAGGGATTTTATCAATAATCTTAACATATTTGATGTTTTGCTTGCTGCGGTTCTTCACATCAACCCTTATCTTCACTGTGGAAATCCCGCCTTCCTTTGTTTTTAACTGACCCACGGATTTATTTAACACTATAGGTGATCTTTTTATAAAGTAGATAGCAATGCTAACTATTACGATTGCTACAATAACCATTAGAGCTATAAATAAACCTTGATAGCTAGCGGTAATAACTAACTTCAATGTTTGCCCTGGTGTTAGTGTCCATGTGTATTTATCACCTTCTTTACTAGGGATCAGATCATATTTAATCTTTTTGAATATAGAAACAGGTATTTCTTCGGTAAGTTGCTCTGTGTTAGTACCCGCGTTTTTATATGTAATTATTCTCTCAGTTTTCAAAAAACTCTCTCTGATGCTTTCTTCCTTTAGGATGCTAGAGTATCCAAGAATCGTAAATGTCAATGCCTGCACTGGCTTTGTTGGTCTTAAAAATGTTTCAGACAAAGTATAGTTCTCAGGTTTAGGAATATAAATATCAAAACTAACCGAGTCTAGCTGTGGCGGTGTGTTTGGGTCCAGCTCGATAGCGTATGTTTCTGTCTTACTTTCGAATGGCCCTAACGATGTGTTGAATGTAGTATCGAATGTATTGCCGTATAGATGAACAATGATTTCTGGGATGTTACGCTGATTCTTATTTTTGAATGTAACAACAACATTCAAAAGTTCGGCACTTGGATCGATGTCACGGTCAGTCATGGTTGCAGAAGCCACATAATTAGGCACATATTCACCAGGTTGAGTCTTTGCAGCAGAAGGAAACTTTACAATCATTGAAACAGTTTGTGATATGCCAGTATCTTTATTTTTTACTTTGACACGAACCTCAGTATCTGCGATATCATAGCTGAATGGTTGGAAGAACACTGATACGTTTTTAACACTCCCTGCTGGGACAATCACGCCCGCTTTATCAGTTAATGGTTGTGTAAAGAAACTCCACAGATTAATCTCGTCAGGCGAACTTAATTCAAACTCTTGTGGCTCATTAGCATAGTTAGCAATCGTTATAATAAAATTAGCTGACTCTCCCTCTATTATTGAGTCTTTTATAATCGATTTTTGAATTGCAAAATTAGAGTCAGCGTAAACTGTAGCAATAGCTGTAGCAATGAATGTTATGATTAGAAGTAAAACAGCTAGTAAATTTTTTAGCTTCACGCTATCACCTAAAATATTGTGTTTCTTTACTTCTATTTAAAGATTGTGGTTTTTGCATATTTTTTGTATATTAGTGTAGACATAAGTGTGTCTGAGTGTGCGAAATGTAAAACAGAGATAGTGCAACTTAGTGCGACTAGTAGTCTCGCTTGCTTGTTTTATGGTTGTTTTAGGGTATTCAGAACATAAAAAAATATAAAAATTGAATATAAAAATTGATTAATGAGACAGAATCATTTCTCTTGATGGGGCGGGGAGGATTCGAACCCCCGACCACATGCTTCGAGAAATCTTAAAGATTCTGCCCCGGGCATGTATCATAGCCAAACTAGACCACCGCCCCTTAAATAATCCTTAAATAGCTAATGGATTAAGGAATGATCAGAAGGAATGAATTTTATATTTAAAAGTTTTTATGATTTGGGTGTAAGATTTAAAACAAGCAAGGTAAGCAAACTAGAGATATTATAAAATATAATGAATCTACTAATTAATGATATAGATACAATAAATCTTTAATTAATGACCAAAGTAACTCACAAAGTAACTCAATTCTTCATAACAGATACGCAATAAAAATAAGCACAGTTATTCCGACAACCAAAACTAACAAGTCCATTAAAACATTTGGGATCACACCCTTATAAACTGCTGAACCAACTGTACTAAACATAGCCGCAAGAACCATGAAAACAATAACACCAGCTATCTGTTCTTTTGTGATTTTAGGCTTTATGGTATTATATGCTTCGGCTATCGCTTCACGTAAACTCATATCTTCCATGATAACCCCCTCTTAAAACAATGCAGACAGCATTAGCAACAGAGCCCAAGGACAGATCACAAAGATCACTTATGTGTTGCTGTCATAGACGGCATCACCTCCCTTGAGATTGCTCTACTAATGCTGCAGAACAATACTTAGAATGACATAAGAGTATATAAACATTGTGTTTAATCTTAGACAAATCTGAACAAATCCACATAGTTTATTTTTCTTATAGCTTATTTCTCTTGATGCAGAATCTGTGTATTAGAATTAATTCTAATATATTCTTTTATTTAGAAATCACTAGATTCTACCCAATCACTCTGCTAACATGGTCTGTCTTAACAATTCTTATCGTGTGGTCAACAAAGCTTTCTATCTTTGGTTCATGACTGACTATTACTACTTGTTTGATAGATAATTCCTCTAAAACATCTCTAACTTTATCCAACTGTTCTGTACTAAATCCATCAGTCGGCTCATCCAATATTATTAGATCTTTTGTTTTGATACTATGCACAAAATCATTTATTACACGATTTAATGATAAACGGTATGCTAACGCTAGCGAGGTCTTTTCACCACCAGAAAGATTTGAAACACCTGTCTCGTAACCATTCTGTATAACAATTGGTGCGAATTCATCGTCCAACCTCGCAGTAATGTTCTCTTCATCAATAAGCATATTAAACCATTCTTGGAAGAATGAGTTAAATTCAGCATATAAGTTTGCCATCACCTTCCTTTCAATCACAATCATGAGATTTAGGAAGTGATTGCTTAGCCAATCATGTAATATTTGCATTTTGTTGATTTGCTGCTGTAATTCCTCTTGTCTTTTTAGTTTGTCTTCTATTCTTGTTAAATCGCATATATAACTCTCATGTTCTTTGCCAAGCTGAGCGGCCTTTACAGACAACTCTTTTTCACGCTCTCTAAGGTTGTCAAGCTCTTTCCTAAGGTTACGATAATTTTCTTCAGAATTCTTGAACAACTCGATTATTCTTGTTAACTCTATCTTATCAAGATTAAGCTTGCCTATTTCTTCCTTGATTTCGTCTTGTTCTTGTGTAACAGAATCTTTTAGCTTTGTCTTTTCTCCAAGCAGATGTTGTAGATATTTCCTTTCTTGTAGATTCTTCATGTCGGTTTCAAGCTCTGCAATTAATTTCTTTTCTGCATCAGTATCAATCTTCATAATTTCTGTAAGTTGTTTTTCATGATTGGCTTTCTGCTTCTTCAATTCATTAAATTGTGATTGCTTTTCTTGAGCCTTTCTTATTGAATTGTTGATAAAAATTATCTCGGAGTTTAAGCGTTCAATTGTTTTCTCTATCTCAAGAAGTTCTTCCAACTTTTTTTCTTTTTTTGTTAAGTCTTTCTGTAACTTTTCTAATGTTGCCAGATGTTCGGCTATCTTTGTCCTGCTATAATTGATCTTTCTTTCTTCAATCTGATGGATTTGTGCCTTATGCTCTTCTCCAACTGGTTGCATACATGTTGGACATTTATCTAGCTTTGTGATGCGTTCTTTTGTTTTTATTGCCTCAGTTTTCAGGACTTCATGTTCACGAATCTCTAGATTAAGTTTGTTGATTCTGTTATTTATTACAGCGATTTCTTCATTTAATAATCGCTTAATTTTCAATGCTTCTGCATATTCCCCCATCTGTCTGTTTTTTTCATCTAGTTTTTTATTCAAATTATCAATTTCGTCCATCTCCTGTTCTAGCGTTTTTAGTTGTCTTTCTAATGTTTCAATACAAGATCCAATTCTGACCTTATCCTGTGCAACTTTGCTAATCTTCTCTCTCAACGACTCAATCAGTGCAGCGTTAACAGATTCATTTTTAATTATTATATCACTAATTTTTTTATTAATCTTTTCTATTTCTGCTTGTAAACTGACTAGCAGGTCCTTGTTTCTCTCGCGTTTCTTCAGCAGTTCATTCATCTTTCCTTTTATCTGGCTCAGTTGTTGTTTACTCATGTTTAGCTGCTTGATAGCCTGCTCTGCGTTTGTTAAATTTTTGATACGATCTCTTATAACCATCTTTAAATTGTCGAGCATTGGCTTGAGTTTAGCCATCTCCTGCTGTTTATCATTTGCTTTTTCTTTGATCTCACAATACTCAATCCTTAGTTTTGGTAGATCCTCAATTTTAAATTGCTTTATCTTTATTTTTTCTTTAAGTTTCCTTAGATACACTTGCAGATTCTCTCGTATTAATTTATATTTATCGATCCCAAAAACTTTTCTTAATGTCTCAAGTCTAGTTTCACTGTTTTCTAACAGAATCTGTTTCATTTGATCTTGGGGGGTATAGACAGTAAAACGATAGAGCAAGTCTTTGCCTTTTGTTAATAATGTCGATGGATACCCAAGAAGATCAAGTACTTTTGTCTTTAGCTCGATAGGAGTACCTGCTGTCTTTTTATTGTTTATGACGATGTAGCCTGTTTCTTGTTTCGTAGTGTCTCTAGAACGTTTAAGTTGACGTTTTATTACAATCTCAGAATCTTTCAATCTAAACTTCAGCTCGACAGATCCTTGGTTAGCACCATTTCTTAATAAAGCATCTCCTGAAAGATCGCCCCTTTTTATGCCAAATAAAGCAAATTCAATAGCATGTAGGATCGTGCTTTTACCTGCGCCCACATCACCGGCTAATAACAAAGAACCTTCAGGGAATACTATCTCTTCATTCACATAGCTTCTTATGTTCTCTAGTTTTAAAGATCGAAGCAACATGGTGTTATTTGATTAGAAGAGATATTTATATATTATTGTTAGGGAGAATATGCTTTTTAGAGAATGTGCCCTAAAACTCTTTTTTAGAGATATTCAACTATTTTTTTAGAGATATTCAAAAGAATTTTAACTAAAACCACCATAATAAAAAATAAAAATAGAACCCTAATGTCCCCTAACATATTAACCAAATATAATCATTCTGTAGTCTCTGTGGCTTTTTGTTCTGACTGTTTCAAAAGCTTCTCTCATTACTTCAGGATCAAGCTCTTTTGGACCTGTGTGAGGATCCATTAGCAAATATTTGCCATTTTTGATTCCATATACAGGCATATAATTGGATTCTGTCTTGTTTGTATCTTCACATATAACAGCCCTATTTATCCTTAATAATAATATTTTTCCTTCATTAAGGAGTTTTTCAATTTCTTCAAACCTCATTTCGCGCTCATCTATAGGGATACCTTCAAGTACGGCATCTTTATAATAAAGCTCAGAAGTGTAGGCTGCTTCTTCTATCTCACTTTTCTTGTAAGATTTAAAACGATAGTTTGGGAATTTGTATTCTTGCTGACCAACAACAACCCTTACTGGGATATCTTGCTTTTTTGCAAATTTTGCTAATGCATATATGGAAGAACCCCTAATAGGTATTGTTGCAGTACTCATCCAGATTCTCTGCTCATTCTCCTTCGTTAGTTTGAATGTCTTGTCAAAGTGGTTTAGAATCATTAAAAGTCCTGCAGCTGCACACGTTGCTGATGTGGTTTGTTTGTAATGTTGCATTTTTTAATGTTAAAATAGTTGTTTTTATAAAGTTTTATGGTATTTTAGAAATTATTTTATCTCTTTTATCATAAGGGGAATACTACTAGCGCTCCATGCTTGGATCTCACATGCTCTTTCGAGGCTATGCGGAAGTTTATAGCCGGATTTTATTGCCTCTGATGTATTTATCGCAAATACTACATCGATTGTATTTTGAAGGAGTCTTTTTGCATAATTTAGATGACCATACTTTTGGTAACCAATTGCAATGAAGGCATTCTGCCACGGCCAAACGCTGCCAGTATGATAACCATTTTTGTCAAAATAAGATGTGTTTTTAGAGATTGTCCTGATACCAAATTTATCTCTTAGACTGTTTTTATTTTCGAGATGTTCATGTAACATTGCTTCAAATCTCTTGGTATCAAAGAGCCTGTAGTATAAACCAAGTGCTACATCAGAATTAACAACAGCTATTTTATTATAATTCTTATCTAAACCAAGAGCATAGGCTTTTTCATCCTCCATCCAATAGCGCCCTTCGATCTGTTTTTTTAGATTTTTTATTTTGATATTCAGGTTTGGAAACATCTGCTGTATAAACATTACAAACTTAGGATTTCTTGATAACTTTGCTGCTTCAGCATACATGCCGAACAAACAGGTTTGATCCCATAGCATATACAACGGTTGCTCTGGCAATGTTTTGTCCTTGTGAAATATACTGTTGTTGCTGTCTCTCCAGGTGTGGTTCCACGTAAAATAGAGATAATTTCCTTTACTGTCTTTAAGATCCGCCTTAAAGCCAATCAGGCCTTCTTCATTTTGTTGACTCTGTATGAACCTCACTAAAGATTCTATTTCTGATTTATTTTTCTTGATGAAGTTTAAATCTTCAGTTTTCTGCAGATAGCGTAAAATACTTATCATTAATAACGAGCTTTCGTCACAGCCAACATAATTGGGAAAATAAACCAATTTTCCAGCGTTATTGAGCTCATCAATAGGAAGCTCGTGCAAGGCTTTGCCTTTTTCTTCTGCACTTCTGGCAATTTTCTTTTTGCCTAATAAATTTAGTCTAAACTCAATATTTTCTTTCACAAGATCAGGAAAATAATGCACCAATGCGTAGTTCGCTATATCAGAATCCCGACCAAACACACTTGGAAATGTTGGATAGCCAGCCAGAACACACCTATACACGCTAGTAACCTTTTTGTCTTTCATTTTCACAGCCATGGTCTGTAATTTAAGTAATGAATCAATACAGTCTTTATATGCAGAATACATACGTGTCCCTTTTAATGCTGATGCCTCTTCTAAGAATAATGTTTTAAGAAATTCAAGGTCTTTTAGGTTTCTTCTTACAAGGTGACCTGCAGATACCTCAATCCTGAGCCTCTGAAAATCTTTGCCTATATGTTTACATTCAACAGAGATGCTTCTCATGATTCTATCTAGTCCTTTTCGAGAATACTCTACACAGTTATTCTTTTTCCTTTTTTTGATATTATTTTGTTTGACATTTGGGAGGTGCTTCCATTTTCTGAAATGGAAACTAGTTAAGAATCTAGGCTTGACGTTATAATTGGCGTTAGGAATGTTATTGTAATCGTATACCATATTATCAGCTAAGTGAATAAATCTATTATATTTTTCATTGTTCAGGATATACTCTAGCTTTACTTTATTAGGCGCTATTTCTTCAAAAGAACGCAACTTTGCAGTTGTGATAAGATCATAGTCAAACATCCAGTCACCTTGCACAAACACATTAGAGTGTTTAGCTTCTCCATGAGATATATGCCTCTTACCGCTTAGTGTACGCCTGCTCTGAAGAGAGACGCTTGCCCACAAATATCCATTTGAAAGTATCATGGTTTGACCTCATTTTGAGTTCATTTGGAGTTCATTTTAATTCATTTTTGAATTCATTTTAAGATATGAACCACCATTTTTTAATTTAACTATTGCTACTATTACAATTGCCTAGGATTTAAGAGGGCATTTTCTGTCATTTTTCTTGCGTTATATGTAGAAATAATTCTGTTATATAAACTAACATAAGATTCTGCATTAGTTACAGTCGAGAATTTGGTCTCAACAGTGTTACGGCAATTTCTCGGGTTAATGTTGTTCAACTGCCTTATGTGATTTGCAAGGTCTGCAGAGTCTTGTACGACATAGCCATTAAAGCCATGCTCGACAATTTCTGGAACAGAACCGCGGTTTATTGCAACAACCGGAGTACCACATGCTAATGCTTCAATCATAACAAGACCAAACGGTTCATCCCATCTGATTGGCATCAAGAAACATTGTGCATGTTTGTATAGTTCCTTTTTTTGAGCATCGTTAACTCCGCCTGTATGAATTATTTGTCCTTCTTTTAGAGCTGGCAAAATATATCCCTCAAACCATTTGGAGGAGTAAGGAATCTCATCAAGTATCATGTCTAAGTGCGGCCTTATCTCTTCTGCATAAAATTCTTTATCTGCTTCGTGAACATTTCCAGCTATAACAAGCTTCATACCAAGTTCTTTTGCAGTTCTTATTGCCAAGTCCTGGCCTTTTTTCTGGGAGAGTCTTCCCAATGATAAAAGGAAGGGCATTTTTTGTTCAGAGTATGGATAGTTCTCAACATCAAGACCATTGTATATAACAGTGTCGACACTCACGATTTCAGAAAACAATCTTTTTTGTGACTTGCTAATCGCATTAAAAAATACTTTTTGGTTTGGTGTTTTGTAATCCCTATAGATTTCCATCTTTTCGTTATTTGCTGATCCGTGTAATGTTATTAGTATAGGAAAATTTATTTGGTGCTTTTTTATTTTATATGCTTTGGAGCCAATTATTTTTCCAGTGTGATCATGGAGTACATCTATTCCATTTTCAATTGCATAATCGATAGCAGTTTCGTAATGCTTCTCATAAAGGTCAGAAAATATATCTGATTTTATTGTATAGCCTGTTATAGCCCAAGCATGTTTCTCAAGTGTTGGAATTAATTTACCATAAACCTCTGAATCACTCGGTGCAACAACATAAGACTCCATATCCATTCTTATAAGTTCAGTATCAAGAAAACTGATAACTCTTTCGATCCCACCATATGTTAAGTTTCTTGAAATTGGTAGAAATATTGGTGCTATTAACATTATTTTCAATTTGCTTCTTTTCATCTTATTCCCCCAAATTATTATTTCGGGTTATTCTATAAAAAATACATATCTTTTAGATTAAAAAAGCAATTGTTATATATAAACATTGCGTTTTAATAGATTTAAACTCTTGATTTAATTTTAATTTCTGTAAAGAGGCTTAATTTGAACTTAATTTCTAAATTTAACTTATTTTTGAAAATATTTTTTAAAGATTTTATCATATTTTTCTATACCAATTTCCCATTCCACATATATACAATATATATTATATAAGAAATATAAGAAAAAAATATATATTTTTTAGTTACTTAATCATACCTATAAAAAAATAAAAAGGGGTGGGGTGATAACATGCTTCAGAGTGTAAAAAAAATAGTATCTGCTGCCCTTTTAGGAACATTTCTGACAGCTATGTCTGTTACTTATGCAGCAGAAAAATCCAAGTTATTCACTTTAAGAACCAGTGTAGTAAATAGGTATGGTGAAAACCTAGATGCAAAAATTGCTTTAACAGCATACTATCCTCATAACCCAAGCTACAAAGCAATAACAGTTTACACAGGCAACATGCAAAATTTAAGGTTAATTGCAGATCGTTACTACAGTTATGAACATTCTGCTCCAGGTTATGAAACAGATGAAGATGGACTTTTTGTTGATCATAATGTCTTTAATCGTGATCTCTGCAATGAAAAAAGTTGCGAACTTGATACATTTGATCAATTTCAACGCAAAATACACACTAGTTGTAAGCCTGTTAAGACTTTAGAAAATAATCTCTACTGTGCTGCTAGCATCAAAGGACAAATGTTCTCAGTTTACGGTTTGGACGAACTCAGATCAGTTTATACGATCAACATTTTAAAGAAAAAATGAAACATAGTCTCGAGGACATCGTCTATGGTAGTCAACAGGCATTGCATAGAATCGCTAATGTCTATGTTGTGCCTGTTGCTATCTTGGGTGTAATGACAACAAAAGCAGTTGAAGCCGCAACTTATACAGGACATTACGTTGACACTATAGAACCAGAACTCATTAATATTTTTGGTGATTTTGGTTATAGGTTAATAGATGTCGGTGTTTCCCCTTGTGTTGCACTAGGAACAATATTTCTAGGCTATAGTGTTGTTAAGACGTTCTGGCGTCACAAAGAACACACCCCTTCAATTGCTAAACCACTGGCGAAGCTAGCATTGACAGCAACCCTTTTATTAAGTTTGAGTGCTTCGCCTAGTTTTAGCAAGATACGATGCAATCTTAATCGGTTATTAGGCAAGGAAGCTACAGTAGCATATCAGGTGAATAATGTTTGTTGCGGAGATAACAGAGATAAAATCGAATACAGTAATGAAGAGATAATAGCAGTATCAAATAAATACGGGATTTCGCAAGATGTTGCCAGATCAATATACCAAGATATATCTTGCAGCAAGAGAAAAAGAGGTGATTGGGATTGCTCAAACTATTGATGATTTTGTTCATCCCACTAGGTCCATTATTAAGGATCGCATTATTGACGGGATAAAGATTTGTTTTACGACAACACTTATAGCGATTTTACTGTATTCAGGATTTTATTATATTAGGAACAATAAACAAGATAATCATAAAGTTAATTTCTATGCTAAACAGGTTATTATGCAAATTGCAATAAGCTATTTCCAAACAAAGAATAAATATTAAAATAATAAATACTAAAATCCTTCTTTCCCTTCTCTTGCTTCCTCTGACTCTTCTCTAGATTCCTCTTTTGCTTCCTCTAGCTCTTCTTTAGATTCTTCTCTTGCTTCCTCTGACTCTTCTCTAGATTCCTCTTTTGCTTCCTCTAACTCCTCTTTAGATTCCTCTCTTGCTTCCTCTGACTCTTCTCTAGATTCCTCTTTTGCTTCCTCTGACTCTTCTCTAGATTCCTCTTTTGCTTCCTCTAGTTCTTCTTTAGATTCCTCTTTTGCTTCCTCTGACTCTTCTCTAGATTCCTCTTTTGCTTCCTCTAGCTCTTCTTTAGATTCCTCTCTTGCTTCCTCTGACTCTTCTCTAGATTCCTCTTTTGCTTCCTCTAGCTCTTCTTTAGATTCCTCTTTTGCTTTCTCTAGCTCTTCTTTAGATTCTTCTCCTGCTTCTTCTGACTCTTCTCTAGATTCCTCTCTTGCTTCTCCAGACTCTTCTTTAGCCTCAGATTCTTCTTCTCCTTCATTGTCCTCATTAAGAGTCTCTATCTCAGGAACACCACCTTTAGGTTGCACAAGTTCTTCTTTTTTAGATTTTTCTTCTCTAACTTCTTCTTTTGGCGGAACCTTTGCCTCAAATTTACGCTCTTGTGGTTTTTCATGCCCAACAGGCATCACAAACTCTTTTTGCTCTGCTTCTGGTTCTACCTCTTCTTTTATTAATTTGAACTCGGGTTTTTTAGAAGACTCTTTTTCTGGCTCTGATGGAAGTGCATTTAGCTCAGTTTCAATATTTTTTAGCTCTTCTCTTAGTTGATCCAAATATGACTTTTTGCTCTCGTTTAATTGGTCCATTTTTTCGTCCCATTCTAGTGTCTGTATCTTCCGCCTCAACTCTTCCATGCGTTCTTTCTTACTCATTTTTTCAGTCATAATATCACCTTGATAGAATAATAAATGTAAGAGAATTATTAGTTTTTATATATGTTTTGCTTTTTAAGTTTTAAATTTATTTAAACGCATCATTTTATGTGACTATAACCAAAAATAATTAACAAAAAGAATTATTTTAATTTTGATATTAAAGTTGAGATTTTTTGTTATAGAAGTCTTTCTTTATCCTTTCTTTATCTAATTATCTCTAATTGTGTCATATCACTTTTTTAATTTTGTTTTCTTGATTTTAAGGTTGAAAATGTTGAAAATATTTTATTTGTAATAGTAAATATTTTTTTTATATTTCTGTATAGTAAATGTTTTAAAACATTTTAATCAATAAAAATATAAATAAGAAGAAAAAGTTTAATTTAAAATGGGGGATTATATAGCAGATCTGCACATTCACTCTAGATATAGCCGTGGATGTAGCACACAGATAACAATCGAGAATCTCGAAAAATATTCAAAGATAAAGGGAGTAGATCTTCTTGGTACAGGAGATTTTACACACCCTATGTGGATTGAAGAGATTAAAGCGAATCTAACAGACGAACAAAACACAGGCATATATAGAACAAAAACTGGATTTCCATTTGTATTGCAGACTGAAGTTAGTCTGATTTATTCACAAGATAGGCGTGGCTATCGCATCCATCTTGTTGTACTTGCACCAAATCTTGAGGTTGTACAGCAGATAACTGATTACTTGAAGACAAAGGGTAGGGTTGACTATGATGGTAGGCCGATATTCAAAATCCCTTGTCCTGAGTTCGTCGAGTCTATGACGAATATTGATACAAAGATAGAAGTTTTTCCAGCGCATGCATGGACGCCATGGTTCTCTCTGTTCGGATCAAATTCTGGCTTTGATAGCTTAAAAGATTGCTTCCAAGATCAGACAAAAAACATCCATGCTTTGGAAACAGGGCTCAGCTCTGACCCTGCGATGAACTGGCGCTTAAGTCAACTAGATTCTTTAAATCTTGTATCTTTTTCAGATATGCATAGCTTCTGGCCTTGGCGTATTGGAAGAGAAGCGACTGTTTTTAAATTAAAGGACTTAACTTATAATAATTTAATAGAAGCTTTTCGCACAAAGGGTGAAAGAAATAAGATTAGCTATACAATTGAAACAGATCCGAACTATGGAAAATACCACTATGACGGACATCGTAAGTGCAAGGTTGTTTTATCTCCACGAGAATCCATGAAACTTGATGGCATTTGTCCAAGATGTAAGAAACCTTTGACTTTAGGGGTAATGAATAGAGTTGAGCAATTAGCAGATCGTCCAGCAGGATTCAAGCCGAAGAATGCAGTTGGTTTTAAGCATTTAATACCTTTGTCAGAGATAATCTCTACAGTTTTAAATAAAGGGATATTTACACAAGCAGTGTGGAAAGAATTTTATAGTATTACAAAGCTTGGCAGTGAGAATGAAATTTTATTGACCGTCCCTAAAGAAAAACTGCTTTCTTCTACAAATGAGAAGATAGTTGAACTAATATTGAAGAACCGTTTTGGTGAACTAAAAGTGACACCCGGTTATGATGGAGAATATGGAAAATTAGTAATAGACGAAGCCATTGTTGATGAAAAACAAAGAAAAGAGAAGCAGAAAGGTTTGTTAAAAACTCAGAGAAGCTTGGACGAATTTTAGACATCTAGTTTAGACATCTGTATTTCGAAAAAAATTACCAAGCTTGCATTTATTGAAGCCTTTATTTATTCTATCATTATTCCATGTTAGAAGAAGCTATAAACAAACCATACATAAATACCACTATAACTTAAATACCATTATAGCTATAATATAAAACTATAATATAACTCACTATAACATAACCATAACACAGAATAAAACTAATAAAACTACACATAAGGTATAATTCATAAAGTAGAATTCAAATTTATAACTTATTGTGAGTAATATGAAGTGGAAAGTGAGAAGTAAAATTGAACAAGGAGGAACGAACATTAATTAGATATTATATGATTAAAGTTAGACTACATAAAATTTAGACTAAACACACAAAAAAGAATAATTATTATAACAAAAAAATAATTATAATAATTGTGTTAAATAATTATGTTATATCACTTTTTAAATTTTAAATACAATTATATTTCTATATTATATTTCTATAATTATTAAAGAAAATTATATTCTAGTTATACTCTTAGAATTATAAAAATACAAACAATTATAACATAAACAATCAAACATAAACAATTATAACATAAATAATTATAACAATTTTAAAATAAACAATCTAAAAAATAAAAATATTCTTAATTCAGTTCTTCATTAGGTTCTTTATTCCGTTACTCAGTCACTATTTCGAATACAGGTGGCCTGTTCTTGTTAAGAACAGTTATATAAACATCTATTGATGATGTTGCATTACCATCACTAGCTGTTATTGTAACTTTATAGTTACCTTCATCTTCATAGTCTGTTGTGTATGTATCCGAATCCATCCAGCCCGAATATTTTAATGTGACTGTTTGATTCTCAGGGTCACTTACAACCGGCCGGAGTACGATAGTTTCTCCTTCTTCTACAGTTATGTTGTCCATTGGTTCTAGTACAGGCGGCCTGTTCACATCAATTACAGTTACTTTGACATCTTGACTAACCTTACTGTTGCCATCGCTAGCTGTAACTGTAACTGTATAGACACCAGCATCATCATATGTTGTCGTGTATTCAGCTTGCGTCATCCAGCCAGAGTACGTTACAAATAATGTCTGATTTTCTGGATCAATAACATCTGGCTTAAAGCTTATTGTCTCGCCTTCTTTAACAACAATATCCTTTATCTTTCTTAGCACTGGTGGGCGATTTATCACATTGATCTCGACATATTTTGTTGTTACAAGCTCGCCATCAGTTGCATTTATTTGAACAATATATTTGCCAGCATCGCCTGGCTCAGTTTTCCACTCACCATTTGCATTTAGGGGACTGGCAAAGCGGTATTTCACAGTATCGCCATCAGGATCACGCGATTTGAGATTAATCTTGACTGTGTCACCCTCATATACGTTGATTGTGGGGAGCTTTTGGTCTTCTGTTAAATTTTGATAATATCGTTTGAGCAACTCTTCTTGATATTTTTTGATGTTTTCTTCAAGAATCTTTTTTTTGTCTTCTACTATTTCCTTAGAAGCGTTCACAGACTCTTTTACTTCTTCTGAAGATTCATTAAGTTCTGTAACTATTATGTTGCTTACTTTTTGTGTACATCCTGCTAAAACAACTACTATTAAACATAGAATAACTAACATAGATGTAATAACATTGAGATTAATTCTCATCTTTATCATACCTCCCCTTTTAATTTTTCACTACAAGTTAAATACGGTAAATTAGTATTTAAGAATTATAAACATGTATATAAACTTTGTGGTAGTTAAGAAGATACTAAAATATCAAGAATGTTTTTATTGTTCGGTTGTGAAACAGATCTATTTACTAATCTATCTCTAACCCATTCATCTATCATCTCCAATCTATCTCTATAAACTAATCTATCTCATCTATCTCTAACCTATTCATCTATCATCTCTAATCTATCTCTATAAACTAATCCATCTCATCTATCTCTAACCTATTCATCCATCATCTCTAATACTATTTACTAATCTATTTGCAATTCTACTTATTCATTTACCTCTACTTCCTTTTATGTTTTTAGAAATTTTTTTATTTTTTTCTAGTTTTACTAGTTTTAGTTTTCATTCTTTTTTTTGATCTGTTTTCAACTGGAACTGGTTTCAACAAATTTCTTGCAAGAAATACAATCAACGAGATTATTATTAAAATTATTGCATAGACTAAGTATCTTAAGTTGTTTTTTTCAGAAGTAATTATAATTTCTTTATTGTCTCCAGAAGTTTTATTATCATTCGTAGGTTCAACAACTTGTACTTGTGAGTCATTAAATTGGCCATCATCAATTGTAGAAATGCTGTCTATTGGAACATATTTGTCTTCATTAATCAGCTTGATTATTAGATCAATGCTTGATGTTCTCACCATTTTAACAGTGGCTATTATATCGGTTATACCATCTCTGTTTAAATCGACTCTGGCACTTTCCCCTTGTTTTATTGTAATTGATTGAGGTTCTGAGCTGAATACTAATGTTACACCATCACTGAATAACTCTGCTATACTAATAGAATGTGCATCACCTTTTATCGTGAACTCTAGTTTTTGGTTTGCTCCAAGCGTAAAATCATAACGTTTTACTGCACTTAGATCTAATGAAATTATGCCTTCGGTTTCGCTTGTTTGAGTTGCGACTGGTTGAATTGGATAATATTCTGAGAAGGATCCTCCCCCACCACCGCCTCCACTACCACCATCTGAAGGAGATAGCATAAAGTTAAGTGTAGTTGTTACTCCGTGTGTTATAGTAGCAGATGTAGTTGAAGCATCATAGCCTGACTTGGCTGCTCTAATAGTATAAGTTCCTATAGGTAGGATTAGTGAATATGTACCATTGGCATCTGTAAGTGTATTATTAAATACAGGACCATTTGCACTGATTGTAACCCCACTTAGTGCACTTCCGCCAGATGATCTAACTGTTCCTTGTATTGTTCCAATTTCAGTAAGGGTTATGTTTTGGTTTAATATTTGACCGTTTGTAATAGTAATGCTTGTTGTGTTTTCATAATAGTTCGCTTCTGCAATATTAAGCTGATAGTTACCACCTGTGTATGTGAAATTGTACGCACCACTTGCATTAGATGTTGTTGTATTTATTGTGCCTGTACCATCTGAGGTCTTGAGCATTACTGTTACTCCTGAGATGGTTGCTCCTGTCTGGTTTACAACATAACCTTGAACAACGCCTGTTGTTGGCGCTAGTGCCAGTTTAAGATTCACAACAGTGAAATTAGTTCCTACAGAGAAAATATCAGAAACATTCTCAATAAACCCTGTCTTTGAAGCTGTTAGGTTATAATTTCCTGTTGTTACATTGATCGAATAATAACCGTTTGTGTCAGTTGTTGTTGTGTATGTTATTGGACCTTGAATAAGAATATTTACATTGCTAATAGGATTACTGTTAGACGCATTTGTAACCTGACCAGTTATATTTCCCTGTGGCGCTGTGTTTAATGTTGTGCTGAATTGTTTATCTGTTTCGTCAGTGATAACCAGCGTACCTGTTTTGTTGTCATAACCCACTAAGGTTGTGTTCAAATAATAGTTGTATACCCCTGAGAAAGGAACGTCTATACTCATGTTGTAAAAGCCAGATGCATTAGTCAGATTCCATCCCAGATTAACCCATGTGCTATTATAAATAGATACATTAACATTGCTAACACCACCACCTGACGAATTCGTGATATAACCGTAAATATTCTCACCAGCCAAAGCTTGCGCTACTGTAAATATAAGGAAAAGCAATGCAATAATTCCAAGTATTACTATCTTTCTATTCATTTTATTGGATCATCCAATCACCAGCGATAATCCTGATGTTGGCACTGCAACGTTTGTCTGATTAACCGTGCTACTGTGTGTTGAATTGTACGCACTGAAGTCATACGCGTCTGTTTGGGGAAGACCATTCACAATAAAGTTGCCACTACCATCACTATTAACTACTTGTACTAAATCAGATGTCCCTGTTTTATAAACAAGTACTGTTGCACCACCGACACTACTAAATGTTACATTCTCATAAACAGTACCACTTACACTTCCAACACCCGAGCTAGAAGGCATTATAGTGAAGTTTAGTTCTGTGTTGCCTAAAGCAAGGGAATAATCGTTTGTAGTTGAGGTATCATAACCAGTCTTTACAATAGTTATGTTATATGTGCCTGCGTTAGCACTTACAGTATAATATCCACTCTCGTCACTCGTAGTGGAATTTACTGTAGATGCTCCAAGTTTAAGTGTGACGATTGCCCCGTATATTGTATTGTTAGAATCTTTTATATACCCAGATAGCGTACCTGTTGTTGAAACAACAGTTAGTGAAGCATTTAAGTTATAAGGAGTTCCACTTGTTACTGTGATGCCTGTAGTCACATTATCTATATATCCTGATTTTGTTATAACTACATCGTATGTTCCAGCTGCAACAACCACATTATACGAACCATCAGCAGCAGTGGTAGTACTATTAATTATAGACGCGCCATATTTTACAGTGACACTTGCACCACTTAGTGGAGAGCCACCAGAAGTGACATTTCCGTAGATTTGACTACTTGTACTTACAGTAAAATACCTTGTTGATGAGACACCTATCAGACCTGCACTGTCATTTGCATAAAGTGTTATATTATGTAGTCCATCCGTGATCACTGTTATTATAGTGTTGTTGGTCGCTGATATATTCGATCCTCCATCAAGAGTGTAGCTTATGTTTGCTGTTTCATCTACTGTAAAGGATAGCGGAATATTTACTGTTGTATATGTTATGTTTTCTGGTTCTATGATAGATACAACAGGCTCTGTTACGTCTATTACTGAAAGATTGTAGCACTGTGTAGTATTGCCGCCATTTCCATCATCTACTAATATAGTTATTGTGAAATTACCAGTTTGGGACTTTGCAGGACTCCAAGTCATAACACCTGTTGAGCTATTGATGTTTGCTCCTGATGGTGGCGAGATTAGAGAATATGTTAGATTATCGCCTTCAATGTCAGTTGCATTAGCATCATATATGTATGTTTCATTGTCATTTACAAAATAGATTGGTGTAGAAGTAAATATAGGAGCATCATTCACATTATATACTGTCACAGTTGTGATGTTGGTTGCATTATACTCCCCATCACCTGCTGTAACTGTAACCATAGCAACACCATACCAGTCTCCTTTTGCTGTTATGTTGATGACAGAGCCAGATAAACTTGCATTAATATTA
>QMQO01000016.1 GCA_003650545.1 Candidatus Woesearchaeota archaeon | reverse complement strand
GTGCAACACGACAAATCCTTAAGAGCATTTTTCTTAAGGATTAGAAAGAGAAGAGGAACAAATATTGCAATAATAGCAACTTCAAGGAAGTTGCTTACAATAATTTATGCGATGTTGAAAAACAATTCAAAATATTATGATTTGCAAGTAGAAAGGCATCATAGGCGAGCCCGTTATCTTCCTAGGCCAATGCTTGTTTGAGTAAGCCTGTTCGTATATGATTGGGCCATGCCTTGCATACGACCTGCAATAATGGGAAGCTTAGCTATCCCGAATAGATGGATGTCGTAAAAGCCTTTGCAGATTGCAAATGAAAAATTCACCGCGAGGTTTCATAGATGAAGAAAACAATCGTTCTCTCACTTGGAGGGTCTTTAATAGTCCCAAGAGAAATAAACACAGACTTTCTTAAAAAATTTGTCTCATTTGTAAAGAAAACCAGCAGAAGAAATAAAATAATTATCGTTTGTGGTGGTGGCCACACTTGTCGTTATTACATCACAAAAGCCAACAAAATAGCAAAACTGTCAGAAATAAAAAAAGACAACATAGGGATAGCTGCTATAAAACTAAACGCTACCCTAATCCATTCTCTTTTACCAGATTCGAAATTAATCTTTCTAGAAAAAAGATCCAAAATAAGATTTAATAAAATTCTCATAACCGGCTTTCTCAAACACGGCAAAACATCTGATGCAGACGCAGTTTTGCTTGCTCACATCTATAAAACAAAAGAAGTAATCAATCTAACAAATGTAGACTTTGTCTATAACAAGGATCCAAGAAAATATAAAACAGCAAAACCTATAAAAAAATTATTGTGGAAAGATTATTTAAAGATTATTCCTAGTTTCAAAGCAGGCATTCATACACCATTTGGCCCAGTTGCCTCAAATCTAGCTCGTAAATACAAGATAAAGGTTGTAATTTTGAAAGGCACCGACATACCAAATCTGGAAAACTATCTTGCAAATAAGAAATTCCGCGGCACAATTATAAAATGAAAAAAGCAGATATAATTAAGAAAAATATTGAAATCACAAAAAAGCAAATAAAAAAGTCTGTGACACAAGATTTATTATTAGTTCAGTCAATCCATTCTATAGATGAAATCAACAAAGCAATAAATATACTTTTAAAACGTTTGCGTGAGTGGTATGAACTATATTTTCCCGAGTTTTCTAAATTAAAAGAAGATAATGAAACCTTTGTAGCAGAAGTTTCAACCTTCTCTAGATCAGATCTCATGAAAAAATCAAAAATCAGGACAACAATGGGTGCAGATCTTGAAACAGAGGACATCAATGCAATAAAATCACTAGCAGAAAAAATAAACAAACTTTATAAGCTTCGCGAATCACAACAGAACTATCTCGACAAGCTTGCTGCAAAAATAGTTCCAAAAACAACTGCAGTTGTAGGAAGCAACATAGCTGCAAGATTAATAGCTATTGCTGGTTGTATAAAGAATTTAGCAATGATGCCCGCTTCAACAATCCAAGTACTAGGAGCTGAGAAAGCTTTTTTCAGACATCTAAGAACAGGAACAAAAATGCCAAAGTACGGCATAATACTGCAACACCCTTTGTTTGAGAGAACACCCAAAAAAGAGCATGGAAAAATAGCAAGAAAATTAGCAAGCAAGATTAGTATCTCTATCAAGGAAGATTATTTTAAAAATGTCAAAAATGTTTGATATAATAACAGTTGGGTCAGCAACAATAGATTGCTTTGCAACAACAGAAAATAAATACGTAAAAAAGCACAGGTTCTGTTATCCCGAAGGTTCAAAGATTTTACTTAAAAAATTAATTTTCAACACAGGTGGCGGTGGCACTAATACAGCAGTCTCTTTAGCAAGGCTTGGTTTTAAAACAGCTTTTATAGGCAAGTTTGGAAGCAAACATAATGCGACCTTGATTCTTGATCAACTAAAAAAGGAATGTGTTTATTCTTTAGTGAAATGTGATAAGAATGATAGAACAGCATTCTCTATAATTTTGAATGCTGAACATGCTGATCGCGCCATACTTCTTTTTAAAGGTTCTAGCGATAAATTAAAGTACAAAGAGATACCAAAAAACAAACTTAAAACTCGTTATTTTTATTTCGCTTCAATGGATGGCCAATCTTTCAGAACAATGAAAAAGCTTGCCAATTTTGCTGAAACCAAAAAAATTCCTATTTGTTTTAACCCTAGTAGCTACATGATTAAAAAAGAAAATATCCTTCCAGTAGTAAAAAAATCAAAAATCCTTATCTTAAACTACAACGAGGCTAAGCTATTAACAAAAAAGAATAGAATAGAAGAACAGCTAAAAGTCTTAAAAAATCTTGGCCCAGAACTAGTCGTTATTACAGAAGGAAAAAAAGGCGCTAGTTGTTATAACGGAAAGAATAAGTATGTTCTAAAAATCACAAAAGAGTCAAATGTTGTCGAAACAACAGGAGCAGGAGACGCATTTGCTTCTGGATTTTTTGCAGGTGTAATAAAAAGGAAAGATATCCCATTTGCACTAAAGCTCGGTTTAGCAAACGCCTCTTCAATTCTAAAGCATTATGGTGCAAAAGAGAAACTTCTTAGTTGGAAAAAAGCTTTAAAAATAATCAATAAACTCCCTTGTAAAATAATCATAAAAAAACTATAGGGCACAAAAATGATTAATTATGATAGACGTTATATTGAAGAATTAAAGAAACAACTGCCTAAAAAACCTAAAAAAACACAAAATTATTTTTTTGAGAAATTTACGATTCTAGCAATATTGTTTATAATAATAGCAGGTGTTATCTGGCTCTTTTTTATCTAAATCCATACTTTCCCTTTAAAGGAACAAACCGAAAATAGCCATAAGTTTCTATCTGTAACTTGCTCCTTGTTTTTTTAAGTCTAACCATCTCCTGTGTATTATAGTTGCCAACTGGAGCAACAATAATACCAGACACTCTAAGCTGCTTTTCCCACGGTTTAGGTATATCTGGGCAAGCACACGTTGCAATTATTCTGTCATATGGAGCTTCTTCTTTATAGCCCAGACTCCCATCTGCCAACACAACCTTGACGTTTCTAATATTTGCTTTCTTCAGGTTTTTCTTTGCTTTTTCAACAAGGTCAACATGCACATCCACTGTTATAACTTCCCCTTCGTTACCAACTATTTGTGCTATCAAAGCGGAATTATAACCAGAACCAGAGCCAATCTCTAACACCTTTTGTCCTGGTTTAAGATCAAGCAATTCTAGCATAAAAACAATTGTGCTTGGCTGTGATATTGTCTGTTCACATCCAATTGGTAATGGATAGTCACCATAAGCTTGATCTTTCATTTCTTTTGGAATAAATTGCTCCCTTTTTATCTTTTTAAAAGCTTTTATTATCTCTTTATTATGTACAATACCTTCTGCTTCCCAACGTTCAATTAGTTTTTGTTTCATACAATTTAGATTCTTTCTATCTTTATAAAATTTTCATTTCCTTTTCACAAAATTTTATAAATAATAGTTAATTATTCTTAGCAAAGAGGTGATTTGTTGAAATACATCGCATGGTTTAAGGAACTTTCTAAAGATAGCATCTCTTTAGTTGGCGGAAAAGGCGCCAACCTGGGCGAGATGTATAATGCTGGCTTACCAATTCCCCCAGGCTTTGTTGTAACAGCTTCAGCTTATAAAGAGTTTATAGAAAAAACAAACATCAAGGATGAGATTCTAAACAGATTAAAAAATCTTGATACACAAAACACAGCAAAACTACAGGAGATTGCCAAAGAGATCCAGGATTTAATCATAAACACAGAGATGCTCCCTGAGCTTAAGGCAGAAATAATAGAAGCCTATGAAGCCCTTTCTTTAGGCAATAATGTACACCCGCAAGAGATGCTAGATAACAAAAAGGAAGAGTTTGTAGCTGTTAGATCATCAGCAACAGCCGAGGATCTGCCCAGTATATCTGAAGATGAACATGTATTAGTGCAAATAGATAACAATATAATATATAAAAAAATGAAAGAAGTTTATAACTTAGTAGGTAAAGGAAATGATTACAACATACTAATTCCTTCGTTATGTAACAATAAAATCAAATGGAGCAAAGTAAAGGAAATTTATAGACATAAAGCTAACAAAACCAAGCTGTATAAACTAATCACCGAAACTGGAAGAGAAATAACGATTTCTCCTAATCACACACTAATAGTATTGGACGAAACTTCTCTTGAACAGAGAGAAGTTGCGTCCGTTAATGAGCTAAAAGGCAACGAAAGAGTCCCAGTAGTAAATAAGCTACCTCTACCATCATCATTAAAGCAAAAAAAACTATCATTTCTAGACTATTTAACAGAAAATGATGTAGTTCTTGATGACGGATTAATCAAAATAAAGAATCCAAACAACAACTGGAAGATCCAAAATGGCCTTATTCCAGAATTAACAGTTGATTCTGGTTTTGCTTACTTCTTAGGTGTGTACGCTGCAGAAGGTTCTACATATAAAGATAACTGTATCACAATAACCAATAGCAGCAAAGAGGTTATGCAAAGAATAATAGAATTTTTTGCTAGTCTAAACTTGTATAAATCCCAAAATATAAACAGGGGGACATTAAGAATATACTGCAAATCTTTTGTACGGTTCTTACATAAAATCGCAGGTAAACCCAATAATAAAATAACAGGCAAAGGCAAGATTTGCAAAGTAAAAGAAGTGCCAAACTTCATTTTCGGTTGGAGTAAAGATTTGATAGGGCAATTCTTAAGAGGATGCTTTGACGGAGATGGTTATGTTTCTAAACAGACTATTGAATATTGTTCTACTTCAGAGATGTTGATAGGAGGAATTGTAAAACTATTAGAGATTTTAGGCATAGAATTCTACCTAGCTAAAAACAAAACCAACATTGTTATACCTTTAAGTCAAGCAAAGAAATTCGGAATATTAATTGGATTTAATAATAAATCTAAGCTTATGAGGCTCCAGAAGTTGATTAATAAATATAAGGAAATGAACACACATCCAAGATTTAAAAATTCTTGGAAGATATCAAAGCTATTAGCAAAAAAAATAAGAAAGGATATAGAGTTGAATCTTCCTAAAACAGAAGTTGAAGTTATCTTGTGCCCATCATGTAACATGAAGATAAACCAAACAAGCAGATATAGGGAAAGAGAGAGGTACTACTGCCACAAGTGCAAAAAGGCTTTTTATTCAGATCAGGTTAAAAAATCAAGAAAACTGTATTATGTTAATTACGATGAGAAAGGAAAGTTTACAAAAGGATCAACACCCTGGAATAAAGGTTTAGTAGCAAGTAAGACCTATAGTGTAGATAAACTTATATCTGTTTTAAATAAATATGGGACAAAAAATTTAGATATTTTTAACGACTCAGTTACTTGGGATAAAATAAAAAAAATAGAACCAATAAACTATGATGGGTGGGTATATGATTTTGTTGTACCTGAATCTCAAAATTTTGCAGCAGGCGTTGGAGGTATAGTTACTCACAATTCTGCAAGCTTTGCAGGCCAGCAAGCAACATTTCTAAATGTTCGCGGCAGGGAACAACTCATAAGGGCTGTCTCAGCATGCTGGGCATCCTTATTTACAGCAAGAGCTATCTATTATCGCGTCAGAAATAAGTTCGATCATTCTAAGGTCTATATAGCCGTTGTTATTCAAAAAATGGTAGACAGCGATATGTCAGGAGTGATGTTCTCTGTGAATCCTGCTACAAACGATCCGAATACAGTCATTGTGGAAGCAGTTTATGGACTAGGAGAAGCGATAGTCTCTGGTGCAGTCAACCCAGATCATTACGAAGTCAATAAAGAAACAAATGAGATAACAAACATAACAGTAAGAGAACAAGAATGGGGTTTTTTTCGTAATCCAGAAACAGGTAAGACAGAGAAACGTCCTATAACAGATCCTGACAAAAGCAGCCAAGTGATCAACAATAAACAGATCAAAGAGCTTGCAAGATACGCTTGCAAGATCGAAGAACACTATAACAAGGCTCAGGATATTGAATGGGCAATTGAAAAGGGAAACATCTATATCGTACAATCAAGGGCCGTTACAACATTGAAAAAAGAAGTAAAAGCA
The DNA here is from genome assembly GCA_003650545.1 of Candidatus Woesearchaeota archaeon. Classification (GTDB taxonomy): domain Archaea; phylum Nanobdellota; class Nanobdellia; order Woesearchaeales; family B72-G16; genus B72-G16. The sequence continues at coordinate 24,156 of QMQO01000016.1, read as the reverse complement.
GTGGAAGAGCTAAAGGGCGAAGTTATTCTAACAGGTCAAGTGGCATCCCGCGGTCTAGCAACAGGTCCTATTAAAATCATCTATTCTCTTAGCGAATTGAGCAAGATTCAACCAGGTGATGTAATGGTTACAAGGATGACAACGCCTGACATGGTTCCTGCAATGGAAAAAGCAGCTGCAATAATAACTGATGAGGGAGGAGCAACGTGTTTTCCATCTTATACAAAAGTACTAACATCCAATGGTATTAAAGAGATAAGCCAAATTTACAAATCACTACAGAAAGATGAAGAGGTTAAAGTTCTTACCCTCAACAATCATTTAAAACCAGAATGGAAAGATGTTATTGCTTCACATAAACGCATAGCCCAAATCATAAGAATTTCAGTGTCCCAAACAGGTAGGAGTTCTACAAATACCCTAGATTTAACCCAGGATCATAAGATGATGTTATTCGAAAATAGAATGTTATGTAAAAAGCCAATTAATGAAGTTTTAGATAAAAATTTAGCTATCTCTACTATCGACAAAATACCTGATATCGTTAAATCAAATGAAAAAGAAAATAAACTATCATATTTGATTGGAGCGATCTATACAGATGGCCATATTCAGTTAAATAGACGTCGTGGTAGAATTGCTTTTGTCCAGAAAAATACAGAGCAAAAAAGAAAATTTATAAACCAAGTAGTTAAAAATTTTAAGGATTTGTTCAATTATGATTTAAAAGTTCGGACTAGAAATAATACTTCTATCATAAGGGGACATAGATTTACTAGCATTGCAAATGCTGCGAACGCTTACACCTATTCTTTGAAATCACCTTCACAGATTCTATTAGAAAAGTATGAAAATTTAATACCTTGGATAATGGAGACTGATGAAGAGAATATTTGTGCATTTTTATCAGGAGTAATAGACGGAGACGGCAGTTTTCACAAAAAACACGGAAATAGAGTTCATATTTATACCTCAGACGAAATTTTGATTCAAGCCATAGTTTTAGGGTGTTTACGGTTAGGTATACAGCCTGTGATAAATGATAATAGACTAAAATGTAAAAATATCCAAATAACAGAGAAAATAGAAAAAGTGTTAAAACACAGTCAGCGATTTAAGCCAACTAATAAGACTAAGGCTATTGGTGTCAAGTTGTTTTCAGCGAAGCAATTACTCTCTGATATAATAAATGACGTAAATGTGAAAGGCAAAATAAGACCATATGTGGATAATAATTTGTTAATTAATAATAAAATCCTTGAGCGTATCAGCAAATTAGCTAAATACAAAGATGGTGTAAAATTACGTCAAATAGCTAGTTCTCCTCTTAGAATGAAAAGGGTAAGCCAAGTAGATTCTCTGCCTGAAACAGAAGTTTATAATTTAACAGTTGAGGATAATCATAATTTTGTAGTCTTTACTAGAAATTTAACTCCTGTATGGGTAGCTAACTGCCATGCAGCAATAGTTTCTAGAGAGATGGGCACTCCGTGTATTGTTGGCACAGTAAAAGCCACCAAGCTGTTAAAAGAGGGCGAAATAGTAACAGTTGATGCAACCCATGGAAAAATCTACAAAGGAAAGGTAATCGAAGAAAAAAAAGTTGAGATTAAAGAAGCAGAACCATCAAGAACAAAAACAAAAATTAAGTTAATAATGGACCTTCCAAAATTTGCAGAACGCGCTGCTGCTACAGGAGCAGATGGTGTTGGCCTAGTGCGTTTAGAAATAATGATTGCCCAATCAGGCGTTCACCCCGCTTACTATCTTAAAGACGGTAACTTTGAACCCTACATCCAGATGCTAGTAGATGGAATAGGAAAAATAGCCCGTGCATTTAAGGATAAACCAGTCTGGGTAAGAACTAGTGATATGCGTACAGACGAGTATCGTAACCTTAAAGGCGCTGAAAATGAACCCAAAGAAACTGACCCGATGATTGGCTGGCATGCTATTAGGCGCGCATTAGATCAACCAGAAATTCTAAAGGCAGAGTTCACTGCAATAAAACGGCTGCATGATGTAGGCCTTAAAAATGTTGGCGTGATGATACCATTTCTTATTACAACAGAAGAACTCAAGAAAGCAAAGGCCATAATGCGTTCTTGTGGTTTAGAGCCTATTAAAGATGTCGATTTTGGTGTCATGATAGAAACTCCAGCTTCGTGCTGGATAATTGAAGATATCTGCAATGAAGGTATAAGCTTTATTTCTTTTGGCACAAATGATCTAACTCAGTTAACTCTAGGAGTAGACAGGAACAATGAACGCATCCAAAAACTATTCAATGAGCTCCATCCAGCTATCCTAAGCGAGATAGCTCTAGTTATCAAAACATGCAAGAAGCACGGTGTTCAAACCTCTATTTGTGGCCAAGCTGGCTCTCGCCCTGAAATGGCCCGTTTCTTGGTAAAGCAAGGAATAGATTCTATCTCTGTTAATATCGACGCTCTTGATGAGATAAGAAAAGCAGTGTCTGTTGCAGAAAAACAATAGTAAAGTATATAAATATCTTAGCCATAAGAACATAAAAAAGAGGTAAACTGATGTCCAAGGTAACCGTATTCGAAGTAAAAAACTTGGTTAAACAATTTGGTCAAAAGATTGTTCTAGATGGTGTCTCTTTTAAAGTTGAAAAAGGAGATATATTTGGAGTTATAGGTATGTCAGGTAGTGGCAAAACTACCCTCCTAAACACCATGATTGGTTTTCTTGATCCAGATGAAGGCGAGGTTTTTTATAGGCCGATACGTGCCTTAGATAATACTACAGAATCTTTAAAATTAGTTCACAAAAACAAACATGAAGTAGAGACCGTCTTTGGCTTTGCTTCTCAGGATCCAAGTTTTTATTTACAACTAACAATAATAGAGAACCTTAGACATTTTGGTAGCCTTTATGGTATGAGTAAAAAAATCCTTAATAGTAACATAGAAAAATTACTAAAACTAACAGGCTTAGAAGATGCAAAGAAGACTATCGCAAGATCCCTCTCAGGAGGAATGCAAAAACGCTTAGACATAGCTTGTGCTCTAGTACATTCACCCCAAGTTTTAATTCTAGACGAACCTACTGCAGATTTGGATCCTATACTAAGGAAGCAGATGTGGGAGCTAATAAGACAGATAAACGAGCGAGGCACAACCATATTACTCTCGTCTCATTTCTTGTCAGAATTAGAAGGCCTTTGCACTAAAATTGCTATCTTACATAACGGAAAAATTTTAGAGGTCGGTTCGCCAAATGAGCTGAAATACCTTTATTCTAAAAATGAAGAGATTAATTTAGAAACAGCCCCTGGTCGTTATAAAAAAATAATAGAGAAATTAAAGAAATCGTCTGATGTTAAAATTGATAAAGTGATTGATAAAGGTCATAAAATCATCATATACACACCAAAGTCAGAACAAGCACTTCATAGAATCTTACACATAATGGAGCAAATGAACGAAAAATTATTAGATGTTAGAGTTAACAAGCCAAGCTTAAATGAAATATTCGAGTCCTTAGTTGAAAATGATTAATCTGTTTAAAATAATAAAAAAGAACTTTAAGATTTTATTACGTTCAAAAACATCTGCTCTAATAGTTATTTTTGGGCCGTTATTAATCATCTTTCTTATGGGCCTCGCTTTTAACAATGCCAATCCATTTAGCATTAAGATTGGAATTTATTCAGAGTCATACTCAAACCAAACAGAAGAATTCTTAGAGGCATTTAGAGCAGAAAATGTAAATATAGTTAAATTTACAGATATAGAAGATTGTATTGAGAAAATCCGCGACAATGATATACATGCTTGTGTGGAATTACCTGCAACATTAGAAGTAAGCAACGAGAGAAAAGTTGAGCTAATCTATCATGTAGACTCTTCTAATTTAATTTTAGTTGATACCATTGGTAATCTTATATCTAAGACAATTATGAATAAGTCAAGTCAACAAAGTATATCCTTAACAAATATACTATTATCAAAGCTAGAAGAAACAAAATCTACAATAGATGCACAAAACGCACAGTTATCATCCTTAATAGAGTCAAATAACCAACTTAAAGTAGACCTAGGAAAGGTAATTACAAATCTAAAATCAATCAACACAGAATTTGATCCAAACGCATACAACCTTTCACAGATAAAAGAGAAATCTCAATCCTTGACAAAAGCTGCTGACAGTGTCGTTGAAGACACTTTAGATATGATAGAGCAACTTGAAGATGATGTTGATGATTTCTGTCTTAATGCATCAGAAGAGCAAGCCTTATTAGACGATCTAAATGACACGAGAACAGTAGTTCTAGTTCTTCAGACAGAACTCTCTAACAATAATGGAAGTTCTCTCTCTCGGCTGGTTAATAACCTAAATACAGGATTAAATGTTGTGCAATCGCAATTTAATAACATTGAAAATACAAGAACAGAAGCAATATCCAGTTTAAACAAGACAATTGATAGCATTAGCTCAATAAACAACAAGATATCAGACATTCAGAAAAAATTAACCAACTTAAAAGAGTCTATAGGTCAAATAAAAATTACCAGAGCAGATGTTATTGTTAGTCCGTTCACCACAAAAGTAAATCAGATTGCCGCTAAGGAGACCTATCTAAAAAAGAAGATGCCCTCTATAATAATACTTGTTGTTATGTTCATAGGAATCCTATTAGCAACAACATTGGTGATGATAGAAAAGAAATCACCAGCACATTTCCGAAACTACATTGTTCCAACTCGCGACATAACTTTTATAATAGCAACTTATTTAACTAGCCTTATAATCATAGCTTTGCAACTAGCCATAATTTTAGGCGTTTCTGTTACAGTATTCAAGCTTAATTTTCTGAATAATTGGATAAACATCTGTCTTATTTTATTCGTTACTACATCTTTGTTTATCTTTCTAGGAATGCTTATTGGTTACTTGTTTAAATCAGAGGAAACCTCTGTGCTAGCAGCAATATCTGTTGGCAGTTTGTTATTCTTATTGTCAGACCTATTAATTCCAATTGAGTCTATGCCTTTGTATTTATACAATTTTGTTAAATCTTACAACCCGTTTATAATTGGTAGTGAGCTATTAAAGAAATCTATCATTTTCATACCTCCAACACCATTAAAGAACATGTTAAATGACGTTTTACTGTTAGTAATATATGCAACAGTTTCCTTGATTTTGGTAATAATAGCGCATAAACTTATTCGTGCTAACTACCTAGGGAAATTAATGATCAGGCGCGCCATCAGGATAAGAAGAATGAAGAAGGTCACAAAAAAAGAAAAGGAACAGTTAAAGAAAGCACAAAAAGAGATAAAGAAAGAAAATACTAAGAAGATGGATGGCAGGACAAAGGCAGGCAAGAAGGCCAAGGCAGAGAAAGCTATCAGCGAATACGAGAAGCATGCTGCTGGTGTTTATTTGAAGATGAAGTGATTTTAATGTTCTTTTTGAAATTTCGATATAGAAAAAAATTATTAAAAAAGTTTTATGACTTCTCGATTATTTAAAAACAGACAATTTATAAAAAGTTGTTAGTTATTGTTAGTTACTCTTGCCAAAGTATTTCAACTATAGCAGGCCAGGGAATCGAACCCTGCCGCTTCTATGAAGCGTCACCAAGTTATGCCCTGCTAATTTGATTTTAAAAATGACTTAGAGATGCTCCGAGGAGTAATGACCATGAGTTTTCACTCACAGTCCCTCCTCTTTCTAGATCATCTACAACTTTGTGAATGGAGGAAAACAGGCAGGGAGAATTCTTCACTTTTACTTCTTTTTCCCCCAGCCTAATAAAAGCAACTTCTTCATCAGACTTTATCCAGAGGATGCCAAACTCATTGCTGCTTACCCCCAGAGTAGCAGTAGCAGAAGTCCTGGAGAGGTGGACCATTGTAGAACTATTTAGACAGTCCACCACAACATTTTCATCTAGTGTCCAGAACCATTCTTCTTTGTCCTCGCAAGAATAGGCTGTGCCTATCTCGCCACCCAGACTTTCCTGCCATGATATAACCGGTACGCGATTTACGCGTACCTCCTCTGGAATCATAGAGTAATTAACCTTCTGGTTAATAATTACCGAACACAACATAATGACAAAAAAATTCTTCATAATTTGCCTCCTTTTTATAGAAATACAAATATATAAAACCCTAGCAAGAGGGTTATTAAGAAAACTTTAAACTACCTAAAACTAATGGTTTTCCATCTAGATATGTTATTCCTATTCAAGTTTCTTTATTATTTGCTCGATTTTCTCGTAGCAAATTTGCAAGATTTGTTTCCTTCTGGAAACATAGCATGAGTTTTTACTCACAGTCCCTCTTTTCGATTAGGGAAAGATGTAAAAACCCAAATAACAACCTTTGATAATAGTAATAATGTTAACTTAAATATTATATAAACTTTTCGTTTTTTTGACCACTTAAGAGTGGCTACTAAACCAAACGCTATTTAAATGTATTTTAACACGACTTAAAGATTTACAATTTATCGACGATAAGCTATATTTAAAAAACAACTAATCTAATGGTGCCTAATCTCACTTTTGTAACATCTCAACTCTGTGTAAAAGCATTATTTTAGATTAACATTTTAGATACATTTTAGGCATAACAAATAGCTATATATACATCCTTCACAAACCTGCTATTTAGTCAAACAACAAAAATTCAGCAGAACTAAGGCTTAAAATGGCAAAAATCAAGCATTTCATAGTGGCTATTACAGGGACACCCTGTACAGGCAAGTCAACACTAGCTAGGGAACTCTCACTTTTGCTACATGCAAAACATATAGATGTGACAAAATTTATCAAGAAAAGCCGATTACATGAGGGTTATGATAGCGCTAAAAAGGCCTATATAGTGGACCCAAAAGCACTAAATAGGGCCCTTTCGGGCTATATAGAGTCCCAAAAAAGAGGCATTTTTATTGTAGATAGTCATCTTTCTCACTATTTGTCTAGTAAAAAAGTGAGTTTATGTATAGTCACGACCTGTCATTTAAAAATTCTTTATAAACGCCTAAAGAAAAGAGGATATTCCCTGCCTAAAATCCAAGAAAACATGGATTCTGAGGTTATGCAGGTCTGTTTAAATGAGGCAAAGGAGCTTGGCCATAATGTTTTAGTAACAGATCTCACAAAAAATGTCAAAAATACAGCTAAGATACTGGCAAGCTACATTAAATCTCTACTCTGAATGTTTTTTGTCCTTTTCATGTGTCCTTGAGATGTCCCGACTTGTCCTCTTTTTATGTCCTTTTGTCCTTTATTTTAGGGACATGTCCTTATGTCCTCTGGGACAGACATCACCTTCCAGAAAGTTCGATCTTTAAATCCCTGTCAATGTAGAATCCTTTCTCTCTGATACCTATTGGTTTGTCTTTTATCTCTATTCCTTTATCCCTTATTTCATAGATTAGATTGCGAATGCTCTTCGGTTTTTTCTGTAATCTTTTAGAAATCTCATCATAGCTAAGGGGTCTGTCAGAATGGTAAAACAACTGCAATAACTCCATCTGAGCGCCAGTCAGATCGCTTTTTTTAGCCACTAAATGTGTGTCCTTTACGTGTCCTTTAATGTCCCCTATTTGTCCCCTAAATGTCCTTGATGTGTCCTTTATTTGTCCTTGACTTGTCCTCTGTCTAGGGATGCTGGCTGATTCTAGCTGTTCAATCCTAGACAATACATACTGAATCATCATCTTTTGCTCGCCTAGTTCCCTATTAAATTGAGAATGTTCATGATCATTTAATTCATCCTTATGCTTAAGATAGTTGATCCAAGAATAAATATGATGAATGTCAGATTTCACGCGCTCAAAAGCATTTTTTATATATCGGTCAATCCTTTCCCAGGTCTCCCTCTTTTTAAAAATCCTTAGCATAATAATAAAATTAAGGGCCCCTTAATAAACCTTTTGTTAGCGATTTATGAAGGAAAAGTGAGACTTATGCAGGGGCGTAAATCCCTCAAAATAGGGTGTTTTTCAGCCCATATAAATCAAAATTATCTTTTTCATGGTTTTCCCTGCTTTTTCTCATTTATTACTCTAATTTTAGAGTTTATCTACTAAGGTTTTTGCTATAGTAAAAGTGAGACTTAAAATAGGAAGCTTTATTAAGGAACGCAAGAGGAACTTTTAAAGGTGTTCAAGAATGAAAAAACAACGAGGAAAGAGGCTTTTAGTCTGAAGAAGTGAGCTCAGATGATAAATATGCTGATTCAGAGGCTCAAACAGGCTTTTTAAGGCCAAATGCATAATGGTGCTAAAATGAAGGTAATAATAATGGCAGCAGGTAAAGGCACAAGAATGCTCCCTTTAACAGAGAATACCCCAAAAGTATTAATTGATATAGACGGTAAACCCTTTCTTTACTACGTTATTCAGAACCTCAAAAAAGCCGGTTTTGAAGGCATTGCAATCATCGCTGGCTACAAAAAGGAGAAGATAAACGAGTTCCTTGATAAGTATGCAATTAAAGCAGAAGTGATTATTCAAGATGAGCAGCTTGGTACAGGTCATGCTGTTAAGCTTGCTCGTGATTTTGCAGGCAATGAGAACTTTGTTGTCCTTGGCGGGGATAATCTTTTCTCTGTAGCAGACCTTGAGCAGCTAAAAAAGCCGGATTATTACAACTATGTTATTGGCATGCGCCACAAGAATCCTGAACACTATGGTGTCCTTTTAACAGACGGTGTTTTTCTCAAAAAGATCGTCGAAAAACCACAAAGATTTGTAGGCGATTTAATCAACATTGGCTTGTATAAATTCACTCCAGAGATCTTTAAAGCATTAGATCAGATCAAGCTTTCAGAGCGTGGCGAGTATGAGCTAACAGATGCTATCACACTTTTGGCTGAGAAAGGCCAGGTTAAGGTGTTGAAGCTGAAGGACTATTGGCTGGATTTTGGCTGTAAGGATGATATTCCACATGTAGAACGCTTCATTAAATTGCAGAAAAAACAAGGCAAATTCTAGTTAGTAACGTAGGGTGGTTAGGCACCAGCTTGGCGCTATATAGGAGATCTGCATTTATCGACGAGAAAATGTTAATTAATTTTTACAGAAATCTTTTCAAAATCACTCTTTCTCTTCTATATATTCTTCATACTCTGGTTCTTCCTGCATTGTAACATAATTCAGCTTTCCAATTTTATCAAACAACGCTAGAAACACATCCTGGTCAACAACCAAGCCAGCTTCAACTAAGTTATTAGCCAACTTTTGTCCAATCTCTCTCTCACTGCCTTCACCTTTGAAGTTCAAAAGTCCTTTCATTGTTGTATTACAAAGAAAGCCCTCATTCATTCGAAGCACACACTCCTTTTCTTTATCATTAAACACTTTCTTATACTTCAGATCGACCATCAGTCCGTCCTTAACATATTTATACTTTGAATACTTCTTTCTAACAAAGCCATGATTCAACAACTCTTTTAGAATAAGATCTTTTATAATCATGTAATAATCAGTCTCGCTTAGATATTTGTCCAGATCTTTCTTAACAACATGCATAAAGTTTAGATCTTTTTCTTTATCAACAGTATAAACCCTGCCTAAATATTTGCCTACCTTCTGTCTACTAGCCTTCTTTCTTTTGCGCCAGATGTTCTCAACCTTATAGGCATATTCTTTGCCTTTAATTATTTTAGTGCGAATAAACATAGTATTGACTATATCTACTCTATTTAAATAAATTATGGAAAAAGAAAGAAAAATTAATCTCTTGCAGATGCAGCTGTAAGTTCCATCCAACTATCAATGATAGAGCTCTTCATAGTACTCAATAATCTCATTTCTTATTCTTTTCGAAGGTTGTATTCCTGTTATCTCAACTAATCGATCAATTACAGAGGCTCCATCTACCCTTACTAGAGCCGGTATAAGTGACCAGTACATAATATCTAAGCTTTTTTTATCAAGCTTCACTTTTCTCCTTGATAGTTTGTGTAATGCAGCTAAATTTTCAATATCATCTATAAATGCAGCTTGCACGTGAGACCTAGCGTCAGCATAAAATCCTCTAGAATCATAATAGTCATCATATCTATCTGAAACATTTTTGTATTCAGATGATTCTATACTTTCTCTATACTCCTCATAATATATAGCTATTTTTTGTTTATACTTCAGATTAAATTTAGCTATTAATAGTTGATATAATTCCTTAGACAATTTGATTTTATATCCTAGTTCATAAAAGATTGCATAGGCTCTCAAATCAAGTTTAGGAGTTCTTTTTTCCCAATGACATGATGCATATGATGTATCGATACTAATATGTATATCATGTTCTAATGTATCTTGGATATATTTACTTTTTAGTCTAAGACCTAACCTTTCAAATAACTCTACGATTTCTTCAGGTTCTGGTTTATGTTCTTCATCCATTGACATGAGGCTGCCGAACATATCTTCTACATATTCATCAATCTTTCTGCTGGGTTTAAGTCCTGCCTTACTTAATAAAGCCAAATGTTCTACATCTGGACTAACCCCTACAAGAAAGTATTCAAAAAGTTCATCTATTGTATTTTGTGTTGGTCTTAAACCTAGCTTATTTAAAGTAAATAATGTTTGAAAAAAACGATCTGGATCAACCCTATAATTCCATTTTGAAAGCAGGTCTTCAGCAGTCTTTTTTAATTTTCTATTCCTAGAAAAATGTTTGTCTGATAATAAAGAGTAATTTTCTAGTGTTCTAATTCTTTCCCAAAATTTTCCACTACCACGCAGACCTTCAATTAGTTCACACAATTCATCAATATTGATATTACTATTGATTTCTTCAAATATTTTATCACTAAGGTCTGGTGCACTCTTTAACTTTAGTAAAGTAGCAATATATCCTTGTCTTCTAACAACTGCTTTCAATTGATTGTATTTTAATATGATTTTTTCTATCGAATCCATTTTATATCAGTTGTGTGAGTGTTTTAAATAGTTTATGTGATAAAAATGCTTAAAATAAGCGTAAATTTTATAATATATACCAATATTTGCTTATTTATGACTGAAATAACAAAACTAGACCATAAGAATAAGAAGATTATCAAAGCTCTGTTTAAAAATGGTAGGATGACTGTTACAGAAATCGCAAAGAAAACAAAGCTAAAGAGAGACAGTATTGCCAGGAGAATTAAAAAAATGCAAACGCAAGGGATATTAAAATTGATCCCCTTTATTAATCCAAAATTAATTGGTCTTCCAAATTTTGCGCTTATTTTGTTTGAGGTTAAAATAAATCCTATTGAAGATAGAACAAAGTTTATAACAATGATGAAAGGAAACAAATATATTTTTCATTTTTCTAAAATTATTGGCAAATATGATTTTTATAGTGTTATAGCATATAGAGATACTAAACATCTAAATGAATTGATTGAAACAATCAAGAGATATGTCGAAGGATTTATTGAAAATCTAGAAGTCTTCCAAATAGCAGAAGAATATAAAATAGAAAACATGTCAGAATTATTATAGGAAGATTTTAAGAAAGAAATAAAACTTGAGATGATATATAACTATGATTCAAAAGATTTTAGCAAATTAAGAGAAAAAATGCCTTAACAAATACATTACATGAAAAAAGATATGATAATGCCGTCTGGGTTGACATATAGTAAAGTCCTGCTGCATCCCTTATCAAAAACACTGCCAAGTCATATAGAAAATATTTGGTACTTTGACAGCAATCAACCAAAACCTAAATAAAACAAACAAATAATCTGTATACAATGAAACAAGAACTGCCTGCATTAGAACTTCATTACATAATAAAAGAACTTCAAATTCTAATAGGTGCAAAAGTCGATCAAATCTATCAACCAGATAAAAAGGATATCTATATCCAATTCCATAAAACAGGTGCAGGAAGATTAATCCTAAGAATAACACCAAACTTCGTATATTTAAGTAGTGCAAAACAAAGCTCACCACAACCACCTGGCTTCTGTAGATTCCTTAGGAAATATCTCAAAAATGCTAGAGTAAATGAAATCAAACAAATAGACTTTGAAAGAATAATCCAAATTACCTTTTCAACAAAAGAAAAGAACTACATCATGATCATAGAATTAATCCCGCCAGGTAATGTAATTCTGTGCGAAACCGATTTCACGATTCGTTCTCCACTAGAAACACAATCATGGAAAGACCGTACAATTCGTGGCGGTATTCGATACAGTTACCCTAAATTAAAATGCAATACCCTAACATTAACAAAGGATAAACTAGAACAAATAATAAAAGAGAGCAAGAGGGACTCAATTGTAAAAACGTTAGCAATAGACCTCGCGTTAGGCGGAACTTATGCTGAAGAACTGTTGTTAATTTCAAAAATAAAAAAAGACAAAAAGCACCTCTCAAATAACGATGTTTCTAGTATTTATGACGCTATAAGAAAAATAAAAAATAAAGAAATAAATGCTCAAATAGTAAAACAAAATAACCGAGTAAAAGATATTACGCCTTTCAAACTAAAGCTCTACAAAAACTTTAAACAAGAGCCACAGGAAAGTTTTAACAAAGCTCTAGACACTGTTCTGACTGAAGTCCAAGAAAAGAAAAGAGAAAAAAAGCAACTAACAACCCAAGAAAAAGAAATCAAAAAGCAAGAAAAGATCATTAAACTACAACAAAAAAAACTAGAGGAGCTTCAGCTTGCATTAAAAGAAAATATAAAAAAAGGTGATCTACTTTATCAAAACTTCAATTTGGTGCAAGATATAATCTATCAAATAAACGAAGCTTGTAAGAGTCTTTCCTGGCAAGAAATCAAAAAAAAATTAAAAAATCATAAAATATTAAAAGAAATCAATGAAAAGGAAAAAACAATCACACTTGAACTCTGAATAAATCATTTTTCAACACAGATTTCTGTTTTTATTTTCAATAAAATATAAATAAAACAGATATTTTCGGCTATACGATGGGTCTATTTTCATTTATCAAAAAAGAAAATAAAATGAAATGTGATTGGTGTGGAGAAGAAATGGATACAGTTTCTTATATAAAATACATCGGACACAAGAAATTTGTTTTCTGTTCTGAATCTTGTAAAAGATATTTTAAGAAATCAGGTAAAGGAAAAGGCAAATACATACGTTGCCCAACATGTGCAATGGCTCCAAAGTCGTGGGACCGATGAAGTTGCAATCTAACCCGAATTCTTACATGCTGTCGAAACATTTATAGAAGGAAACACACGAGTTATGATTTTATATTTCTGTACAGCGCTCTGTCAATTATGGAAATTCAATCTATAATGGTGGTGCAACAATTTTAAAGCTAGAATTCTTTTAACCACGTATAATACAGTTCTATTTGGTTTCCAAATTCTTTTGATAGACTAATATCAAAGCTAACCATTCCTCCTGTGAAAGGAGTAAACTTTCTTCTCAAGTTAAAGTTGAGATCGTCAATCTGAGGGTCATAGTTTAAACTAAGCTCATTATTTCTGCTCCATCTTTTCTGAAAATAAAAAGAATTAAACTGAAGATCCAAATTACACATAATGCCAAGTAAACTATCTTTCATCTGCAAACCAAAAAAATTACCTTTGCTTGGTATATGCCTTTGTACCCAATAGTTCCCATTGCCATATGTTGATATTCTATTTTCTAGTTCGAAACTCAAATCTGAAAAATCAAACTTAGTATCTAAGTTTATGTATTTATCTATGAACTCCACGAATTTATCATTTACCTTTCTAAATTGCTCATTCCAATCATAAAATTTCTTAAACAATGCTCTATCCCTTTTGGTATATTTTTTATTTAAAGATCGGTATATGCCAAAATTAATACAACCTTTATTAAACCTCATAGCTTCTGGATTCCTAAAATTCAAAGAATATTGTTCAATCAGATGATCACAGTCGGATTTAACTTCTGCTTTAGTGTCTTGAATATCACTCTCGATAGTTGCTCTAACAACAGGTGCAATATCTGAAATCACCTTTTTGCCTATATCTGTCTCGTTTTTTAATCTGTTTATATAATAACTATGCCAGAAAATCTTATACTCTTCGAAACCGAATAAGCGAGAATTATAATCACTTTCGATTCTAATGTTTAAATTTAATCTTCCATAATCAACAAAATTTTTGCTCACAGGAATCGTCACTTTTGTAACATTATTAGATCTTTCAATTTCTTTGGCTTTGACAATAGAAGACATAGACATAGCTAATAAGATCGAAATGAGAGTTGGCGCTATTTTTTCCTTAATTCTTTCAAGAACCATTATAAGAAACTTTTTTCTGTTGTCAATATAAAACATGTAGATAAGCAAGTATATAAAACTTATGAAAATTAAAAGACCGAAAAAAAAGCGGACAGCTTTCCATGCTTCCCGTACATAAGTACAGTACAACATGGAACGGAGGCGTGCTTAACTTCCGAGTTCGAAATGGGATCGGGTGGAACCACGCCCCTATGACCGTCCTATAACTCTTGAAGAAAGAACCATTTATAAATCTTTCTATTTATATTTATATATAATAAAACTACCCAAGGTATAAAAGCAAACCCTTTGGTTTTTGGTTTTGTGGCTTTGCAACAAGACTATATTCCATCACCAAAAATCAAAAGAGCTCAATGCTAGTTAGCATATTTTATATTTATTCCAAATCAGCCTATCCACAAAATTTTTATCGCAACGTGGAATTAAAAAAAAAAGAAAATCATTTCAAAAAATGAGACTTGGCAAGAAAAACACCATTATAACAACAATCGGCTGGATAATTGCAGCATTCATATTTTACTTTATCTTTAAAAATTTAGACCTAAAAGCACTTGAAAACTTATTTGGGAGCACCAATCTATTCAATTTAATTTTTTTCGTTGTCATCTCAGCGATGCTTATGGTACTCTCAGTCTTAATACGTCTCTGGAAATGGCATCACTGGCTTAAGCATAAGATTAAATCTACAGACTTGTCAAAGGCCTTTGGCATATCACGCATTGGCGCAATCATCTTTCCGGGAAGATTTGGTGATTTTGCTCCACTCCTTGTAAAAAAATATAGACGAAACAAAAAGTTTTCTGGCTTGATCTTCCTGGACCGGGGAGTTATTGAGCCATACACAACATTGCTTTTTGGCATTCTTGGTTTTTTGGTTATCTACCATTCGCTAGGCGCATTCGCACACACAATTGCGATCATATTTGGTCTTATAACTCTGTTGTTAATATTGTTGTTCTACAAGAAATCATGGGATTACCTAAAGAAAATCTTACGTTGGAGGTTTATTCATAAATATTGCATAGAGCCAATGAAGCATGTTAGTGATGGTGCTAGAGAAATAAAACATAAAACACTTTTTGTTTTTATTGTTACATTTATAGCAACAGCAGTTGATTTATTAATGTTTCAGGCAATTTTCTGGGCATTTAACATCCATATTAGTTTTTTTGCAGTTTGCATTGCTTTCTTAATACTGGGATTTTCATCCACAATCTCCCCAACTCCAGCCGGAATTGGAATAGCAGATGGTGCAACCATATTAACCATCACCGGCCTCTTCAATATTGATTTCAATGCAGTCGTTGTCTGCTTTTTATTGATTCGCATAATAACCATTGCAATTAGTTTGATTATGGCTACAATCATTTTAAGATGTGCTCATGTTAAATCAGTAAAAGTAGTTGTAGAGAATATAACTGAAAATGCCTAAAGCAAGTAAAGTTGCAGTTTTAAGAACAACACCTAAAACAGTATTAGAAGACTATTCTAAACTTTTAGACTTAGCAAAATATAAACATAAACTAAAGCCCTCAAAAGACCTTATCCTTAAACTTAATCTATCCTGGAGTTTATACTTCCCTGCATGCTCAACACAACCGTGGCAACTCGCAGGAGTTTTAAACAAGCTTAAAAAAGACAAATTTAAGAAACTCTATCCAGTCGAAAACAGAACCGTTGTGACAGACGTCAGAAAAGGCGAAAGGGGTAATAGATGGAAACCAATCCTAAGCAAAGCAGATCTAAAACTAATAGACCTAACAACAGTCAAATGGATCAACTACAAATTAAACGATTCCATAGCACTACATCACATCTTTGGTGACACATACAAAATTCCAGAGATGTTTATAGGTAAAAACATCATGCATCTGCCAACAATGAAATGTGTACATGGGGACACTTTGATTTCAACTAGTAGAGGTTTAATAAGAATCAAAGATATGTTTGGTAAACCTAATTTAGAAAAAAAGGAAGAAAAGAAATCATTCAAAAATCGCGTTTTAACATTTGTAGGAACTAAACAGAAAAGAACGAAATATGTAAAGGCAATAGTTTGGCGAAATAAATCTAAAGGTAAAATCTATAAGATAAGGCTTAAGACAGGAAAAGAAGTAATTGTTTCAGCAGAACACCCGTTTTTAACACAGGAAGGTTGGGTTAAAGCGAAGAAATTAAATAAGAAGCAACATAAGATTGCCGTTTTAAGAGAAATCTCGTCTTTTAGAGAAAGGAGAATTAAAATAAATTTAAAAAAGATTAAAATTAAAAAATCCCATAATAAAATAACATATCCAAAAAGAAGTTCACCTGAATTATGTCGGTGGATTGCATATATTGTTAGTGAAGGAAGCATAGAGAATAGAAAAAATAAGAACTATGCAATTCACTTTACAAATTATTCTGATGAACTGTTAAGCGATTTTAAAAGAATAACTAAAGATATCTTTGGTTTAAAATTTAGATCCAAAAGAAGCAATAAACATGAATTATTTGTACATTCCAAACAATTAGTGGATGTTTTAAAACAATTGGGTGTCTTGTTGAATAATAAAAAGCAAATCCCTAGTTTTATATATTCGTGTACCAAAGAAGAAATCGTAAATTTTTTAGTTACATATATAGATTGTGACGGATCTATCATACCAAAATCGCGACAGATAAATATAACTACGACAAATGAAAATGATGCCAAACTGATGCAACTGCTGTTCCAAAGAATAGGTGTCGTTGCATTTTCAAAAAAAAGAAAGCAACACAAATACAAGGACGTTTTTACTTTATCAATTTATGCTGACGATATTATTAAGTTGAATAAATTAAAGCCTGAATTTAGAAAATCAAAAAATAAAAAGAAACTTCATGAATTATTGGAGAATATCAACAAAAGAAAGAATGATTTTACCACTAACTATGATTTTATACCTATACATAAAGAAAAGATTGTACATTTTTTTGAAAAACTTCCCAAACTTTCAAATCCTTTTGATAGAAGAGCCCGGGGAAATAGATTTTGGCAGAGTTTAATATATTATAAAAAACGGATTCCACGAAAAAGTTTTAGGTACTTAGTTAATGCCTTACGTTATAAGCTAATCTTATTAGGAAATTATAACCCTGATGATTTTAGTTATTTAGATTTTTTACTAGATAATGCATTAATTTGGGAGGATATCGTAGAAATTACAAATATTGAAAAGAAAACAGATTTATACGATATTACTGTGCTCGAAAAATCACATAATTTTATTGGAAATGGGATACTACTTCATAACACACACGGCCACACTGTAATGACAGGTGCGATCAAAAATGCTTTCGGAGGCCTTGTCACAACACGCAGACACCATTGCCATAAAATGATCCACGAAGTTCTAGTTGACATACTAAAAATACAGAAAGACATTCATCCAAACTTATTTGCAGTGATGGATGGCACTGTAGCAGGCAATGGCAAAGGCCCAAGGACAATGTTACCTGTAACAGCAAATCTAATCCTTGCTAGCGAAGATCAGGCTGCAATTGATGCTGTTGCAGCCAAGCTAATGGGTTTTGATCCAATGAAGATAAAGTTCTTAAAACTAGCACACGACCAAGGTCTTGGAACGGCCGATCTGAGGCAGATAGACGTTGTAGGAGATTCAATAAAAAATATCAACTTAAGATTCAAAACCTTCAAAAGTCCTGTTATATTCTTTGATCAATTATTCAGAAAAAGATTAAGATTTGCAGAACATTTATTCTTTCATACACCTTTATTCAGGATGTTTATATTTGCTTCAGAGTTTTACCACGACAAACTTTGGTATCCTACAGTCGGCAAACTAAGAATAGGAAAGTTTAACAAAACGCCGTGGGGTAAACTCTTTCTAAGCTATAAAGCTAATCCCAAAATCAAACTAACAACACCAACCGCAAAACAATAGTAACTAAACTTATGAAATGCATTCCTTTTTATCGTTCTTAACACAAACTTCAATGCAAAATATCCAACAACAGCTGCTGTAATCATAGCAAGGATCAATGCACCCCAATCAGTAGTAGCATAGGCGATTTCTTCTGACCTGTATATCATCTGATAGCCTGTTGCCCCAATGATTGCAGGTATAAACATTAAGAATGCAAACTTAGCAGCTATCTCTCTCCTTAAACCAAGAAACCTTCCAGTAGCAATTGTTGCACCACTCCTTGATATACCAGGTATAATCGCAATTCCCTGTGCAACACCAACAACTAGTGCATCAACAACACAAACCTTCTTTCTCTTCTCAGTTGCAAATCTGAAGAACATTAATAATATTGCTGTTACAAAAAACGCGGCTGCAATAGTGAAATAGTTTGTATAGGCAGCCTCAAAGTACTTCATAAAAGCGAATCCAATCGCAGCAGTGGGCAAGACAGATAATAGCACTAGTAATCCTAACTTTTGATATTCTGTGTCACCAATAAAATAGCTTTTAAGGATTCTGACGACATCCTTCCAAAACACAACAATCACAACAAACAACGTTGCAAAATGTAACATAACAGAATAAAATACAGGATCGGCTATACCAAATATATTCTCAATTAAAGCAAGATGTCCAGAACTACTAACAGGCAACCATTCTGTAATGCCTTGAACAATTGCTAATACAAAAGCCTCAAAGATTGCTATCATTATTAATTAGAATCAACAGTTATTTTTAATATTTTCTGGTTATTTCTATAATTTTTAAATTTTCAACACTTTGGCTAGCTTTGATTTGGTATGTAAAAACAATGAATTGCAAATACGTATTAATCTGTACAACAATTTATAAAGCAACAAGATCCCTTTTTACATTGCCAATTTTAACTTTAATTTTTCACACCGTATTATATAAAAATTTTTCGATAGCCAAATTCACACAGATAATAGCGAAACCTTAATAAATGTCAGAATTTCGCAACTTAACATGAATTGGATACTATTTTTGGGGGTAGTGATAAGCTTTGTAGCGACTTTACTATTAACCCCTCAGTGGATCAAGCGTGCAAAAAAAGCTCAACTTACTGGTAGAGATATGCATAAACTCGAACACAGAGAAGTAGCTGAGATGGGTGGCATTGTTGTATTAGTAGGTTTTCTAGGGGGCGCTTTATTCTACATTGCATTGAGAACATTTGTTTTTAATGATATAGGTTATCAGATAAATCTTGGAATGATGGCTGCTATCACCACGACATTGATAATTGCAATCATTGGCATCATGGACGATATTCTTGGGTGGAAGCTTGGCTTAAGACAACACCAAAAACCAATCTTGTGCGCACTAGCTGCACTTCCACTAATGGTTGTAAATGCAGGTATATCTATCGTCACTCTACCTTTCCTTGGCCCTATTAACCTAGGTTTAGTCTACCCTATAATTTTAATACCTTTAATAATAACAATTACAGCAAATGGTTTCAACATGCTTGCAGGCTATAATGGTCTAGAAGCTGGTCAGGGCATCATCATTCTAGCAACCCTTGGAATTGCAAGCTGGATAACAGGCGCGACCCACATTACAATGATCTGCTTCATAATGGTCGCTGCTTTAATTGCATTCCTGTATTTTAACCTACCACCTGCAAAAGTTTTTCCAGGAGATGTTCTGACATACACTGTGGGGGCTTTAATCGGCATAGTTGCGATACTTGGCAATATGGAACGTGTTTTATTACTATTATTTATTCCTTACATAATAGAGTTTTTCTTAAAGCTGCGGGGGAAATTTCGCAAGGAAAGCTTTGCTCGCGTTCTTCCAAATGGTTCACTAGCAAACAAATATAGTAATATATACGGGTTGGAACATTTTGCAATTCTTTTAATAAGAAAAATCAAAAAATTTGCATACGAACGTGAAGTTGTATTTTTACTTTACGGTTTCCAAATAATTATGGCTTTGTTAGCTGTGTTTCTGTTGGTGTGATTTAGATGAAAGTTGCAGCTATAATTCCGGCATATAATGAAGAGGAGCATATTGCCCGTGTGATTCAGGATACAAAGAAATATGTAGATAAGGTTATTGTTGTTGATGATGGTAGTACAGATAAAACATATCAAGAAGCAGAAAAAGTAAAGCCAGACATTCTACTTAAACATCCAATAAACAGTGGCAAAGGCTTAGCATTAAAAACAGGAATCGAAGCTGCATTGATTAAGAATATGGATATAATTATAACTTTAGATTCGGATGGTCAACACAACCCAGCTGACATTCCACGTTTTCTGGAGTATTTCAAAAAAAATAAATTGGACCTTCTAATTGGAGCCAGAAAACTCAACAAAAACATGCCGATAGTTTTTAAGATTGGCAACTACATTATCCAAAAGACATTCAAAATCCTATTTGGTGTTGATGTAAAAGATACACAATCTGGCTTTAGGATCTTAAAAACTAAAATTTATAAAAAAATCATCTGGAATTCTACCGGCTATTCTGTTGAAGCAGAGATGCTTGCTAATGCAGGAAAACATAAACTGAAGATAGGAGAACTTCCAATTAAAACAGTCTATCACGATAAAGCAAAAGGCACAACTGTGATTGACGGTGTTGTGATAGTACTAAACATGCTCCGTTGGAGATTAACCCGATAACTATATATAATAGATGGTATAACATAGATAAATTTAGGTAACAAAATGGTTTTAGGCATTCAGATCATAGGCTTTGTTTTTGCAGTAGCAATGATTTATTTTACTTATTTATATTTCCGGAGAAGGCAGTTTGATATGAAGGATTTTATAATCTGGCTAATTGTCTGGATTTTACTTGTTATTGCAGTTCTTATTCCAAGTACAGTAAATATTTTTCTAGAAAGTCTCGGCATTGTATCTGCGATTCAATTATTTGCGATCACAGGAGTATTATTCTTACTTGCAGTTGTATTTTTTCTACATAAATCAGTTAGAACACAACAAAAAAAACTAAATAAAATCGTTAAAGCTATTGCATTAGAAAAGGTGAAATGATGGCAAAGATAGTTCTAGTTGTAGAACGTAATTATCCACCGATAAGTCGGTCAAATCTTAGAATAATAAAGATAGCAGATGTCCTCGCAAAAACTCATGAAGTTATTTTGGTCCATTCAGGCCAAAACTCTGGCATCGAAAAAAAAATAAAGCTTGAAGGCCTAAACTACAAGGAAAAGAAGGGCATTTTCGAATTCATTTCAAGGTTAAAATATGCAAAAAAAGTTGCAAAATATATTATTGATAATCATCCAAATGTGGATTATCTCATTGGTTGGAATTTTGTCCCAAACTATGCTAATTACTTAGTTTCCAAAAAATTAAAAAAAGTTAAAGTTATCTGTGACATGACCGATTTTGGTTGGGATTTCTTCCTCGCAACACACCCTAATGTTTTCTGGGGTCCTTTTGTTAGGTGGATTGAAAAAATGGAGTGTCTAAACTTTCCTAAAAATGCTTATAAAGTTGTTGTAGTAAGTGAATTTATGAAGATGGAACTAAATGCTCGTTACAATATAGATCTTAACAAAATTTTAGTTATGCCTGATGGTGTGGAGAGCGGTTTTAAATCAAAAATATCTAAAAAGCTAGTCCGAAGTAAGCTTGGCTTAACATCGAAAAATAAAGTAGTCGTATATCTTGGCGATGCTGAAGTCTATGATGGATTAGATATTCTTTATAACGCTTTCAAAGATCTTGTAAAAGAGATTCCAGAAGCTAGACTGTTAGTTGTGGGAAATGGTCGTAAATATTTCCAAAGACTGAAGAAAGTTGTGCTAAACTCTCCTATAAAAGAGAAGGTTATATACACAGGCTGGGTCCAGCGCCATGAAGTTCCCAATTTCCTCAATGCAGGTGATGTTGGTGTTATTCCTTCAAGAAAAAGGCTTAGTACAGACGCAATCTACACATTCAGGATTTTTGAATACTTTAACATTGGTCTACCAGTAGTAATCTCTAATCTTGAAACATTAAAAACAATAGTAACTAATAAACTCGGCAGAATCACTCGGGCAGGTGACGCGCTCGCTTTGAAAAATAGTTTGTATGATCTATTATCTACAAACTTCAAACCAAATAAGAAAGATTTAAAAAAACTGTTGAAAAAATTTAAATGGTCTTCTGTTTTAAAAGCTTATTCTTCACTTGTGAAATAATTCTTTTCAACGGTATATCAAATCCGATGGTAAAAATCATCCCGCCTATTAAAGAAAGATAAACAATATGAGCTATTGTAACCGATAAGCTAACTGACAAGCCGAGAGACATCTCAATACCTTCCCTCATTAATAGATACATAAAAACACCATCCCTTATACCAATACCTGCAGGAACAAAAACTAGGAAGCTGCAGAGCAATGTTACTAATGCGGCAAAGGAAATATAAAAAAAATTTAATTCAATACTGAACGCTCTGACAACAAAATAATAAATTACTACTTGATTTATAAAAATAAGAAAACTTATCAACACAGCCTTTACTGTTGTTATATTAAATCTAATTTTAGAAATTTTTTTTAACATTCTTATAACAAATTTTCTTTTGAGCCATACAGCTAATATAATCAATAAAATGATTAATATCCACCAAGATGCTCGCTCAAATATCTGTTTATAATAAATACTCAACAGAGGCAATATTAATATGAGTATAACAATTATATTTAAAAAAATCTCAAATATTGTTGTCTGAATCAGAAACATAAGTGATGCTTTTTTATATTTGGTTTTCATCAACAATGGTTTTGCAAAAAAACCAAGATTTAATGGTATTATCTGATTCAAGAACAGACCAGCAAACACACTCATCAAAGAATGTTCATATGTAACTTTGTATCTATCAGAAACTAATATATACCACCTCAAGCCTTGTAAAAAATAGCCTAAAAATAACAAAACCAAGCCGACAATCAAAAAACTAACATTGACATGTACTGATTTATCGTATATTTCTCTTATTCCAACCTTACTTAGAAGATATATGAGAATACTTATTCCAATAAAGATTCCTGCAACACTTCTTAAAACCCGTGTTATTACCTTTGTTCCATTCTTTTTATTTCTTTTCATTTCTTACTTACTTTCCAATATCTGAGTATTTTTAAGTTATCAGGTGTAAATTTTTCAATGAACATAAAGAACTTAACCATGAACTTTGGCAATTTTCCATACATCTGCGTTGGTATCACAAACATGCTTTCTGTAGTTAAAATTTTTACTCCTAAGTTTTTAATTTTTTCGTTCAATTCCTTTTCAGTAACAAATTTAAGTTTGTGTTCTTTGCTTTTTCTAAATAAATCTAATATTATCTCGATAAAATATCTTACTGAATACTTGTTTAATGTACAGAAAACTAATATTCCACCATTCTTTGTTACTCTGACTAACTCTTTTAAAATGTTTTCAGGATTAGGATAATGGAATAAAAATCTAATGCTCACAACTACGTCAAACTTTCCTTTTTTAAAAGGCATATTGTAAGCATCGCATTTTACCAATTTAACTTTGGCCCTTTTAGCGGTAATATCAAGCATGTCCTGTGAATAATCTGCTGCAGTAACATTAAAACCTTTATTACTAAACAACACAGCAAATCTGCCAGTTCCGCAAGGAACATCCAGCAAAGAAACCTTTTTACCCCGAGCAATACTACTAAGTTCATCTTTGAGATAACTTGTAACTATTGCTTTTTCTTTATTATCAACATATCTGCCACCATAATTGCTAAATCTTTTTTTATCGTAATATAGAGCAACCTTTCTTTTGGTATATCCTTCCTTCTTTTCTTGGATCCATTTTTTGTTATTCATTACATTTAAAGGATACCTTGGGCTTTAGCCCAACGGAACATCCTTTCCTCCGTTAGTTCTATATATTTGTAAATTAAATGAAAGAGTGCGCAGCGAAAATTTCGGCGCACTCAACTT
>QMQO01000015.1 GCA_003650545.1 Candidatus Woesearchaeota archaeon | reverse complement strand
CTTTTATTTATCTTTTCTTATTTATCCTTATTTCTTTTTTTATTTGTCTTTTATTTTTTATTTTCTTTCTATCTGTTTATCTTATACAGAGGTGATAAATAAACATAGGCTATCGCCTATCACCTCTTTTATTGTATAATTTCATCCTTTGACTTTTTAACAATATCATAGTCAAAGCGTCTCTTACATCTTGGACATGACTTTGGATTATCGACACGAGGTGTCCATTCATAGTTACATACGTTGCATATCATTCGTATCCCTCCATTATTTTTTATTTTTTAAACATGCGATTAACATATGAATCGCGACGAGTCTGATTAAACAGTTTGTAGATGAATACTAGTGTCCTATCTAATAGTGATGGGTTCATTTTGCTCTTAACATATTGCGGAGTGTTGTTCTATAAAATTTTAATTTCTCGGGATTTCCATTTGCTGCACGTACAGCTATATCGATATATAGTGAAGCAACGTTACGAGTATCGTTAGTCTCTAGTGGATTATCTGGAAGAACATACTGAAGTTCTCTTAACGCGTCATGATAATCACCACGCGCTGCACAAATTTCGGCTAGTTTAACCCTTTGTTGTAATACAGGAGATTTAACACATTTAGGAGCAGGTAAACAAGAAGAAATCTTTCTTAAGTTTTCGATTGCGCTGTTGTAATTATCAACTGCTTTCTGGTATTCTCCAGATGCTATTTTAATTTGTTTTGATACAGGATCATAATCTGCAAATTCTGCAACTGATAAACCTGTAGAAATATTGTGACTGCCTTTTTTTGCTTTAGTAGCTGCTCTGTCCATGAATATGTTCAACAGTTCAAAATCAATTTTTTTAGGTGTCATTTTTATCCCTAGATAAAAGTTCTGAAGGGAATAGTGTTTGGGGGAGTTCATTTTAGAGAATGAACAAAAGCCATTCCCTTCAAAACCGCCATTAGTAGTATTAATAGTACAGATAGTACTCATATATAAATCTTTCGCTACTGCACAGTAACAATAAATTCCCAAAACCTTTATTCAGTCTTCAGCAATCCAAAAGAGCTAAAAAACCATAAGCTAATTAATCGCTAACCAAAAATAGAAACATTTATAAATAAAGAAGATGGTTTTCTTAAACACTCTAAATATTAAATTTTAATTTAGCCTACTTGAAGATAAGAGGCTTTTAGCTTTAGTATAAAATTTGAATAATGCGTTAGCATTGTTTAAGTATTTGGTTTAGCTTTGTTAGGTTTTATTGATAATGAAAAATTACAATAAAACCAACAGAAACTAAGGAAATATTTTTCCGTTGTGGAAGGTGTAAAATTTGATTTCTTGGTGTTTTAGATAGATTAACAAATAATACTTTTAGAAAGGAGGAGATTCTATGGGTTGCTTTGCAGTAGCTTGTTTTGGCGCACTTTTTGGTAGGTTTGCTGTATTGATATTATGGATAATAGGCTGGTTTGGAAACTCTGGGATCACAACTTTCTGGTTGGTTGTAGGATTTATTTTTGCACCAATGACTTTAATGTGTGTGGGATGCGTAAATACTTACTTTGGTGGGCACTGGGGGGTCTGGCAGATCATTGCATTGATACTTTGTCTCTTAATGGACTTTGGAGGTGATAGCGGTAGTGCCTCAAGATCTAGCAACCAATAAATTCAGATTAATTAGATTAATTAGTAGCTAGCACTGATATCAGTGCATTTTAAAAAATTTATTACAATATTGTAATTATTATTTTTTTTTCATTAGTTCATATAAAAACGAATAAAAAACATAAAAAACATAAAAAACGAATAATAAAAACCTATATATAACAATTTCAATTTCTCGTAAAAATGTTAGTTATTGGGATGCTATTCAATAGATATGCAAAAAAGGAATTGAAACAAGTCATTCTTGTGCGAGGGGATCTAAAGCTACCAAAAGGTAAACTGGCTGCTCAATCTTCCCATGCTTCTGTTGATGCTGTTCTGAAGAGCAATAAAAAAATTGTAAAGATGTGGCGCTTGCAAGGAATGAAAAAGGTTGTACTTAGGGTTAGTGGCTTGAAAGAATTAAAACATTGTATAAATGCTGCTAATGCTGCTGGATTAACAACAACCATTATCACAGATGCTGGAAAGACTGTTGTTGAACCAGGAACAATAACGTGTGGTGCTATAGGTCCTGATGAAGCTGAAAAAATAGATGAGATAACTGGACATTTAAAAACAATGTAAATTGAAAATGTAAGTTTGTATTTGCTACTTTTGTTACCTGATTTGGTATATTAGGGTACTGCATTCTTAGTTTTATGGGATATTTTTTATTGTTTTTTATTAATGTTAGTTTATAATGTTGGTTTATAATTAGTTTAGTTAGTTTATAATTAAGTTTATAGTTAGGTTTATAGTGAGGTTAGTTCATATGCAAAATTGTAGATATCTAGATTTTGAATAAAAGTGTATTAAAAAATTTTAAAAGAGTATAAAAAGATTTTTAAATCAAGAATAAATCCATGATATCAAAGAGAACAAAACCATGGGCCCATAGCTCAGCCTGGCGCATGCCAGCAACTTCGTTGGTTAGCGGGTAAGTAGAGCGTTCGGCTCTTAACCGATCAGCATTCCTTAGAAGGGATCTGGGTGAAAAGGTCGTGGGTTCGAATGGGGAATGCAGTCTGGCATTTTTCTATGAAAATCCCACTGGGCCCATAAAACATGATAATTGTTAGCGAATAATGTTAGCGATAATAACAGTTGGCAAAAAAACTTTAACTATTTCTAGTTTTATTTCAGCATTTAAAAGAACAAACAAGCAAAATATATAAACGTGTCATATTTCTTAATTAGAGTGAAAGCCAATATGGCAGAAAAAAAAAAAGAAGGAAGAAGTAATACATTGGGCTGATAGGATAGCCAAAAAAATAATTAAAGAAAAAGGAGATAAAGAGAGGTATACCTTAGCAGCGGGGATAACTCCTTCTGGTGTTGTACACATTGGTAATTTTAGAGAGGTTATTACTATAGAGCTTATTGCAAGAGCTCTAAAATCACTTGGTAAAGAGGTTCGTTTCATTTACTCGTGGGACGATTACGATGTGTTCAGGAAAGTTCCTGTTAACATGCCAAAACGAGACGAATTAAAGAGATATCTAAGGCAACCAATCGTTGATGTTCCAGATACAACTGGGGAGTACAGCAATTATGCTGAGAGAAATGAAAAAAAGATGGAGAAAGACATGCCTCTTCTAGGCATATTTCCTGAATACATTTATCAGTCAAAGAAGTACAGAAATTGTGATTATGCCGAAGAGATCAAGATGGCTATGGATAAAAAGGGTATGATAAGAGAGCACCTTAATAAGTTCAGGAAAGAACCACTGGATAAAGACTGGTACCCAGTTTCTGTTTTTTGTGAGAAATGCAACACCGATGCAACAAAGGTCAAAGAGCATAATGGCTATAATGTAACTTATACATGTAAATGTGGACATGAAGATACTTTTGACATTAGAGAAAAAGGGATAATTAAACTGTTGTGGAGAGTTGATTGGCCAATGCGTTGGTATTATGAGAAAGTTGATTTTGAGTCTGGAGGCAAAGACCATTTTGCAGCGGGTGGTAGCTTTGACACATGTAAAGACATTGTTAAATTTGTTTACAATTACGAACCACCGTCTGCTGCACGTTATGAATGGATAAAAATCAAAGGCGGACAACAATTCTCGAGTTCTGCAGGTGTTGCTACAACAGTGAGTGATGTGATGGAGATATATGAACCAGAAATAATAAGGTGGCTGTTTGCAGGTTCAAGGCCAGCAACGGAATTTTCAATTGCATTTGATGAGGAAGTGATTAAGCTTTATGAAGATTTTGATCATGTTGAACGTGTTTATTATGGTGAGGACAAAGTTACAGACAAAGAGAAAAAAAAGCAATCAAGGATTTATGAGCTTTCTGTAGTAGACAAACCTCGCCACAGAATTCCTTATCAGCCAAGTTTCAGGCATCTAACAAACGTTGTGCAGATGTATGACATGAATATTGATAAAGCGGTTGCATATTACGAGAAGGACCTTGAGGATGATTTTGATAAGGAAAGATTAAGATTGAGAGCAATGTGCGCTAAGAATTGGATTGAAAAATATGCTCCTGACAACTATAAGTTCAAGATACAAAAAAATATACCTGTAGACTTGGTGATTGATAAAAAGATTAAAAAAATATTTTCTAAGTTAGCTGTGCGTTTGAAAGAGAAGACATGGAGTGATAAAGATTTACATGGTGAGTTTTATGTGCTTTGCGAGAGTGAAGGCGTAAAACATAAAGATTTCTTTAAAGCAGCATATAAGATACTTATCAATAAAGAACAGGGACCTAAGTTAGCTAGTTTCATATTGATGTTGGGTGAGCGCGCTATAGAACTATTCAGGGAAGCGAGTAGATGACTTAATGCAGCAAAATATCTTCAGTAAAATACCTAAAATATCTTATAATTAGTTACTTTGCTATTTATGTCAGAGAAGAGTAGAATCAGTTGTTTATCTTCTTGTAGCAAGTGTTTAGAAAGAAACTGAGAGCAGCTTGTTTATTAGATTTTATTAGATAATCCTGCTATGGGGGCTAGAAAGATTAAACCCAACCATAATCTTTAAAAACATTGCTCTTTTAACAGATGACAAATGAAGAAGGAGATATTGGGGCTTAGTGAATATATAACAATCATAGGTCCAAAAGGGAAGATGAAAAGGGTTTTAGCTAGAGTAGATACAGGCGCTACAAAGAGTTCAGTAGATGTGAAAATTTCTGCAGAACTTCAGCTTGGTCCTATATTAAAACAAAAAAGGGTTAAATCTGCTTCAGGAAATCATATAAGGCCTGTGGTTATGGTTAAGGTTAGAATCAAAGATAAAATATTAAATGAAGAATTTACAATTGCAGATAGAAGTCATATGAAATACAAAGTACTGCTTGGTCAGAACGTGCTTAAGCATGGTTATCTTATAGATCCGTTAAAGAAAACTAAAAAAAGATAAATATTTATGCTATAAGAATTAGTAGCTATAAGAATTAGTAAGTAAGAATTAGTAAGAATTAGTAAAAAAATTAATAAGGATCAAGATTTAGAATCAAAGGTTTATGATATAAAAAAGGGTTAGAGATGAATGCTGCACTAATAAGCCAGGGAAGTGTATCTTCTAAGTGGACACTTGAAGCAATGAAGAAATACTTTGACGATGTTGATGCAATAGACATCCGTGAACTGGAAGTTAATCTGACACCAACGAAACCTGAAATTTTATATAAAGGTAAACATCTAAATAAATACGATTGTATTTATGCAAAAGGTAGTTTTAGGTATGCCTCTGTGCTGAATGCCATCACTGTTGCATACGAACGCAACTGTTATATGCCTGTAAAACATAGTGCATTCACAATAGCTCATGATAAGCTGCTAACACAATTGGACTTACAAATGCATAACATACCTATGCCTAAAACCTATATCGCTGCCACAAAAGAAGCTGCTAGGAAGATCTTAGAGAATGTTAATTATCCTATCATAATGAAATTTCTGCAAGGAACACACGGAAAAGGAGTGATGTTTGCGGATTCATTTAATTCTGCAACTTCAATACTAGATGCTCTTGTTGCACTTAGCCAGCCATTCATCATCCAAGAATATATTGATACACAAGGAACTGATATCAGAGCAATTGTAGTTGGCGATAGGGTTGTTGCAGCGATGAAAAGAATAGCTGCCCCTGGAGAAGAACGTGCAAATATTCATTCTGGTGGTTCTGGCAAAAGAATAGAGCTAGATGCATACACAAGAAGGATAGCTATAAAAGCTGCAAAGGCTATTGGCGCTGACATCTGTGGTGTGGATATTCTACAAAGCATAAAAGGACCATTTGTTCTGGAGGTTAACATAAGCCCTGGTTTACCTGGAGTAACCGAAGCAACCAAAATAGATGTGGCTGATGAAATTGCAAAATTCCTTGCAAAAAAAACAAAAGAGCGCATGAGCAAAGAGAAAGAAGCAGAAGCTGGTAGGATTATGAAGGATCTAGAATTTGAACAGTCTGGCAAGAAAATAGAGAGACTAAACGAGCTTTTTACTAACCTAGAGTTTAGAGGTGAACGTATTTTATTACCAGAGGTCGTTACAAAGATTACTAGTTTTAATGAAGACGATGAATTTGTGATAACAGCTGATAAAAATAAGATTGTGATAAAAAAATTTAAACTTACAAAATAATAAAGTTTTTATATATACTTACAAAATAATAAAGTTTATATATTAGTATACCTTTCTCCTCAAAGTTATGATAAAAAAAGAGGTAGTATGGCTTGTTACTATTGTGATTGTTCTATTGGTTGCAATATCAGTTTCTATTCTTGTTAAATCGAGCATCACAGGACACATCATAAAAGACAATAATGATGTAAATGTGAAAGCAACACTTTGCTATAATTGTTCTGACTGTGATACTAAAGCAGATATTAACTGGACGTATGTTAAGCTTGCTAATGATATAAACATAAGTACCGGCACCTGCATTGATGTTGGTGCATACAATGTTGTTATTGATTGTCAAGGGCACAGCATAAGTGGAGACTATTCTAATGGTGCTGGCATACACATCAATAATAAGAATAACCTAACTGTTAAGAATTGCGTTATACATGATTTTGAAATTGGCATTGAATCTAGTAATGGTCCAATATTGGGTTATTTTTATAACAACACTTTGTTCCATTTTAGTTCTAGAGGTGTTGGTGGAGAGATGGACAATGCAACTTATTATAGAAATACTTTTTGGGATTGCGGTAGCCTAGCTTGTATTCTTACATTTGGACACAATTATACACGTGTAATAGAAAATAATATTTCTAGAAGTAATAGAGGAATTCTTTTTATAGGAGGAATCGGTCATTATTTTTATAATAATTATATTTTTGATAATACTGGTTCTGGTATTGAATTTGGTTTAAGTGTTAAAAATTCAAACATCTCAGGAAACACCATCACAAACAACACTTATGGAATAGAGTTTGGTACAATTTTTTTTGGGGTTGCTAGTCATGATAATATAAAGGTTGTTGGCAATAACATTTCTTATAATAGAAAAGATGGGATCATGATAATTAATTCAACAAATGTGAACATAACAAAAAATGATTTTTTTAATACTGCATTGGGCTATTATGATATAAATATATCAGATTCCTTATCAACAAATAATTATGTTGGAATAAACAACATCTATGGCAATGGTGTTTTTGATCAAGGCACAAACACAAACTGGTGTGTTGACAATATTGGTAATTATTATTCTTCTTCAGTTCCTCAAGCAAATGTTGTAAATGGCAGTTGCGGTGTTGCAAGCAAACCTTTTGATCTAAGCTATGACTATTGTGGGAGTTGCACCACTTGCGATGCTCTGGTTGACACTAATGGTGCTAAGGTAATGTTGGGAGCGAACATAAATGGAACTAATGGTTGTATTTTTGTTGGAGCAGACAATGTTATTTTAGACTGTGATAACCACATTATTTATAGCGATGATAACACTGGAGATGGTGTGAAAATTGAGAACCATGATAACGAAACCATAAGATATTGTAAAATAAAAAATTTTGAAAATCAGATTAGTTTGAATGGAGTTGATAACAGCCAGGTTCATGATTCTGACATTGAGCAATCAGGCTTACATATGGGGGGTGTTAAAATAGAGGGGGGAACTGGAAACATTATACATGATATAAATGGTAGTGATCTGGTGAGTTGTGTCTCTCTTGAGAAAGATTCGAATAACAACTATATTTATGATATAAAATGTCGGGATGTGGTAATTGGCATCTTGCTTGTCAATTCTTCAAATAACAATATAAGCAATAATCATATAACAAATGCATCACTACAAATATTTTGGAGATGCTGGGGAGGAATATATATAGCTAATGACTGTGATGATAATATCATATCAAATAACATGATTACAGAAAGTTGTAACGGGGTGATACTTTCTGAGATGGGACCTGGTGGTCCTGGTGTTGGAGACAATAATAACAACAAAATCCAAAGAAATAATATAACCAATAGTCTTAATGCTGGCATACATCTATCGCAATCTCACAATAATAATATTTCAAAGAATGATCTGAATAATGGTGTCATAGACATCAACATAAGCACAAGTGTCAATACAAAAATCTGGCAAAATAATATTTATGGAAATGGTTCTTTAGATTTAGGCACAAACACAGAATGGTGCATCGACAATATCGGTAATTATTATTCTTCTTCAGTTCCTCGAGCAAATGTTGTAAATGGCAGCTGCGGTGTTGCAAGCAAACCTTTTGATCAGAGCTATGACTATTGTGGGAGTTGCACCAGTTGCGATGCTCTGGTTGACACTAATGGTGCTAAGGTAATGTTAGGAGCTGATGTTAACTCTGCAGGAAATTGCGTTGATATAGCTTCAAACAACACGATTCTGAATTGTGATGGTCATAAAATATCAATGGCAGGAGGAGAAGGTATAGTGATTTATAGAAAGATAAATAATACAATAATGAATTGTGAAATCACAGGTGATTCTGGAGACCCTAGAAAAGCTGCAATTGATGTAACATATAAAAACATTGTGTTCAACAATTCTATTCATGATGTAATTGGTATTGGTATAAGTTGTAAAGAGATTGGATCTAACGTATCCTTTAATTATATTGAAAATACTTCGAATTCAGGGATAAACATAACAACAAGCGATTCCTGGGTTGAAGGAAACACGATATCGTCTGCATTGACAGGAATCGTAATACATGGTTTTATGGCTTTTGCAGAGAACAATACTGTGATTCGAAACACTGTGAAAGATAGCCATACTGCAGCCGGAATATCATTACTTGGGTTTGTAAGAAACAATGATATCCTGTATAACACAGTCTATAATAACACAATAGGAGGAATCATTATAGGTAATCTAACTGTTCTTGGAGTTCCCAACAGTCTAAGTGATGGTAACATTATAAAAGGCAATAATGTTCATGATAATAGGTATTCAGCGGGTTTTGGTTATGGTGCAGAGATAATTGTAACAAATAGCACAAATGATAACATAACAGAGAACAACATGAGTCATTCTGATACTGGTAATGATCTGTTAATAGAGGCTTCTGCTTCTAACACGAGGGTTTGGCTAAACAATTTCAAAGGTACAGGAATATATGATGCCGGAGCAAATTCTCAATTCTGTGTAAATGGAATTAGTAATTATTTTGCACCAAGCATAACAGAATTATTGGATGGTTGCAGTTATGCTTTGACAGAACCAGTTGATCAGAGCGCATATTCAAACGAGGCAGAAAGCTTTACAGCAAATGTTAAAAAAGATATTGACGCAACTTCTACTGTAAGTGTCTTGCTAAGTATAACAACAAATGCTGATTCAACTGGTTATTTGTATATAATACGCTACACAAACAACACACAAGGTACAGGTGTTAGCTTAAAAACAGAACTTGGTAAATTCATAGATATAATATCAAACCCTGATTTGCAGGGTAAGATAACTTCTGCCACAATAAAAGTATATTACACTGACGATGAGGTCAACACAAAAAATTTAGATGAGGATACATTAAGGCTGTACAAGTGGAACACCGGAACAAACTCCTGGGAAGAATTAACACCAGGAGGGGTTGACACTGATAATAATTATATTTGGGCAGATGTTACAAGCTTCAGTAGTTTTGGAGTATTTGGGGATGAGGTAGCACCAACAACACCAACACCTACAACACCCACAACATCAACAACCACTTCAAGAAGAGTAAGAAGCACATCATGCTATCCTAAATGGGAGTGCGAAGAATGGAGCGAGTGTATAGATAATATACAAACAAGGGTTTGCCATGATGTTGGAAGTTGTCATTTGGCTGATAGAATTAACACAAAAGACTGTGTTCTCGAAATACCAGAAGTTTTAGAAGAGGTTGAAGAAGAACTCATCGAAGAAGAAAAACTGGTTGCAGTAGAAAAACCAGAGATTGTTGAGATGCCAAAAGTAACTTTAGGAACTAAAATAAAGTCTGCACTTTGTAAAGCTAAAAAAGAACTAATCAAAATTAGTATGATCTTATTTGTGTTTATAAAATCAAATACTTTCGCTTACATCGTAATAACAGTGATTGGCACTGTTTTTATTATATTTCTGATAAACTATTCTAGGTTGAAAAAAATTGTTACAGAAACTAAGCCAGCAGAATCGAAGAAAAAAGAAGAAGATCTCGACGCTAAATTTAAAGAGCTTATGAAACGGTCTAAAAAGTTAGAATAAAAGTAAGATTAGTTTCTAATGTCTTGGCAATAATCCTGAAAGAATTTAAATAATCAATGCAAAATTAACTAATGCTGCTGCCGCTAAGCAATCACTTGTATGACTAGTGTGTTAAGCAAATCAAGGAATTATAAGATTTTTTTGGGATTATATCCAACAAAGTCAGAGCTAACAAAAATTATATAAAGAAAAGCAAATAAGATGTCATAATGGCATTCCAAAAACCACGTGGGACTGAAGATTTTTTTCCTGAAGACAGAGCACTCCAGAATTTAATATTCGAGAAAATAAGAAAAGTTTGCAGTAGGTATAATTATAAAGAAGTTGAGAGTCCTGCATTTGAAACATTTGAGCTCTTAGCAAAAAAATCCGGAGAAGAGATTAAAGAACAGATATTTGTTCTAGAAAAGCGAGGCAAGGAAGAATTTGGCTTGAGGTTTGACCTGACAGTTCCAATTGTAAGAATGTTTATTGAAAAGCAAAAATCTTTGCCAAAGCCAGTAAGATGGTATGGTTTGAGTAGAATGTGGCGTTATGAAAAGCCACAAGCAGGTAGGTTAAGAGAGTTTTATCAACTGAGCATCGAACTTTTTGGGAGTGACAAGCCAGAAGCAGATGCAGAAATGATTGATGTTGCTATAGAGATCCTGAAAGAGTTAGGGTTGACTCCGGAAGATGTTGTGATAAAAGTAAATGATCGCTATCTTATGCATGGTTTGCTTGAAAATCTTGGTATACAAAATGTTATAGATGTGTTTACAGCTATCGATAAGATCGGTAAGATTGAAGAAAATGAGTTTATAGAGCTGCTTAAAGATATGAAGCTAGATGATAAACAGATAAAGGAATTGTTAAGAATAATAAAGATAAGAGAACTAGATGAGATCGCAAAATATAAAAATTCTGTTCTTGGTACAGATGGCCTTAACAGGCTAAGAAAGATATTTGACATACTGAAAAATAAAAAAGAATTTTTAGAATTTAACCCTGGTGTTGTTCGCGGTTTGGCATATTATACAGGAACAGTGTTTGAATGCTTTGACAAACAAGGAAAATTAAGATCTATATTAGGCGGTGGACGTTATAACGATCTTGTAAAGTTGCTTGGTGGCCAGAGTGAACCTGCAATCGGATTTGGCCTTGGTTACAGTACTCTTTTCATGTTGTTGAAACAGAAAAATCTATTACCTAAAATAGAACTAGCCCCAGACTATTACATCGCACCCGTTGACAAAAAGATAACAGACAAAGCTGTTGAGATTGCTGAAAAATTAAGGAAAAAAGGCCTTAGAGTTGAGACAGATGTGATGCAACGCAAGTTAGCAAAGCAAATGCAATATGCTAATGCAATCAAAGCCAAGAAGGTTATTGTTCTTGGCGAAGATGAACTCAAAAAAGGAGAGGTTAAGATCAAAGACATGAAGACAGGCAAAGAAGAGAACGTTAAGATAACCTTGTTGTAGTTGTCTTTATTTCTAATATATAATCTTATAATCTGTCTTATAAACTTTTAGTTACACTAATATGACTGATATGACATAATGACATGATAATATGACATGACTAATATTAATGTATGGTTTATATTAAATCATGCAAGTGTATTGTTAAATATTATCATAAATGTTGTTAAATATATTTTGTTTATTAATTTTATTTGTTTATTAATTTTAAAATAGGGCCAGTTAACTTGGCACTTGGAGCTACTTAAATTCTTAAATCTAGTTTAAAATTGATCAGTTCAGTATATGACTAAGATATGAACTAAGCATAGAGTCACAGGTGCACAGTACAAAACCTTTATATACAGTTCTATTTTTCGCAGGAGTAATATGGCAAGTATATATGAAGTTGACATTCAAGAATTGGTAGCTAGAACGGCTGAAGAGCTTAAAAAGGCCAGTCTGGTGCAGCCAGAAGAGTGGGCCAAATATGTTAAAACAGGACATTTCAAAGAAAAGCCACCTGTTGATCCAGACTGGTGGTATTTTAGATCTGCATCTATCCTTATCAAAGTTGCAAGAAAGGGGCCTATAGGTGTTAGCAAGCTTCGCACATTGTATGGAGGTAAAAAGAATCGCGGCAATAAGCCAGAACGCTTTTATAAAGCAAGCGGAAATATAATAAGAAAGGTTATGCAACAGCTTGAGAAAT
Organism: Candidatus Woesearchaeota archaeon; assembly: GCA_003650545.1. Lineage (GTDB taxonomy): Archaea > Nanobdellota > Nanobdellia > Woesearchaeales > B72-G16 > B72-G16. The sequence continues at coordinate 18,369 of QMQO01000015.1, read as the reverse complement.
CTGGTTTGTTGGAAGCGTCAAAATCAAAGAAAAAAGGAAGAGTAGTATCTCCAAAGGGGATGTCTTTTTTAGATAAATTAGCAACCGAGCTAGCCAAAAGAAGAAAACCTAGTATTAAAACAAAAGAAAGTATTGAAAAAAAAGGAATAAAAGAAGAGATCGAAAAGAAAAAAATAATCAAAAAGAAAGAAAAAAATAAACTAGAAGCTAAGATGGAAAAGCAATCCAATGAAAAAGAAGTAAAAGAATTAAATATTAAAATTAAAGAAGATAAAACCAAAGGCGAGAGATAAAATCTGAACAAATAAAGATAAAATAGGAAAATAATAAGTAGGAATAAATAGAGGATAAAACAATGGCAAGGTTTATTCATATTTCAAGAAAATTAAGATTAGCTAAGAAGGGTAGGCAAAGAAAGTGGGCTCCTTTCTGGACTGTACCAAAGATCTATGGTCCTGGAAGAAGAATTCATCCTGGCAGACACACTGCTATAAAGAGGAATTGGCGTAGAACTAAGACAAAAGCTTGAAAATGGGTAAAAAAGAAGCTGTTAAGGTTGTTCTTGAACGAACATATAATGTTCCTTTACGTAAAGAATGGCTTAAAGCACCAAAATATAAACGTGCAAAGAAAGCTATAAATGCATTAAGACGATTCCTTGCTAAGCATATGAAAACAGATGAGTCTAATATTAGAATCGGTAAATACCTAAATGAAAAAGTTTGGGCTCGTGGCATGAGAAACCCGCCACATCATGTAAAGCTTAATGCACAGAAAGATTCTAACGGTGTTGTGAAAGCAGAACTTATTGGTTTTTCTATAGAGGCAAAGAAAGAAGAACCAAAGAAAAAAGGAATCTTAGCTAGGATGAAGAAAGCTCCTAAAGAGGAAAAAGTTAAGGCTGAGGAAGAGATTAAAAAAGAGAAAGAGGAAAAAGTTAAAGCTGAGGAAGAGGTTGAAAAAGAGAAAGAGGAAAAAATTAAGACTGAGGAAGAGATTGAAAAAGAGAAAGAGAAAAAAGTTAAGACTGAGGAAGAGGTTGAAAAAAAGAAAGAGGAAAAAGTTAAGGCTGAGGAAGGGGTTGAAAAAGAGAAAGAGGAAAGAATTAAAACTGAAGATAAGCCAAAGAGTGAGCATATTATTGAGGGAGTGAAGATTAAAGAAGATGCTGCAGAGATTGAAAAAGCTAAAGAGAAAAAAGAAGCAATCGAAAAAGAGGTTGAAAAAGAACTAAGAAAGCCTAGAGAACAATTATATAAAAAATCTGAAAAAGCAACTGTTAAAGCTGATAGAGAAAAAGATAAGGAATTGAAAAAAAAGAAAGAAATCTAATAAAAATTATTTCTAGTTAATTTATTTTGATAGTTCCTCAACCATTGCTTTTTTATGGGCTTTTATCTTTTCAGCATACCTTGGGTCACTATGAATCCCTTCTTGAATACTTTTTAGCATTGAATCTGCTCTTTTTGTATAGTTATTTATGCCAGCTGTGAAAGCATTCATAACCGTCCTAATGTCTCTTTTTAAAAGTGCTTCTAGTACGTTTTCAGAGTAGATTCCAAAGGTTCTTTGATATTTTGCGTATCTATCTATCGGATTTTTCGGATTATCTTTGAAAACATCAATCTGAAGCAAAGTATCTATGCCATTTAATAATTCTGTAATATCTTTATCTGTTAATTTGGTTAATTTGTCTAGATCAAGGTTTCCGTCCTTATCATAACCAATCTTTTTTTCAATCAGTTCGTAGGCATCACCTTCTGTTTTCTTTTGTATAAAAAGCTCAGTGTCTCCATATTTTTTTAGAGTTTTGTCAAGTTCTGGTATATTTAATTTGATTAATTGACTATCTCGATATGGCATTTTTTCACCCCGTATGTATTAATTGTTTGTTACTTTCTGGTAGTAATAACTTATATTTAAATCTTTGGTTTAATATCTTTGTTTGTTTATCTGATGTTGTTTTATATCACTTGGATTCTCAATATAATCTTTAATTTGCTTCTTACCAAGATCAGGTTCTAATAATCCTGCATAATGTAGCTGCATTAGTTCTGGCAATACATATTGAAACATCTGCATGTAGCCTGGCTTTTTGACATTTTCTATGCTAAATCCATATTTTTCTTTAAATAACTCCAGACTAGCTTGAACATGTTCTTCTTGAAATGGGTCAATTGTTACAACTTTGCTATGTAGATTTTTGTCAAGATTTCTTGCTGCTTCATCTAGTATATCTACTAATCTTTTTCCAAAATTTTCTCTGCCAACAACTTTCTTAAGATCGTCTATTGCGATCATATAATGATTTTCAAAATATTTTTGAACATCTTTACTTACTTCTTTTTTAAAATCTCTGTATTGTGGATCAAGATTTTTTGGAGGATTTGCTAGTTGCGCACATGCTCTTAAATAAGGCTTTTTAAGTGATCTACCAGGCTCTGATTTTATGCTATAAATATTTTCAATCAAATTAACTAATTCTTCTTGTTTCTCTTTACTTAAACTGTCAAGATAATCAACACTGAATTTGGGGGTAGCTTTTGGATTGTCCTTTTTTTGCCATTCAATAACTTTATCTTCGATTCCTTTTAAAAGGGCTTGATAGCAGAGAATCCTGAGGATCATGCTATCTGTGTTATAGATTTTCTGACGTTTTTTTAAAGTATTTTCTATTGCTTTTTTTGATTTCCAGTATTCGAAATCAGGCGTATCAGTCATTTTAACCTCTGAATAGTAATAATATTATACAAGTCATATATAAATCTTTCGATTTTAGATGCTGATCAACTTAAATATGCTAATATACTAATATTTAGATGCTCATGGTTATCTTTAGTGACTGACCGACTGAAAATCAGGGCAGTTTAGCCTATCAAACCAGACTTAACCAGGTTTTTAGGGATTTAGATATTTGTTGTTTTTTAGATTTTATCTGATTTGGATTATTTTTTTCTTATTTTATTTAGTCTAATATAGTGATTTTTTTGTCGCACACATATACAGTCCCGAATATATATATTTATAAATATAATTGAGCTAAGCAGAATATATGATTTAATAGTTAGGAGGCTTAAATATGGCAAAATCCAAAAAGGTTAGAAAAGTTAAAAAGGTTATGGCTAATGAAAAAAAGAATGCTGCTCTTTCTGAACAAGAAAAAAGATTACCAAAAGAAATTCAAGAAAAATTGAAGAAAATAAAAGAAAAGCTTAACACATTTCAAGAGAAAGTGTTGAGAAAGTTTGACAAATACATTACAGGTATTGCGCTATTACCTCCAGTAAGACCAAAAGAAGGAGAAAAACCAGAAGATAAAATCAATGTCCTTGTGCTGGTAGATGATTCTGATAGCAAAAAAATGTCAAAATTTGAGCTTAAAGAAAAATTAACTGCAATCATAAATAACATAGCTAAGGAGGTGGACGAAAAACTACGTGTTGAAACAATAATTCACACGGAAATGATACAAAGTGCTTTTGATGCAAAGTACGAGATACTTAACATGATAGCAATGTCTGCACCGATCTACGACACAGGAATTCTGGGAGCAATAAAGGTCTCAGAAGTGCACAAAAATATGGTTCTGAAAAAGTTTGAGAAGTATATTGTTGCTTATGTTGTAGCTGGCTCTATCATGAAAGGCAAGGCAAAGCCAGAGTCTGATATTGATGTATACATAATTGTAGATGATACTGATGTTAAACGGATGACGCGTGCAGAACTAAAGGACAAGTTAAGAGCTATTATAATACAAATGGCTATAGAAGCTGGTGAAATCACAGGCATCAGGAATAAGTTGCATGTTCAGGTTTATATATTGACTGATTTCTGGGAAAGTTTAAAGGAAGCGCATCCAGTTATTTTTACGTTACTGAGAGATTGTGTTCCGTTTTATGATCGTGGTATATTTGTAGCATGGAAACAGCTTTTAGATATGGGTAAGATCAAACCTAGTCCAGAAGCAATTGATATGTTTATGGGTTCTGGCGAGCAGCTGTTAAAACGTGTGGATTTCAAATTGAAGGAAATAGGCATGGAGGATACTTTTCTTTCGATTTTGACACCAACACAAGCTGCAATAATGCTTTATGGGTTGCCCCCTCCAGCACCAGGGGAAGCGGCAAAGGTAGTTGAAGATATCTTTGTTAAAAAAGAGAAACTATTAGAACCAAAATATGTTAAAATTCTCGAAAATAATTATAAATTTAGAAAAGAGCTAGAATATGGAAAAAAAGAAACTGTAACAGGGAAAGAAATAGATGACCTTTTGGCTAATGCTAAAGATTATCTCCAGCGCATTAAGAAATTATTTGAGCAGATACAGGAAAGGAAAGAGAAAGAGGACATCGTGTATGTCTACGATACTACTTTGTCAATTGTGCGGGATGTTCTAAAACTGGAAGGAATCCCACAAGCAAAGGACTCCGAGATATTGAAATTATTCGAAACAGAACTTATACAGAAAGGGAAGATTCCACAAAATCAGTTAAGGCTTCTTGAAAAAGTTATTAAAAGCAAGAAAGACTATGATGCGGGTAAATTAACAAAGACAGAAGTGGAGCAGGTAAAAAAAGAAAATAGAAGCCTAGTGAAGATTTTGATAGAGTATATACAAAGAAAACGTGGACGCGAACTTGAGAGAGCAAAGATCAAAGTTAAACATGGTGAACATTTTGGTGAGATTTTGTTGTTGGATGATGTTGCATTCGTTATTAAAGACATCGATAAGCCAGAGAAGGAAGTGCAAAAAGCTCCAATAGATGAGAAGGGTGCTTTAGGTGTTTTGGAAAAGAGCTCTTTTGAGGAGTTGGAGAAAGAAATAGCAGAAAAAAAGATTCCACCAAAGACATTTATTAAAGAGCCATTGTTCGAAAGTTTGAAGAAAATCTTTGGGGCAGATGTAGAAGTCTTAATGGGATACTAGGTTTCTTTAGGTTTTTTATTATAATTAAAATTCTTCTCATCGTCACCACAGAGATAACTGAAACATTTATATACCATATAATATATTTCTATTTTTTAAAGAAATAACCAAAAGAATTAAGTCAAATGGATTAAGTCAAAGTGATAACACCACACTGGAAAATTGCTTTTTGAAGACTAAGTCCCTTTGGTTTCAGAGGATTAATGGTTACTAGTAGATAAATTTAGCACAGTAAAGCTGTTAAGGCCATATAACTTAATCAAAGAGGTGAAAATGGCTGTCTGGTTTAATTTAGTGTTATTACTTGTTTTTGCAGTTCTTCTAGTTTATACTGGCAGTTGGCTCGTTAAGATTCTCTCAAAGCTGGCAGAATATCTGAAAATAACTGAGTTTGCAATAGGCTTTATACTGATGGCTGTTGCAACAAGCGTTCCTGAGTTATTCGTTGGCATAACTTCAGGTATTGCAAAGAATACAGCCCTTTCTTTAGGTAATGTCATTGGCTCAAACATAGCTAATCTAACAGTGGTTGCAGGTATAGTGATACTAATGATGAGAAAAGGCATAAATGTTGAAACCGATAAGGCTGAAAAAGACAGTGTATGGATGTTTTTGCTTACATTGGTTCCGATGGTACTAATGCTTTTAGGAAAACAAATATCAAGAATTGATGGAGCAATTCTGGTAGCCCTGTTTGGCATTTATATGGTGAAAGTTGTGAGAAGAAGTAGAGCATTTAGAAAAGAATACAAAGAAGAAAGAGAACTTAGGAGGCGTAAATGGGTTGTTATTTATAGTATGTTATTTATTTTATGTTTTATCATTTTATATTACAGCTCAAAGTATATTGTGTATTTCGCAACAGAGTTATCTTTTGACTTAAATCTAAAACCAATAGTTATTGGTTTATTCTTAATAGCCATTGGCACTTCTCTACCTGAACTTGTTTTTAGCAGCAGAGCTGCTATAACCGGCCATTCAGAAATGGCGATTAGTAATCTGATCGGATCTGTTATTATGAATTCAACACTGGTGTTAGGTGTAACTGCATTAATATATCCAATATCGTCTGACTTCTTTTTGTTCCTGAGTTCAGGTATATTCATGCTTATAATCTGTTTGTTGTTCGCTGTTTTTGTAGAAAAAGGTAAGAAGTTGAAATGGAAAGAAGGTGTTGTTCTTGTACTGCTTTACGCATTCTTTTTGATTATGGAGTTGTTCATTAAAAATGGTAAAAGCATCCTTTAATTTTTTTAGCTTATTCTCTTATTCTTTGGCTACCCATTTTTTAGTGATCTCTTTCTTCAATATTTTTATATTTTTAGCACACTCTACCTTTTTCAGAAAATCGCTCATGACTTTCTTATCAAGAACATCTGTTTTACTTAAGTAAGCAATTGTTGTTTTTAATTTCCTTAATTTATTATATAATTTCATCTGTTGCTCTAAAGGGTAAGGCTCTGTTAGATCAAAAACATAAATAATCATATCCGCTAGATGTTTTATTGCAAGATAAGCTTGCTGTTCAATCGCATTCATTTTTTCAAAACGGTTTAATGTTCCAGGTGTGTCTATGAATTGGACTTTCTTATAAATTTCGAATACCCCATAACCAATGTTCAATCCTTTTGTTGTAAAAGCATAACTTGCTATCTTTGGTTTTGCTTTACTAAGTTTGGCTAACAAAGTAGACTTCCCAACATTAGGAAAGCCTGCAATTGCAACTGTGAACATGTCTGTTTTTACACAAGGATAATTTTTCATTATTCTTCTTGCATCTTCGAGATTAAAAAAATCTCTTTTCACTTGTTTGATAATCGAGCAAACCCTGCCAAGATATTCTTTTCTGTATCCAATAATGCTGTCGATGTGCATTGTCCTCTTAATTTTAATTAGATATTTGTTAGAAAGATCTTTGACAGACTTACGTGCCCAATTAATTGCTCCAAGAGATCTCTTAAGTTTTCCGTACTCTAGGGTTGTTTTCACCAACTCTTTGTAAAAATCAGGTAACTCGTCTAAGTTTGGGAAATTTTTCAATATTCTTTCCAGTTGATTTATTAATGAAGATTTTATTATTTTAAGACGTTCTAGTTCAATTGTTTTAACTTTGTTCAATTTATCTTTTGTTTTTTTGGCTGCTTTTTTAGCGATGGCCTGAGCATTTTTGTTTGCTCGTTTTATGGCTATGTCTATGTATTTATCTGCTGCTTCAATTTTTGGTATGGATTGAAAATTCATCATGATAATAATAAAAACAATGCATTATTATATGTTTGTATAGAAAAACTTATAAATTGTGACTACTACACAGAAGTTAAAGAGCAAATGTTAGCTAATGTTTGGGGTATTGATGGCGATTTTAGAAAAATTAAAACATACAGCAATAACCGCAATAATGGTTGCAACATCAACTATAGCTAGTTGGTATGCTGCTGATTATTTAATGAACAATTATATTCGGAATCCAGGTGGACAAAAACCTAAAGTTGTTTCTAACTGGTTCAAGCTTGGCGATGTTGCTATTGCTAACACAGAAAAAGACCAGTATTGTGAATTTTTAGAACAAAAAATATGCAAAGCTGAATCCATTAAAAATGATATTTATGGGCTTATAAATTCGAACAACAAGACTCTTGGAATGATAGATGAGTATTGTGATAGCGCTGTTTGTAAAAGACTTTATTCTGATCTTAAAGAGATTTTGTGGCAGGCTGGAAGTTTTATAAATCAATATGAGCTTTCAGCATACAGTGATATTGATCTATCAATGTATAAAGATGATGAATATACTAGAATAAAACATTGTCAAACTCAACTTGAACAGTATAGTGATTTAAATATGCATGCAGGAGCTATACATCTTTTGATGCACATCCCACACGAAAATAGATTCGAGGATATAGAATATACAAACGCGAGATATAGCAATAATAATTAGTTAGTAACATTAAAACAATATTTAAACAATAGTAACATTAAAAACAATAATCACTACAAATTTATAAAGTTACAATAAAAAGATTATAAAAAATTGCCCTTTTCCCTTTTTTAGTGGCTTGTGATGAGGTGTTTATGATAATGACAGAAGACGACTTGAATAACAACCCTAAAGAACAGCCTAAAAATAACTTGGTAAGGAAGATTTTGATACCTGGAACAATCATTGCAGCTGTAGCTTTAGCAGGAGTTGCATCCACGCTTTTTTATTATAGCGCTGAAAGATTGGGCTTTATTAATAATAAAAAGTACGAACCTAAAATGTATAGAAAAGAACATTGCAATGATGTAGAAAAAATTCTAGCTAAGTATGATAAACTAAATGAGGAATACGAATCTGAATTAAAGAATGCTCCAGATTGTAATAGCGATGCTTGTGTTGATTTACAAAAAAATCTAGAAGATACATTTCAAAAAGCAAATGTTCTGTGGGATAACTATTCTCTCAATGCAAATATTTGCTCTGAAGACCTAGCGACTAGATTTCAAGCGGCAAAAATTGATCGAATACAAATGCAAACTCAAAAAGCAGATCAAGCAGAAGAAGAAGACATCAGGGAATCAGAGATAGACGTAGACGTCAGGCTGCAATATTCAGAAAACATGGCAAAGTTAGCAGAAATGACTAGATACTGTTCAAAGGATCCAAAAGTCTGGGCTAAAATTTTATATGATGCAAAGCTTGATAGGCACACATACCCACAAGCAGAGACGTGCGCAAGCTACATTGCAGCCAAATACAATACTGATTTCCCTGGCGCATATAACATACTTGCAAATGACCTAAAGCCTATTGATGATTTTATTGATATATTTAATGAGATTGATTATGAAAAGTCAAAAGAATATGCGACGACGCTAAAAACCTGGAAAATTTCAGTCATGAACAATTTTACATCCTTATTAAATTCTTATCAGAGCAATTTATCACTTAGTGATCTGAACGATGGGCAGAATATAGATGAAGGAAAAGAAGCAAGTAAAACGAAAAATGTGGACAACACTGGTGCAAAAAAAGATTGTAGTGAGCAAGCAAAGAACAAATGGTTGTTTGCGAACAAAAACAAATACGATAACAGAAGAGCTGCGATAGCTGCTTGGCACAATATGTGCCCTTAAAAATAATAGATGATTAGAAGATTTGAAGATTTTTTTTCTTAAATAAAGATCCTTCCAATAAACAAGGTTATACCGAACACCAAAGTTATAGTCCAAGCTACTTTGCTCCATGAAAAAATCTTCTTACCATCAAAGTTTGCAACAGGAATCAAGTTGAAAACACCAAGCCATGTGTTGATAATAAAGCCATAACTCAGAAATGTAAACAAGAATCTTTCTTTTGACACGAAAAATAAAGGAATGAAAAATAATAAAGCTAAGACTAAATTTGTAAGAGGACCTGATAAGGATATAATGCCATTTTTTCTTTTGTCCACATCCCCAGAGATAAAGACAGCTCCTGGAGCTGCAAATACAAAGCCAAGGAACGAGATGATTATTGCGAAGACAAGCATATAATCAAAAGAACGAAATTCAGCCCTGCACTTAAATCTTCGAGCTAAGGTGCGGTGAGCGAGCTCATGAAATACAAAGCCAACGCCAACTGTTAGAGCTGACATTCCTAGGTTGATAAGGAAGGGTATTAAAACAAATTGTCTTGTGAGTACAATAGCAAATGCAAGTGAGATTGCACCATATGCTTTTAGGATGTCTTTTAATTCTTTGTAAGGTTCACTGACAAATTTGCCTTGATGATATATAACACGAGTCTTATGAAGTCTCATAGCTAGATAAGATTGTTGGTTATTAATATAACTTTTGATATTTGTTTTTGATATCTATTGGTGGTTAAAATTATGAGTTTTGAGATATTTTGAGATAATATTTTGAGATAAATTGTAAAAACTTATAAGGAGAAGATATTAACTCCCAACTATGACTCTGAAGGACAGATCGATTTTAGAGGACATTTTAAATTCTGTTGGTTCAAATGATTTAGAAGACGAAATACACGAATCTTGCGGAGTATTTCTTGTGAAACTTAGGAAATCTATAGATCATTATGGGGAAAATTATCTTTTAAAGAAAGCAAAGGTAATGCTGATGAAGCAGAGGCATCGAGGCCAACAGGGCATGGGGTTGACGTTAGTTGTGAGATATCCTGATAAAAATGATTATAAAATGTACACGTATCATACAACAGGTAGTTTAGATACACTCTTTGAAAAAATACAGAAAGATCTTGAAAAAGGTTATGATCTGAATGCCGATCTGATGATAGGTCACAATTGGTATACCACGTTCAGTCGACCTGACATCAGAAATGCGCATCCGCATGAGAAAGCACATGAGCGACCATCTAAACATGTTGCAGTTGCAAGTAATAGTAATTTTATCAACAATGAAGAACATATAGAAAGATTAGAAAAGTTGGGATATAGCCCGACAACTAGTTCGGACATAGAAAGGATTGCTAGCGATATTAGATTCTTTGGTAGTGAAGAGCATAGATATCACCTGAAGCGTATGGGGATAAAAAGAATATCTGAAATTGTTAAACTTGGTTTAAATCCATTTGAGATTTTCAATAATCTTAGCTTTTCAAGGATATTTAGAAACGCTAGTGCAAGATGGAAGGGTGCGTTTAATGTTGTAGCTGCTTACAGAAATGGGGCTGGTTTTGCTGCAACAGATGATAAAAAGATTAGACCTTTGTGTTATTATATTGATGATGAGATAATTGTAACCGCTTCTGAACCAAGGCCGATAACAAGTGCTTTCCATATTGAGCCTGATAAAATTAAAGAATTTGGTGCTGCCGAAATACTTCAGATTAGACCTGATGGAACATATAAGGCAATTAAACAATACAAGAAACCAAGTGAAAAGCTGTGGAACTGTATCTTTAGCCATATCTATTTTGCGAGGCCTGTATCAAACATATTTGGGCGGGTATCTAACTATAGAATAAGGAGGCGTGCTGGTATGTTTCTTGCAAGAAAGCTTTACGATAAGTTAAACGGTAAAATTGATTGGAATAATGTGATTGTGACGTGTGCGCCAAACTCATCTAGACCATATGGCATTGGGGGTGCAAAAGAACTAAGAAGGTTAACTGGAAATACTAATCTGTGTTATGATGAGGTTTTAGATAAAGATGATTTTGTAGAGAGAACATTTATTGGTGCAACAAATGAGGAAAGAAAAGAAGCTGTTTTGACAAAATTCGATGCTGTCCACGACATTATAAGAGACAAAGACATAATAATTTATGAAGACAGCATGGTCAGAAGTAACACATTGAAGAATGTCCTGATTCCTATACTAAAGTGGGCGGGTGCTAGATCTGTTCATGTTGCTCTTGGCTATCCTCCTGTTAGGTACCCTTGTTTCTACGCAATAGATATTTCCACATTTGGTGAGTTTGGTTACTTCAAAGCTGTTGTTGAGCTTTGTAAAGAAAGAAGAATGTGGGATAAAATAGATGAAGTCTATTTTGAGTGCAGGGACGCTGTTGAGAATGGTAGACCAGTTAATGTTGCACAAAAATTTTATAACTTGTTCTGTGTTGAGGATGTTGAAGTTAAAATAGCAGAGATGATTGGAGCTGATTCTGTTTCATATCAACCGTATGAGAACTTGCGTAGGATTGTGAAATCAAATCAAATCTGCTCTGCTTGTACAGATGGTTGTCACCCCTATGAAGAAGGGATGCTACTGCAGAATCGTGCTTTGTTGAATTTCTTTGTAAGAAAAAGTGGAAGAAGCTATGAGTAATAAATTTTAATATTTAATTTTAATCTATTGTAAATAAAACATTATCCTTTCCAACATCAAATAGTTTGAGTCTAGCGCCAGCATCGAGCCAACCATGTGCATAGTTAATAGCTGCAAACGCAGTAACAATATCTCCTTTTTCTTTAAAATAATGAGCGTCTTCGAAATAACGTCTGGCCATATCTAAGAAATCTGTAGCAGCACCTTTTACATCGATATTAGCATTATTGTTAAGTTTAATTTTCTTTAAAGCTCTACTTGTTACATCAAAGTATTTGTTCAGCTTATCTTTGGTTATTTTATTATTCTGATTATAAGTTTCTCTCATTTTATAACAAAAATCAAAGACGTTTAAAAATGTTTAGTTCTTCTTTAGTTCTTTAGTTCTTTAGTTATTTAGTTCCACAAAACTTTGTTGTATAATGTTGGTTTTCTAATAGAACCATTCTTCGCAACCGCTCTCATACTTGCAATAGCACGTTTAAAATCATTTGGCAGGCGATCTTCCAAGCGTTCCCCACCCTTTACAGCATTTGAAGAGAAGTTTACATGATCATTTATTATGAGCATCGATCTTTGTAGTTCACCTAATTCACCATTTAGTGATTCTTTTTGATCGGTTATGGCGAGGTAAGTTAACATGCTTGCAAGATAATCTTCTGTGTTCTGCAAATTTGTTTTTGATGTGCCATTGTGTGGAATGTTCTTAATACCACCTAGAGAAACCTTTGAAGCAAGAGAAAAAGCCATATCTAGGTATGTTGTGAATGCAGGGTTTCTGCTGTATTCTTTTTTTAGATCTGTAAGATACTCAGATTTTCCTGTTCTTGAGAATTTCAATGCAGCATTATAGATAGCTTGCCTAAAACCTGTCCTCAATGGTTTTTTATCATCAATTTTCTTTAGATATCCAGCTCTTTTAAATTCACGTCTTGCAGCTTCAACTGACTTAGGGTTGTTTCTACAGTACTCAATTGTTGAAGGATGTATTCCTAAACTTTTTCCAATTTTAGTTAGATCTTTCTTAGTCAAAAGTGGCATTTTTTAATCCCTCTTGTAGTAATAAGAACTAATAAGAACTAGGTTATTTATATATCTTTCTATTTTTACTACTGTAATGGAACAACTTTTTATGGGATTGGTGTTGGTATGATGGTAATATTATGTTGATAATAATAAAAAGCTTTATATATGAAAATAACATCCTGATAAATGTTACTTAAAAGGTGATTTGATGGTTAAGCTGGCTATGACTCTTATTGGATTGCTTGTCATTCTTGCAGGGATATTGCCATTATTAGCAAGGTATGTTGTAGCTATACCTGTGACAATCGTAAGTGGTATTCCTTATACTGCAATTGTTGTTGGCATAGGAATGTTAGGGATGATTTATGGTTTTGTGAGCTATGATCTGTTTGGCTTTCAGAAATTTGTGATGGTTATTCTTGCATTAATGACTATTTTTGGTGGAGTTTTACCCCTAATAACAAACTTTTTACCTGTTCTATCTATACTAACACAGGCAATGATTTATCCGATTGTGATTATTATTGTTGGTCTATTAACATTTATCTATGGCGCCACACAATGGTAATTTTTTCAAAAGTGCTTCAATCTCTCTCGCATGCTTATTTTTATATTGTAGGTTTATATTGTAGGGTGATTTTTAGTGCGAATTCTAATTTTATTAAAAATTCTAATTTTAAGTCAATATAGATATGTTAATCTAGTGATTAAGTTAATCTAGTAAATAAAAGGTTCTAGTAGTCTTTTAGCTTTGTTTTTCTTTTTATTAAACTTTAGCCATGAATGTAGTCCGGAATCTTTATAAATAAACCAAAATTCTTTAATACATCTAAAATATATAGCAGCTAAAATGGCATTCAAACTAAACATAAGCGATCCAGAAACAAAGAGAAGTAAACAGTTGGAGTTAACAGATGATCAATCTAGGCCTTTTGTTGGAAGAAAGATCGGTATGGTTGTGAAAGGAGAAGTAATTGACATGACTGGTTATGAATTCGAAATAACTGGCGGCTCTGACAAAGCAGGTTTTCCAATGAGAAAAGATTTGCCAGGAACAGCCAGAAAAAAGATTCTTGCTGTTAAGGGAACGGGCATTCATAGGATGACAAAGCGAAACAAGAAAAAAAAGATTAGAAAGTTTCGAGGCATAAAGCAGCGCAAGTCAGTAAGAGGCAATACAATCAGTTCAGATACAGCTCAGATTAATGTTAAGATTGTAAAAAAAGGGAAACAGCCGTTGTTTGAGGAAACACAAAAAGAAGAAAAGAAAAAAGAAACTGAAGATGAAATTGTTAAGGAAAAAAACGAAACAAAACCAAAAGAGGAATAATTAAGTTAAAAAAAAGGTGTAATTCTACTAATATAATTAAATTCAGAGAAATTTTTATAAATCCGAATTTAGGTGTTTTTTATATGGGGATTGTAGAAAAATTGTACAACCAAAGTAAACTGGACCTTTCAGGAGTCTGGGATATGTATTTTTATTTTGATCCTGGCTGTAGGTTTTTACGTTTTAAATCTGTCAGAGAAGCAATTGAGAATAACGAGAGAGATTATTTTGTTACGCAGATTAGAAATGTTTTCTTTTCTAGATATGATCTCGATGTTATACAGAACGAATTCACAAAGGCTGCAAACAGAGGTATAGACGCCCTGAATAGCCTTTGCGATAAACACCTAACAGAACAAGAAGCAGAAATATTTGAAATCCCAAAAATCAGTACAACATTAGATCTTTTTGAATTATTAAAATCTGCGCGTGAAGAATGGATCGAAGCAAGACAAGGTAAGCAAAGCATTAAAAAATTACAAAAAAAACACAAGAATAAGCACAAACCTATTGACCATGAGCTAATGTTCTCAGCTTACTCAAAAGTCAGAAATTTTGGTTTGGGCTATAGGATACTGATGATTGACACAACACCTGAGCTTATACATTCGTTAGAGCATTACGGGCCTATTTTAGAATGGGTTGAAGATATTTTTCGGTTTAGAGACTGTAAAGAAACAGGTTTAGATGGTTTGCCTTATTCATGGCAAACAGATGCAGGAGTTAGAGTCTATGGGTCAAATAGCCCCATAAGTTCAAGAACTAAGATTTTGGATCTTGAAACTGACGAATTGAAATATGGATCAATTCTTATGAAAATGTTCAATAAAAAATTATATCCGAACCAAATAAAGGATTATGTTGGTGTTGAGTTCATAGTTGAGAATGACAAAGCCAAAAGAAAATTTGAAAGTTTTATCAGAGGGAGGATTAAAGCAACAGACAAGGTTGAAGAATTTAAAGACATTAAAGCGCGTACTAAGCTAAATCCTAATTCAAGTCTAGGATATGGTGTCACAAAGTTTATTTTACGTATTCCTTTACCAAGAGCTTATGTTGCAGGACACCCATTAGGAAGATTGATTCACGAGGTTTATCCTGTTGAGATGCAAATAATGACTGTAGAAGATGATGAGATAAGAAAGACGAATCCAGAGGTTAGACATGAAAACTATAAAAAAAGGCAATTTTTGTCTGCATTTCCAGCTTTCTTTCCACAAGTAATATACGAACCAATAATCAAGTCAAAAGGCTTGGAATAAGCAGAGAATAAGAGGGATAAATATTACTTTTTAGTTGGTTTTTTCCTTGAAATGATAAAAGAAATGTTATCTTTAATTTTTCTAAATTTCTCTAAATAGACTTTTAAACATTAAATTAATCCTGCTTCCACAAAGTAACCTTTATAAATAAACTTGTTTTCTATAGAATCTTATGGGAAAAAAGAAAAAAAAGAAAGAAGAAAGTATTGATGAAGCCAAAAAAGTGAAGAAAAAAATTGCTAAGAAATTAAAGTCTTCTGGTGTCGTTTCTAGTGGAAAGAAAGGGGCAACAAAAGGAGAAATAAACGCAAAAACAAATGCAAAAACAATAGCAAAACCAAAAAAAATTTTACAACCTGAAGTCAACATCGGTTTAGTCGGACATGTTGATCATGGCAAAACAACTTTAACTGAACGTTTGTCAGGTAAATGGACAGACACCCATTCTGAGGAAATAAAAAGAGGCATCACAATCCGTTTAGGTTATGCTGATACTACTTTTTATAAATGCCCAAGATGTAAAGAGCCCGAATGCTATTGCACAAACGAAAAATGCCCAAGATGTAAATCAGAAACAGAGCCACTAAGAATGGTTAGCTTTGTTGATGCACCAGGGCATGAGAGTCTAATGGCGACGATGTTGTCTGGAGCAACAATAATGGATGGTGCTCTCTTATTGATCGCAGCAAATGAACAATGTCCACAACCTCAGACAAGAGAGCATCTTATGGCGCTAGAGATGGCTAACATAAAAAATGTGATAGTTGTACAGAATAAGATAGACCTTGTACCAGAAGGAGGCGCATTAAAGAACTATAACCAGATAAAAGAGTTCCTAAAGGGGACTAATTATGCTGATGCTCCAATAATTCCTGTTTCAGCAAGGCATGATATAAATGTCGATGTTCTAATAAAGACAGTACAAGAAGTGATTCCAACCCCTAAGCGCGACTTTACAAAGAAGCCATTAATGTTGATTGCAAGAAGCTTTGACATTAATAAACCTGGAACAATGCCTGAGAGATTGTTAGGGGGGATACTCGGGGGAAGTCTTAAGCAGGGTGTGCTAAAAAATGGAGAGGCTGTTGAGCTAAGACCAGGTCATATGGTAGAAGAGCGTAACCAGAAAATATGGAAACCTATAAAGACAAAGATTCTTGCATTGAGAACAGGTAACAAGGATGTTGATGAAGTTACACCTGGTGGCTCTTTTGCGATACTGACAAGCTTAGACCCTGCAGTTGTGAAATCGGATAAGCTTGCGGGAAATGTGTTGAGCACTGAGGGCAACCTACCGCCTGTATGGGATGAGTTAAAACTAAGGACTTATCTGCTTGAGCGTGTTGTTGGAGCTAGGGAGGATTTAGTTGTAGAGCCAATTAAGATAGGGGAACCGTTGATGTTGAATGTGAACAGCGCTGCAACAGTCGGTGTTGTAAAGGAAATTAAGAAGGATGTATTCAAGTGTGTACTAAAGATTCCAGTTTGTGCTGACAAGGATGATAAAGTTACAATTTCCAGAAGAATCGGCAATAGATTCAGATTGATTGGTTATGGTGTGATTGTTGAATGATATTTTTGAGATATTATTTTTTATATTTTTTTAATATTTAATAACTAATCTATTAAATAAATAACTGATCTATTAAATAATTAATTTAAAATTCTAACTATTTTTAGTCATTCTAAATCATTTTAGTCTTGGGAGAAACATTCTTGAAAAGGAAAAAGAAAAAAAAGAAAAAATGCCTCCATTTTTTTGTTGGGGGTGGTAAAATGAAGGCGAGAAGGAAAGAAAACATTACCTTATAACCTCGATACCTAGCTCATCTCCTAAAGCCTGAGCCTGAGCAGTTGCACGCTTGTGATCAACCTTGCCAAGTATCCAAGGACTTTTGACACCAGTTATTATAGTCATAACTGTGAGCTTTCCTTTCATGTTTTCAGCCACGCGAGCACCCCAGATAACATTTGCGTCATCGTCCATACTCTCTGTTACAAGCTCGCCTACACGATTGATTTCATCCAAGGTTAAATCAGGTCCTCCTGCAATATGGATGATGGCTCCTGTTGCACCTTCATAGCTGATATCTAACAATGGGTTGCTTAGTGCACCTTTCACAGCTTCTTCTACTCTATTGTTAGTATCAGAACTTCCAACTCCTATAGCTGCAACACCGCCATCAGTCATGATCGTTTTAACATCAGCATAATCTAAGTTAACTAGGCTAGGTACAGCGATTGTTTCGACTATGCCTTTAATCATTGTAGATATTAACTCATTTGCAACGGCAAATGCCTGTTGTACCGGCAGATTGCCAGCGATATTAACTAATCTGTTATTATCTATAACAATTACTGTATCAGAAACTTGCCTCAATTGCTGTAAGCCAAACTCGGCTTTGTCTATCCTTGCACGTTCAATCTTAAATGGCATTGTTACTGTACCGATTACAATTGCTCCCATGTCCTTAGCAACTTGAGCCACAATTGGTGAAGCACCAGTTCCTGTGCCTCCTCCCATTCCTGCGCAGATAAATACCATATCTGCATCTTTTAAAGCTTCTTTTATCTCCTGAATACTTTCTTGTGCTGCTTCAGCTCCCTTTTGTGGAAAGCCGCCACAGCCAAGACCACGAGTTAGATCCTTACCAATTAAGAATTTGCGATCAGCTTCTGAGATGCTCAGGTGTTGTTGGTCTGTGTTACAGGCGATTATTTCTGCGCCTTTAATCCCCTTTTTATAAAGCCAATTAACCATGTTATTGCCAGCACCACCTGCGCCAATAACTTTGATGTTTGCTTGATTTGTATCTAGCTCTTCTAATTTTTGATCTTCTGTGTTTTTAAGTGCATTTTGAATCACGAAATCCATTTTTCTCTACCCCTTTTTTTGTGATGATTGCTCTCGCTACCAAGACTTTAAAAAATACGAAAATTTAGGCTATCTGCCCCTAAATATCTTGGTATTCAGGCCTGATATACAGAAATGTAGTGGTTTTATATATATTTTTCTTAACTATAAAATATATTTTATAGTATATATT
>QMQO01000014.1 GCA_003650545.1 Candidatus Woesearchaeota archaeon | reverse complement strand
TTTTTATGTTTTAAAAGAGAAAAAAAATATGAAGAAGTATGAAAATAAATGTAGAATTATTAAAATTAATAAAATAATTGTAAAAAATAAAGGTTATGGTAAAAAAAGGTAATAATTATAAAAAATAAAAGTTAATTTAGTAAAAAAACAAGGTAACAAAAGAAAAAAGTTATAATTATAAAATAATAAATTCAAATGATAAATTCAAGATAAAATTAATTTATTCAAGAAAAAATTAATTTCATTTTCCAAAGGAAATGGAGGGGGTATATAACATTAAGAACATAAAATTATTTATATCACCTGAGTTTCGTGTGGAATTAATAAGTGGGGTGGTAGATTGCAGGATCTGTCTGGTTATTTTGAGGGTTTTATTAAAAAAAATTCTATTTTTGTGAATAAGAAAGTTCTTTTACCTTCTTATTGTCCTGAAAAGATCTTACATAGAGAAAAACAAATAGAAGATATTGCAAAGATTCTGGCTCCAAGTCTAAAATTAGAGAAACCATCTAACCTATTTATTTATGGTAAAACTGGAACTGGAAAAACAGTAACAGTAAGACACGTACTTTCTAATTTGATGTCTGTTTCAAAAAAAAATAACATACCACTTAAATTAGTCTATGTTAATTGTAAATTAAAAAAAATCGCGGATACAGAATACAGGGTGGTTGCACAACTAGCACGTGAATTTGGTAAGGAAATACCAACCACTGGCTTACCTACAGATGAAGTGTATAATGTTTTGTTTAATGCAATAGAGAAAGAAAGAGGAGTAATAATAATAGTGTTAGACGAAATTGACCAGTTAATAAAAAAAACAGGAGATGAAATTCTATATAATTTTACGAGGATTGACTCAGAGTTGAAAAACACTTTACTTTCAATTGTTGGTATTAGTAATGATTTGTTTTTTTTAAATAATTTAGATCCTAGAGTAAAGTCTTCTCTGTCAGAAGAAGAGATTGTTTTTGAGCCATATAACGCAATTCAAATACAAGATATTCTGAGAACAAGAGTTTCTGAAGTTTTTGAAGAAGGTGTTCTTGCTGAAGGCGTTATAGAGAAGTGTGCTGCTTATGCAGCCCGCGATCATGGAGACGCTAGGAGAGCAATAGAACTGTTAAGGGTCGCTGCCGAGATAGCAGACAGAACCAATCAAAAAAATATAAGAATAGAGCATGTTGATGAAGCAGAAGAAAAAATAGAGCGGGATACGGTTTTTTATGTTATAGATAATCAACCAAAGCAATACCAACTAACCCTTTTCGCTTTGTTTTCATTAAATAACCAAAGCACAGTTTATACAGGTGACATATATAGTTATTATAAAAAACTTTGTGTGAAAGCTGGGCTGCGACCATTAACACAAAGAAGAATTTCGGATATCTTGGCTGAATTTGATATGCTTGGTTTGATTACGGCAAAGGTTGTTTCGAAGGGAAGATATGGGCGCACAAGAGAAATCAATTTATCTATCCCTAATACAATAAAACAAACGATATTTGCTAGCCTAAAGAATAATTTGGGTTTATAATTTAACACATAAAATGAAAAGAATAACAAAAGAAAAAGTTAAAGCTCTGCTAAGTCTTGGATTTTTGATTGCTGTAGAAAGCGGTATAGAAAATATAGATAGTGGCTTCGTAGCATCGAGATTGAAAAATTTAAAGAACCAAGAACCACCACTGATCATAACGGCGGAAGTATTAGAGTTTTTAGAATTTTTCCCAAAAGTGACAATAAATTGGGTTGAATTAGAGCGGTGTTTGGTTTTAGAACAAAAGTATGGCAACAAAAAACCACTCACCAAATTCAAAGATTATTTAACAAAAAATAAACATAAACTTGTGATTAAAAATGAAAAAAACAAGACCGCCGATACCACCCCTGTAAAAATATTAAAGTGTTTCAAGACACAACCCAAAAAACTCACCATTGCAGATTTTGTTGATTATTTTAATTTTAGATACAAAGCGATAGAAAAGATATTAAAACAGAGACAAGAACTTCAGAACACGGTCAGCATAAACCGCGTATTAGACAAGACAGATCGGGAACACATCTCGATATTAGGTATGGTGGCTGAGATCAGAGAGACAAAAAACAACAATTTGATGTTAACGTTAGAGGACCAAACAGGTAGCATCAAAGTTGTTGTTAGTAAAAACAAGCCAGAATTATACGAGTCTGCCAAAAACGTCGTTTTAGACGAGGTAATAGCTATAAACGGTGTTAATGGAAACAAGGTTGTGTTTGCAAACGAATTGTATTGGCCAGATATACCCATAAATACAGCCCTTAAAAAATGTTCTGACGATGTTTATGTAGCGTTCTTGGGTGATCCACATTTTGGCATAACAAATTTCTTAAAAAAAGAATTTGGAAAATTTATTAGATGGTTAAATGGTGATTTGGGTGGAGAAAAACAAAGAAGAATTGCTTCGAAGGTTAGATATGTTTTTATTGTGGGTGATTTGGTTGAAGGTGCAGGAATTTACCCTGGTCAGGAAGACGAACTTGACATAAATGATATTAAAGAGCAGTATAGGGTCTTATTAGACTATCTTGATAAAATTCCTAAACAGA
Source organism: Candidatus Woesearchaeota archaeon (assembly GCA_003650545.1). Lineage (GTDB taxonomy): Archaea > Nanobdellota > Nanobdellia > Woesearchaeales > B72-G16 > B72-G16. The sequence continues at coordinate 29,440 of QMQO01000014.1, read as the reverse complement.
TAAAAATCATTATTTGCCCTGGCAACCACGATGCTGTGAGGATAGCGGAACCACAACCACCCATTTACGAAGATTTTATTAACACAAAGAAACTACCAAATCTAATTTCCGTTAGTAATCCTGCGCTTGTAAACATACATGCTTCAGATACATTCTCTGGCTTTAATGTACTTTTATATCATGGATTTAGCTTTCCATATTATGCAGATGTTGTTGATGCTATCAGAACGCAAGGTGGACTGAAAAGACCTGACCTAATAATGAGATTTCTATTACAGAGAAGGCACCTTGCACCATCGCATACATCAACACAATATATCCCTGTTCCAGATTACGATCCTTTAGTAATTGACATTGTCCCAGATTTTTTTGTTACAGGTCATATACACAGGGTTGCTGTGTCTAGTTATCGTTCTGTGACGTTACTTAATTGTTCGTGTTGGCTAAGCTCAACAGAATATCAGGAGAAGCGCGGTATAGTACCTGAGCCGTGTAGAGTACCCGTCGTTAGCCTAAAAACACGAGAAGTTACTATTATGAAGTTTGGTGATTAAAATAGATGCAAGCGCAAAAATTAAAACATATTTTGATGGTATAAACGACGAAATCAAAAAGGCGTTTTCTATAGCTACCAAAGCCAGGGAAAAAAAATACGACCCTGTTGATTTTGTGGAAGTGACTCTTGCAAAGAACATGGCAGAGCGTGTTATTGGTTTAATTTCTGTTGTTGCACCCCAAATAAAGGGTGCTGGAGCAGAAAAGAGAATTATTGAATTGGAGAAAAAATACGGTGTCTTAGATTGGAGGGTTGCATTGCAGATAGCTTTAGAGATTTCACAAGAGAAATTTTGCAAATTTAAGAACAAAAAGGAGGCTATGGAGGTGGGAATAAGAACTGGCTTTGCATATAGCACTGTGGGTGTTGTGTCGTCTCCGTTGGAAGGGTTTGTTGGGCTTGATTTAATTGATAGACTTGATGGTAGAGGAAAATATTTCAGACTAAATTTTTCAGGGCCAATAAGGAATGCGGGTGGCACAAACGCTGCAGTAAGCGTGTTGATAGCCGATTATGTTAGGAAAAAAATGGGTTATGCTGAATACGATCCGACTGAAGAAGAAGTGAAGAGGACATTTACTGAAATAGAAGATTACCATGAACGCGTTACAAATCTACAATATTTTCCTTCAAAAGAAGAAGTCGAATTTTTAATGAGGAATATGCCAGTCCAAATTAGTGGCGATCCTTCTGAGAAATATGAGGTGAGTAACTACAAAGATCTTCCTAGAATTCCTACTAATTTTCTTAGAAGTGGTTTTTGTTTAATTCATTCCAGTTGTGTTCCACTTAAGGCGCCGAAACTTTGGAAACAGCTAAATAAGTGGGGTAAAGATTTTGATCTGGATCACTGGAACTTTTTAAAAGATTTTTTGAAAATCCAGAAAAAAGCCAAAGCATTGGGTAGTGTAAATGAAGCAAAAGATAAGATCATACCTGTGTATACTTATATTACTGATATTGTTGCAGGGAGACCAGTTCTTGGGCACCCATTGAGACACGGAGGATTTAGACTTAGATATGGTAGATCTAGAGTTAGCGGCTATTCGAGCATGGCCATACACCCTGCAACAATGCATGTTTTAGATGGTTACATTGCAGTGGCAACACACATTAAAGTCGAAAGACCTAGTAAAGGCGCAGCATTGACTTCGTGTGATCTAATTGAGGGACCAGTAGTGCAGTTAGAGGATGGCTCTGTTATCAAATTAGAGAATGAAGAAGAAGCAAAAAAAATGAAAAATAAAATAACAAAGATTCTGTTCCTAGGAGATTTATTAATTTCATACGGTGATTTTCTTAATAGAGCACACAGGCTTCTTCCACCAGGATATTGTGAGGAGTGGTGGGTACAAGAAGTTGAGAGAGCTGTTGTAGATGTTTTTGGATCATTAGATCTAAATAAACTTGCAAATATTATCGAGGTTGACGAAAAACGCACAGAATACCTTATAAAGAATTATTTGTTAAGAGATATAACTTATTTTGAGGCTAAAGCAATCAGTCAGAGATTAAACGTACCACTACACCCAAAATTTCTATTTTTTTGGGATGCTTTAAGCTATGACGATTTATATGATTTGATTTCCAATCTGGGTTCTATCAATATTTTTAAGGAAAATGGTAGAGTTGTTAAATTTGTTATACCTGCCAATAAAGCAAAAATCATATTTGAAAAATTATGTCTTCCCCACAAATTAGTAAGCAAGGAGTTCGTTGTGGTTGAAGGTGATACAGCAAATGCGTTTTTAGACACATTAAACCTAATAGACAAAGAAAGTGTTGGTGAGTTGTTAAAAAAATTAAAGGATTACGAGTCTGTTGATATAATGGACGTGATAAATGATATTTCTGATTACCAAATAAGGCCAAAAGCAGGTGTATTCATTGGAGCAAGGATGGGTCGTCCGGAGAAAGCAAAAATGAGAAAACTAACAGGAAGCCCACAAGTACTTTTTCCTGTTGGTGAAGAAGGTGGAAGATTAAGGTCGATACAATCTGCTCTGGATGTTGGTAAGGTAAAAGCAGATTTCCCTATATTTTATTGTTCAGATTGTGACAGAGAAACAATATTTTCTGTTTGCGAGGCCTGTGATAAACCAACAGAAAAAAGATTTTTCTGTAGTGTGTGTGGCCTAATAGATAAACCAGAATGTGAGAAGCACGGACAGGCTTCAACTTATAGGTGTAAGGAAATTGACATTAGACGTCTTTTTAATCACATTCTAAAAAAACTTTCTACAAATTCATATCCTGATTTGATTAAAGGTGTTAGAGGAACTTCTAATAAAGACCATGTTCCAGAACATTTGATCAAGGGCGTTTTAAGAGCAAAGTATGGGTTGTTTGTTAATAAGGATGGCACAATTAGATACGATGCAAGTGAAGTCGGAATAACTCACTTTAGACCAAAGGAGATAGGAACTACCATAGAGAAACTTAAACAGTTGGGTTATACTACAGATGTTAGTAATAGGCCCCTGGAGAGTGAAGATCAACTACTCGAAATTTTTCCCCAAGATGTAATTTTGCCTTCTTGTCCGGTTTCACCAGATGAAGATTGTGCGGATATACTTTTTAGGTCTACTAAGTTTATAGATGAACTGCTTGTAAAGCTCTACGGGCTTGAACCTTATTATAATTTAAATGATAAAGCAGATCTTGTGGGACAACTTATAGTAGGATTAGCACCACACACTAGCGCAGGCATAGTTGGTAGAATTATTGGTTTTTCAAAGACACAAGGCTTTTTCGCCAACCCAATCTTCCACGCTGCAATGAGACGAGACTTAGATGGAGACGAGTCTTGTGTGTTTTTGTTGTTGGATGCTTTTCTTAATTTTTCTAAAATATACTTGCCAAATCACAGAGGCGCTACAATGGATGCACCACTTGTACTCACATCAGTTCTGAATCCTTCAGAGGTTGATGATATGGTTTTTGATATGGACATAGTATCTAGGTATCCTTTGGAGTTTTATGAAGCGTGTATAGAAAGAAAGATGCCTTGGGATGCTAAAATAAAAAAGATCGGTGATGTCCTTGGCACTAAAGAACAATTTGAAGGTTTGACATTCACACACGACACCAAAAATATAAATAAAGGAGTTTTGTGTTCAGCGTATAAACTCTTACCATCAATGGAGGAAAAGCTTAGAGGGCAAATGAATTTAGCTGAAAAATTAGTGTCTGTTGTTGAAGCAGATGTAGCAAAGTTAGTTGTTGAGAAACACTTTTTAAAAGATATAAAAGGAAATCTAAGAAAATTTTCCCAACAAGTTTTCAGGTGTGTCAAATGTAATGAGAAATATCGGAGACCTCCCCTTACAGGGAAATGTGCAGTTTGTGGGGGGAAGATCATCTTCACGGTTTCAGAAGGCAGTATAGTTAAATATTTAGAACCGAGTATTAGCCTAGCGAATAAATACGAAGTTCCAGCCTATTTAAAACAAACACTCCTTCTTTTAAGAAGAAACATCGATCAGATTTTCGGGAGAGAAAAAGAAAAACAGACTGGCTTAGGTAAGTGGTTTGGTTAAAGCTTTTTAGATAAAAAGACATTGTGCGTATGGAACGCCTTGAATCTTAAGTATGGAGTTTTGTTCAATCAAGTTTTTCTTCAGACCAAGATTAACCGCCTTTTTTCCTGTAAAAATGATGTTGTTTGCAGTTTTTAGAAGTGATTCGATCTCTACCTGCGTCATCTCTCTTCCCTTGAAGAAGTCAGAGTCTAGATCAAGTTGGATGTGTTCATCAGAGAATTTTTTACCAACAATTTCTTTATCACTAATTACTAAGATTGTTGTATTCTTAGAAGAATGTACTTTGACTATCATATTTTACTCTGCACCCTTGATTTAGCTCCACATGCCAAACACTTTATGAAAGTAGAGTTTTTTTCTTTTACCAATTTTGTATCGGGTTTCCCACATTCAGGACAGAGAACGAATTGCCGCGCGTATTGGTATATTTTTTCATTGATTCTAGATGCTGGAACCTTTGTACCTATTATAACTAAGTTTTTTTTAATCTCTCCAGGTGTTGCCAGTTCACGCAGAATAAATTTCAACATATGTTCTGGCTGTCTGTTTAATGTGGCTGCTATCTGAAAAAAGTTGCTAATTATTGTTTTGTTACCTTGAATATGACCCCGCACATTTGGAATTTCAAATCTTTCAGAGGTTATAACTGATTCTGGTAGATTTTTGCGTGCACGTTCTAGTAGCTTTTTGTAGTCCATGTTTTGTAGGAAAAGCAGGTTATTTTATAAATGTTACCCAGCCAAAGATAGGAACCAGCCAAAGATAGGAACATAAGATTTATAAAGTTAATTTAAAAATCGATCATCATGGTGTTGGAGTCTTTGATTAATCCCTTTAAAGCAGAACGTCATCCCTGGGAGATGTTTTTTATAGGTTTTTTGTATTCTTCTGTGGCAATCTTTTTGGCTTTGTGGATATTTAAAGGTCATGCCAGTTTGGTTGCAATTTTTTTAACAGTGTTGGCTTGTGTCCCTTTCATGATTAACACAATTCGTTTAGAGCAATATAAAGAAACCGAAAAATTAGATGAAATGTCACTTTTGATTGAACATAGCAAAGCTCTGTTAAGTTTTATGTTTTTATTTATCGGGATTTTATTTTCTTATCTTAATTGGTACTTGTTTTTACCTCAAGTATTATCTTGTTTAATTTCCCCAGGAGTTGCACAAAACATTACAAAAAATCTTTTTTCAATCCAGACAAACACATTACTTGAGATTAACACCCGGACAATAACCGCGTCAAGATTTCTCACATTTACTGAGATCTTTTTAAACAATTTTAAAGTGTTGGTTTTTAGTTTACTGTTTTCTTTTATTTATGGCGCTGGTGCTATTTTTATTTTGACTTGGAACGCCTCAGTGATAGCTGTTGCAATTGGTAATTGGGTTAAAACAAAGACGGCAATGTTGCTGACACACAACACATCTAATATATCTTACCTTTCTGCATATATGTTAGGCAATTTAAGATTTGCAATTCACGGAACAATAGAAATACTGGCGTATTTTGTGGGTGGTCTTGCTGGTGGGTTGATCTCAGTGGCGATTATCAACCACACATTTGGTACAAAAAGTTTTGAAAAAGTTATTTTTGATGCGACAAATTTAATCCTGATTGCAGTGTTACTACTAGTTGTTGCTGCTTTAGTAGAAGTTTTTATCATTCCTGTTGTTTTTTAATCTAAGGTTTTTAGTTTACCAGGTTTAACTTCGAAGATGTCTCCAGTAGCTAGCAAATTCTTCACTATAAATTCAGCATTTCTTAGGTTTGATTTGTCTATGATTTCTTGAAAATCCGCACCATCACCTATATCTAGTTCTTTTATTAATTTATATATTTTTTCAGAATCCGTTTCTTCTTTTTCAAAATCTTCAACCACTTCTTCACTATAATTTTCTTTTGTTTGATTTTTTTCGGGTGCCTGTATCTGGATGGGTTGAGGTATTTCATGTTTTCTTAATTCAATCCATCGTTTGTCTTTGATTTTTGTAATTATCTCGGGTAAGATATAGATATTTTCATTGTATGCACGAACCTTACCAATGATTTGAACAATGTTGCCTGTGTCAACATCATCTGATTTAAGCGGGGCTTCAAATGCTCTTGTGTTAATCTGACCAGTACCATCATCTAACGTGAACTGAAGAACACCGTTGACATTTTCTTTGTCGACTATAACGCCTAGAATATTAACTCTAGATATTTCGCGACCATCAACACATTTAATGTAGTTTGGTTGCCATCCCTCTTGTTTTATGTATCGGGAGTTTAGAATGTCACTAATCCAAAGCTTGTGAGCCACCAGTCTTTTTTGGAATTCTTGCATGTTGTTCTAGAAAACAGCAGAATTTATATGTTTTTATATGATGAATTATTCTTTTTGGAGAGCTAATATTGCGGCAGCGAGATTATAGTCGTTGTTCTTGATAGCTTCGATAGCGTCTTCTTTAGAGCACCCTGTTTGTTGCATCACTGTGCTGATGTCTTCTTCATTAATCTTGGGCTTTCTCTTGTGTTCTTCGATGTCACCAATAATCTGTATGGTTTCTTGGCCCATAACATTTACTTTAGAAACTTGAGGATTGCGGATAATGAGCTCTTTGTCTGCGGTCTTTATGATCACTTCTTCTGCGTCTATCTCTTGCTGTTGAATACCTAGCTTTCTCATCATCTGTGCAGCCTTCCTTGGGTTCATTCCAGGAATCATTTAGACACCCCTTGCATGAAGAGCCAGAATGATGATTATAACAATCCCTATTAAGATTATAACATGCAATGGTTTTATGACTACTCTGCTCTTGTACTCGTCAAAATAACGAACAAGACCACCGCCACTGCTTGGCATATGTATTCTGTTTGGACGGGCCATTTTATCAATTTACTACACTTAGCAAGGTAAAAGTGTAGAAAAGCATAAGCCGTCTTTTGTCAGACCCCTATGGGGACGGTCTGTTTGATATTCTACTAAGCCTTTCTTAAGTTGCACCGACCAGGACTCGCCGTTTCATCCTTGTCTTGGAAACGTCAACGGGTTAGCTCTGCTTCTTCTCAGAAGCATTCGCTCGTATCACCCTTAACCAAGACGGTTTCGTTTCTGAGCGGTTGCCGCCGCTTATAGGCCTCCCTTACGGAAGTGGCCTTTTTATGGTGGACGGACTTTCCTCACAAAATTGCGGATATCAAGCGCTTTTCTACACTCTAATCTTTAATGATAGATAGCCCTTTATAAACTTTACCTTTTTTGGCTTTTTTTCTTATGCATTTCTTTCAACAGATCTTTTATCTCTTCTTTTATATTTTCATTTACAGCAACAAGAATTATGATTCCTACAAGAATTAACCAAAGAAACATTGTTTGTAGGATTTCTATGCTTTCTGGCCCACTCACTATTGCTTTCCTTATCAGGATTAAACCTGTGACTAATATAAGGAGGCCTATTACAAGCAGAATTATTTCAAATGTATTAGGCTTGCGATATTTTTTTATCATTCGCCACCCCTTTGGGGCTAAAATAACTGCGTTTGTATATAAAATTTATGTTTTTTTCTAAATTTTTTTGGCTAATAGTGCTACGAATCTTTCTTTACCAACATAGATGTTGCGTTCTTCAATCAATTTAAAACGATTTTTTGTTTGCTGTTTAAGCAGCTCTGGCTTTCTAACTAGTATGGCAACCTTCCCATTTTGTTTTAGTATCTCAGACACCGATTCAAACAAGGTTTTATATGATTCTTTTATGCGTTTTTGATTATATTTTGTAGGGCTGGGAAGAGCGGTTACAATAAAATCAAAATAATTACTTTCGTAGTGAGTCTCTAACCAATCGAAGTCTTGCTTGCTAAAATTAATTTTAACGTTGGCTATTTTAGCATTTTTTTTGGCGATAAGAATGTTTTTGATGAATGGATCGGTTGCTTCGATAGTGCTTTTTTTGCTTTTTCCTTTACTGAAAAGTGCGGCTTCTATTGGGATTATACCATCACGGCAGTTTGGATCTAACAACCTTTTCCCTGGTTTGAAGCCTGAAAAGCGTAGAAGGCAATAGGCAATGTGACCTCTGAATGATGCGGGATGAACAAACACACGATATTTTCTTTTACTTAGGTCCCTAATTGTAAGGTCTTGACCAAGAAAAAATTCAGACTTTGTAACATATGTGAACACATGGATATCTGGATTTAGAGTAGAAACTTTAGGCTTAAATCCAGTTTTTGTCAGATTTTTGATGATGTTTTCACCAACACATGCTTCAATTTCATGTGATGAGTATTTACTCTCTATTTTTTGGCACCGAACAAGAAATGTTTTGGTTGGTTTAATATTTATTCTGATGTTCTTGATAGTTCTAAAGCTGGAGAGTGAAGTGAATTTGTCGGTGTGCCATATTTCTATTATTTTTGAGAAGGATTGTCCCAAATCAATCAAGCTGACGATTTTGCTTTTATTTAACTCGAATATGACGCAACCAGTTTTGATGTTTGTTTTTTTAGCTCCAAATTCTTTCAATTCTTTTTGGCAGATATCTTCAAATCCGCTGACGGTTATAGCTAAAAACTTCATACTTTAACAAGAAAAAGAAGAGGTTAAAAAAGGTTTTTATTTTACAATTATGTCGCCTTTAGTCTTGGAACTGACATAGTTATACCATTTGAATGTTCCTGCGTCTTTAAATGTGTACTCAAAAGATCCACCTACACTGAATTCAACCATATCTTTAAGTTCAATTAATTGCTCTTTTGTTTCCCAGTTCATTATCGCAATGATTGTTTTAAATTTGTCATTTGTTACCCATTTTACTGTGTCACCTTTATTTAAGGTTAGGAGGGATATATCTGGTTTAAAATTAGTGATGGTTATCACTGTGACATTTTCTGTGGAGATGTTCACTTCTAAGTCTTCAGTTTCATTAACCACTTTGTTATTTTGTTCTGTTGGTAACTCGACTTTTTCTGTTATTTCTTTTGTAGGAGATTCAACAGATTCTGTTACTTTTTGTTCTGTTGGCTGCTTAGGAGATTCTGTTGGTGTTTGCAGTTTCTCTTCTACACAACCAGCCACAAATGTTAATAATACAATGAGAACAAATATTAACATGTATTTCATTTATACCACCTCAATTTAAAAGAATAGATTTTTCTATATAAGCTTTTCTAAAACATCTAAAAGAAAAACAAAAAATTTTATTTACACATAAATGTTGTTGTGAATCTCAGATTTGGTGTCTGAATAGCTAATCTGTTTTCCTTATCGGAGAATAAATTTGCTACAGGTTCCTTTGTACAAGTTAATGTTTCACCAGCAGCAATTGTGTTCGCACCACCACAGTCTATATTCGAAAGTGCGACTCCGTTTAGGATAATAGAGATTCTCTTTGCATCTAGAGGTACACCAACATTGCTGAAATATAGTTCCATATCATCTTTGTTTGTTATTGTAAAGGTTATTGATCTGTCTCTACAAGAAATTCCTTCTAATATTTTTTTGGCTTCTTCTGTTACTAAGCTAGATTGTTCCCCAAGTTCTGGTTCTTCTGGTTCAACAATTTCTGCAGGCGGTACCTCTTCTTTGACAGGTTCTTCAGGTACTTCTACAACCGATGGTGTTGGTTCCTGTTCAACTGATGGTGTCACCGGTACAACTGGTTCTTCTTTTTTTTTGCAACCAGCTGCTGTTATTACTAATATCGTTACAAGCAAAACAAACAAAAAACTCCACTTAATCTTCATGATTTTTCACCTCGCGAGGTTATACGATTTGTAATCTTAGGAATATATTTAAAACTTTCGGATTTTTCTTCAATCGTGAACTATTTTGGCAGAAGCGACAACATGATCGTTTCCTTTAAGTTTCATGAGTCTAAACCCTTGGGTGTTTCTCCCAATCACAGAAATATCTTTTGCAGGAATCCGTATTGCAACACCATTTTTAGAAATTAGCATCAACTCATCTTCGTCACTTATAAAGTTTATGGCTACAACATGGCCATTACGTTTAGTACACTTTATGTTTATGACACCGACCCCTGCTCTACTTATTGGTCTATAGTCGCTTATCTTTGTTCTCTTTCCATAGCCATTTGATGTGACAGTAAAAAGTGTTTTTTCATCCGCGGCTATGACCATGCCTATAACTTCGTCACCATTCTTTAGGCTGATTCCCTTTACACCCTTTGCAGCTCTCCTTACGGGCCTTACTTCTTTTTCATTAAATCTAATTGCTAAACCATTTTTTGTTGCAAGAATGATGTCTTTTGAACCATCGGTTAGAACAGCATTAACAACCTCATCGTCTTTTTCCAGATCAATCGCGATTATGCCTGTTGTGCGCGGTTTTGCATACTGGATTAGAGGAGTTTTCTTAATTAAGCCATTTTTAGTAGCAATTGAAAGATATAGTTTTTCACTGAAATTTTCAATTGGGATTATAGCTTGGATCACTTCATTCTTGCCGATGTTGATTAAGTTGATGATCGGAGTGCCAAAGGCTGTTCTGGAAGACTCTGGCACCTGGTAAACCTTTAACCAGTAAACTTTACCTTTATTTGTAAAAACCAGTAGCGTAGAGTGTGTGTCTGCTATAAATATTTCTTTTATGAAATCTTCTTCTTTCTTTCCTGTTGCAATAATTCCAGAGCCCCCCCTTTTTTGTTTTTTATACACATCTAAAGATTGTCGTTTTATGTAACCTTGATAAGTGCTTGTAATAATTGTTTTTTCATGTTCAATTAAATCTTCAACACCAAGTGACTCTTTCACCTCAATGATTTGTGTTTTTCTCTTATCACCATAGACATCGCTTGTTTCTATCAAATCTTTTTTTATTAGATTTTTGATTTTTTGTTCAGAGGCAAGGATTGATTTGAGTTCTTCTATTAATTTAAGTGTAGCTCTAAGATCTTCTCTGATCTTGTTCTGTTCTAGAGAGGTGAGACGCTGCAGTTTTAAATCCAATATTGCTTGCGCTTGTTCTTTAGTCAATGGAAATATTTTTAGCAAGGCATCGATTGCTTCTTGAATAGATTTGCTTGCTTTAATTGTTGTTATCGCTTTGTCTATGTCATCTAGAGCGATTTTTAATCCGTTTAGAATATGTGCTTTTTTTTCTGCACTTGCTAGATCGAACTTTGTGCGTTTGGTTATAATTTCTTTTCTATGTTCAATAAATGCAAGAAGCATTTGCTTTAGTGTTAAGGTTTTTGGTTCGCCATTACACAACGCGAGAAGATTTATACCCGTAGTTATTTCAAGTTTTGTATGTTTGAATAACTGGTTAAGTACAATTTCTGGATTGGTATCTTTTTTTAAGACCATTACAATCCTAAGTCCTTCTTTATCAGATTCGTCTCTCAGATCCGAGACACCCAGCACTTTTTTATTGCGTATGGCATTTGCAATTTCTTCTAAGAGAGAGGATTTATTAACCATGTAAGGAATTTCTTTAACGATGATGGTTTGTTTTGCGCCAATTTCTTCTAGTTCTGTTTTTGCTCTAATTGTTATTTTACCACGGCCGGTTTTATAAGCAGAAACTATGCCCTGTTTACCACATATTATTCCTCCTGTTGGAAAGTCTGGTCCTTTAATGAAATCTAGTAGTTTTTGTTCTTCAAGATCAGGATCGTCAATCAGAGCTATAATTGCATTATTTACTTCTCTGAGGTTGTGTGGCGGAATGTTTGTGGCCATGCCAACAGCAATTCCCGAAGAACCGTTTATTAATAAATTTGGAACTTTTGAAGGAAGTACAGTTGGTTCTTTAAGAGAACCATCAAAATTAGGAACAAACCTAACAGTTTCTTTTTTAATATCAATGAGTAGTTCACTAGCTATTTTTGCTAATTTAGCTTCAGTATAACGCATTGCAGCAGCATTGTCGCCATCAATCGATCCAAAATTTCCTTGGCCTTGTATTAAGGGATATCTAAGCGAGAAGTCTTGTGTCATCCTTACCAATGCATCATAGACAGCGGTGTCACCATGTGGGTGAAATTTACCCAAAACTTCACCAACAATTCTTGCAGATTTTTTAAATGGTTTGTTAAAAAATAAGCCCATCTCATGCATCGCATACAGAATCCTGCGATGAACAGGCTTAAGACCGTCCCGCACATCGGGCAAAGCTCTTCCAATGATGACAGACATAGCGTAATCTATATAAGAAGCTTTCATTTCTTCTTCTATTAGCTTTGATCTTATATGTTCCAGTTTTTCGACTTCCATAAGAATCTCCTAACAAGTTGATGATGGGTATTATTTATAAGTTTTTCTGTCGGATTTAGCGCCTCTATCGTCAAAATTTCAGAGGTTCAGTTCAACACCCCATGCAAAGAAACTAAGCAATGTTTTTTAGGACAATAAAGCTTTTACCACAATAAACACAACGTTTTACTTTTGGCACTGATCTGGGCGCATACTTCATATTTTTTTTACAATTCGGGCATTTAACTAGAAGTATCATTTTCTTCTTCTTGCTTAATTCCTTCTGATTCGATTTCAGGTTCAAAACTTATGTTGCTTTCTTCATTTAATTTGTCCACAGTTGTTTTTTCTATTTTTTCCTGTTCTTTTATGAAAGATTTTTTTAGTTTTTCAAGTTTTGCCTCTTTTTCTTTGGAAAGTGTGTAATCTTTTTTTTCAGCCCTTTTGAAGATTTTTTTTATGTCTTCTTCATTATCAATGTCAAAATAGTCCAAAAATTTTTGGGTTAGCTTGATTAGCTTGGTACGACCATTTTTTTCACGGGTGATGAAACCGGATTTTTCAAGCTCGGCAAGATGATCGTATGCTTTATTAGTTCGAATCTTTATAACGTCACATTGTAGAATAGGACTCTTCCATGCAACAACAGCAAGCGTTTCCATCATTGTTTTGCTTAGTTCTGTCTGAGGAGCGACTTTTCGAACGGTTCTTAGATATTGTTCACGGACATTTAATTTGTAATGTTCATTGTCTTCTGTAAGCATGATTGGGTTTTCTTCGTTGTATTTCTTTCTGAGTTCTTCTATGCTTTGTTTAATCCTCTGAAGATCGTTAATTCTACAAATCTTTGCGATTTCCTCTATACTCATTCTGCGTCCACTAGCAAATAGAACAGCTTCAACTTGATTTGTCAGATTCATTTTTTCTTTTCTTATTTTCTTCTTTGATTTGTTCTATTTTACTTTTTCTATCTTCAAGCATGTTTTTGATTATTTTATCGATAAGTTCTTTTTGTACGCCTATATGTTTGGCCATTTCATCTACTTTTTTGACACCCGCTTTTCTTAAGAAGACAATGAAGTTTTTTATCAGTTTACCAAGATTCATGTTTGCTAGTTTAAATCTTGCGTTTGCTTCTTTAGCAACCATATCTACATTATGAAGCTTGGCTTGGAGATCGTTGATGATGTCGGTTAACTCTTTAGCATCAAAGCTTATTTTGCTAGGTTCTAAGATGTCAACTGAGCTGGGCATGAAATCAAAACAAAAACCAACAAGACATTTGGCATCTTTAAATTCGATATCTAATTCGGCGAAGTTACTAAATAATTCTTCCTGTGGTTTAGTTTCTGAGATAAATTCTTCTATAATTTTAAAAGATTCTTCTTTTTTAATCTTATCTATGTAGCCTTTCAATGAAGTCTCTACATGTTCTCTTGGAGCACCTAATACCTCAATTACAGTGCGAGCTCTTATTGTTTCAAGTTTTTTTGTCATTTACAAAACCTTTTTCTTTGTTACATTTTTGAATTTTCATAGTATTTCAGATTGTTTATTTGCTATTCTTTATTTTTAAATTACATAAAAATTGGCTTTAATTTTTAATTGTCTATCTCGTGATTAATTGAAAACAGATTTTGTTTAAATAACTTGTGGTTGTGAAGTATTTATTTTTAGATGGGCTTTTTCCATATAAATATCGAAAGAAGAACTCCAATCGAAGACAAAATTATATGTTTTAAAATGTTTTTACTCTTTAATTTGCTTGATTCGTATATTTTTCTAGAAGTTGTATTTTTTAGGGGTAATATTGGACTTTTGTTAGATGTAAACTTAAATTTTAAGTTATCATTAATAGTTTCTATTGTTTCATTTTTTGCTATTTTACTGGTCTGGATTTTATTTGTGTTGTTTTTGATAACTTTGATTTCATCAGATTCTCCTTTTTTTATACCTAAATCTTTAATTATTGTTTCGGTGTGTCTATTATTTATTACTTTAATATTTTTTGTTATTTCGTAATTCGTTTTTAAAAAATCTTTTTTGATTCTAATTTTGAATCTGTAGCTGCCAACTGGCGCCGAGGCCGTGTTAGTCAATGTTATTGCTTTTTCTGATTTTGAGCTTAGACTCACAAAAATTTGGTTGGCTGTTCGGTTTCTTGGATAACTTTTACTACCTCTATAGATGTAACTCCATATTGTGAAACGATGCTCAAAATCATCATTATTTACTATCTTAATAACTGTCTTGAATGTTTTATTTTGTTCGACACTATCGTGATTTTTTAGAACAGAATATTCTATTTTTTTCGAAGTCTTTATGATGCTGTAGTGGGAGTTTGGTTCATTAAAACAATTTTTTGTGTGCGTGTTATCTGTTTCAATGTCGCTTGTCTCTGTTGGTTGGCTGTTTTCTATAAGACTTTCTTCTGTTTCATTTTGGATTGTGTTATTTGTATCATTATTATTTACATTTTTTTTTGAATCGTCAAAAGTAAAATTTTGGCCAACATTTCCATTGTTACCTCTAAAGTTACTGTCATTAAAGGTTTGGTTTTGATTAATAGAATTATTTTGATCAATAGAACTATTTTCTTCTATATAATCACGCGGATTTTCAGTTTTATTGGTTATGTTATTTTTAATTTGGTTTTCAGATACATTTATTGTGATTTCAACAAAAGAATTTTCTAAACAAGGACTTCCGTTTAATTTCTGACTTTCTTGCCAGCTGTTGTTTATAAATTCAAGGCTATGACCATTGCCATTCGCAAGCGTCGAATTGTACCGAGCAATTGAAATTAAGGTGTTGTTATTTCCATATAATCGAAGAATATCTCCAGAATTGCTAAGACCATTACCTATTGTTGACCCTGCAGAATATATTGAGCAATTTAGGTCTGAGTAGTCAAAACCTTCTTCAACGATTAATGCGTAGATACTATCAACAAATTGTAGTGGAACGAGTGTATCATTAGAAGATGAATCGCTAATAATGAAGCCTGTTAGATTTATCGTGTTTTTAATTTCAATAAATTCTTTGTTGTTATCTCTTCCTATTGGATTGTACATTATTTCATTTATGTTTATTGCGGTAACACAAGGCAAAAGTAAAACAATAGTTAATATTAAGAGTTTTTTCATGACTATTATACTGGCAAGGAATTATTTATGACTTGCTCTATATTTTCTATATAATATGTGCTTTATATAGAGTATATATTGACGGTTTTCGTTTTTGTTATTATTTTATAATAGTTCACAAAGTTTATATAAGGGATTTTATTCTGTCATTGAGAGGTGAGTATGTGGCATTTTTAAAATTCTTAGGTAGACATAAAGAAGGTGCTGAAAAGTTTAAAGAAGAATTAGAAGCACCTCCAGCTCCGCCAGAATACAGGGTGAGAACTCTGCAGAAAGAACAACCAACAGTTGAAGTGAAAACAGAAGAACCTAAAGTTGAAGAGGTTGTGTCAACAGAGAGAGAGACAAAAGTAACACCTCTAGAGAGGAGAGCGGTTTCAAAGACAAAAGAGCAACTGGCTGTAAGAGAGGGTTTAGTACTCACAAAGCCAATATTTGTGATGGCAGAAAATTTTATGGAAATGGTTAGGGAGATATCTTCTGCAAACAGTGTTTTAAGGAAATCTAATGATGAACTTAAAAGACTCGATGAACTTAAAACAGATAAAGATAAAGAATTTGAGAAATGGAAGCGTTCATTAGAAGATATTCAAAGAAAACTTATATTTGTTGATAAAACATTATTCGAAGCAAAATAAAGAGGGTGGTATGATGACAGACGAATTAATGCCGGTCTTTGTTAAAATAGAAGAATATAAAGATGTGTTGGATGTAATGAACATGATTAAAAATAAGATTATTGATGCTAGAGATACGCTTGGCAAAATTTATGAACTGAAGAATGAAGAAGACGCTGAACTAGAGCTATGGCAAGCAGCCCTAGATGAAGCAGAAAGAAAAGTAAGCTTTGTTGATAAAGTCTTATTTGAACCTAATGCCGTTTAAGGTGACAAAAATGGTGGCTGAAAAAGATAAAGATGTTGTCTATGTTGGAATAAAAGATCCTGTAGAGATCAGGCGTTCTATTCTAGAATCATCAAAAGATGTCGTACAATTATTACAGCGTTATGAAAAATTTAAAACTGTAAGAAAGGAAAGACAAGAAGAAGTTGACAGACTTAAACAACTTATATCTAGCATCTCTCGGGATATAGCAAAGTTGAAAGCTTCTTTACCTAAAACTTCGTTAAGATTTAAGACACCAGAATTTGAAGAAAAGATTGAGAAGAAGGCTGCAAGGATGACAGGAGAAAATGTTAAGAAAAAGATTAAGGGAAAGAAAGGTAAAAAGATTAGTTCAAAGAAAAAGGAAAAGAAAATTGTTGTTGCAAAACCAAAGATTGCAACACAGTTGGACAAACTAGAGTCTGAATTGGGTGAAATAGAAAGCAAGTTAGGAAAACTTGTCTGATTTCATTTGTTTTTGTTTTTAGGTAATTTTATAAATGGATACTTACTTCTCTTATTACGCAACTGCGGGGATGCCGGAGAACTCACTGGCGTTCGTGCACTCCTACACGCTATGTGTCCGGAGTGGCCAAACGGGACAGTGTTTTTGGCATATGGCGCTAAAACGTCCTAACTCAAGTTAATTGAGTGATGAGCTAAGCAACTTAGCAATGAAGTGCTCCTGTGAGCCATCTGTTGGCTTAGTGCCTACGGGGGTTCGAATCCTCCTCCCCGCATCCGTCTTTTTTTTTCAAAATGGCAATAAAATATGTTATATTTGATTGGGATGATACTTTAGCAGACACCACAAGATTGATAGAGAGATTTAAGACAAGTAGAAACTTCACAAAAATCTTGAACAAACATGGTGTTAACATTACTTTTGCGAGGTTTAAAACAGCTCTTTTAAAAACAACAAAGGAGATTAATAAGATTAAGAAAAGACGCATCTTAAGATTTCTAGACTGGACAGATTTATTTTTTCAACACGCAGGTATAAAAACAAGTTTAAGAAAGAAGATCAAATTAACAAAACTTTTTAGAAATTATGCTCTGGATAATTTAAGATTAAGAAAGGGGGCTCTACCCTTACTGAGGTTTTTAAAAAAGAAAAATGTGAAGATTATTTTAATAACGAATGGTTTTAGATTGAGAATTGTTAGAGAATTGAAAAAACTTAAAATCAAAAAATATTTTCATAAGTTATATTTCGCTGATAGGTCTAGGAAAAAATCTACATTGATACCATTTAAAAAGTTTATGAGAAAAAGTTTGTTCTTAGGTAAAATTAAGTCAGAAGAATGTATCATGATCGGTGACGATCCTGTAGAAGATCTTGCAGCAAAACAATTAGGAATTACGTCTATTTTAATAGAAACAAAAAGATTTCAGAATCACAGCGCACTGAAATATGCAGATTATTATGCAAAAGATTTATATGATGTCAAGAAACTAATCAGAGGATTACTATGATTGTAATCAAAACTATTGGCGGATATAACGAAGTTGGAAAGAATATGACCGCAATTAAGTGTGGAAACGATGTTGTTATTTTTGATATGGGTCTTCATCTTGAGAATTATATCCGTGTTACAGAAGACGAACAAGGTGATATAAAAAATATAACTGTTTCTAGACTACTTAAGGCTGGAGCCATACCTGATGTAAGAAAACTCGGCGATTGGAAGAGTAAAGTTAAAGCTATCATACCAACACACGCTCACCTAGACCATGTTGGAGCAATACACTTTTTAGCTCGTAAGTTTGATGCACCAATAATATGTACCCCTTTTACAAAAGCAGTTATTAAAACCATATTAAAAGACGAAAAAATTAGATTAGATAACGAGATAAAGTCTATAAATGTTAATTCAATGTATAAGTTAACAGATGAAATGTGTGTAGAGTTTATTAATATGACACATTCTACTCCACAAACAGTGATGGTTGCATTACATACACCAGAAGGTGTGGTTGTGTACGCAAACGATTTTAAGTTTGATAGTCACCCAATGCTTGGAAAAAAACCCAATTATGCGAGATTAAAGAAGCTGGCTGAGGAAAAAGTTATTGCATTGATTGTAGATTGTATTTATGCTAAAGACGCTAAAAAAACCCCTTCAGAGAAGGTTGCAGAAAGCATGCTGCAAGATGTTTTAACCGGTGTTGAGTCAGAAGGTAAAGCGATTATTGTGACAACCTTTTCTTCACATTTAGCTAGACTGAAAAGTATAATTAAGTTTGGAAAACGTTTACGTAGAAAGATTATTTTCTTGGGTAGAAGTTTAGCAAAGTATGTTAACTCCGCAGAATCTATTAACTTGATAAATTTTAAGAAGGATGTGGAGTTGATAAAATACTCGAAGAAGATTAAAGCTAAGCTTGACCAGGTGGCGAAACATAAAGATAGATATTTGCTTGTCGTAACAGGCCATCAAGGTGAACCCAAAGCTGTGCTGTCAAAGATGATTGATCGTTTTTATAATTTTAAATTTGGAAAGGATGATATTGTTATATTTTCTTGCACTGTAATCCCCAATAAATTAAATATCAAGAACCGTAAATCTTTGGAAGAAAAGCTGCGTTCTAAAGGGGTTAGGATATTTCGTGATATTCATGTAAGCGGGCACGCTGCTAAAGAAGATCTACGTGACTTAATTAACATGTTAAGGCCAGCAAATATTATTCCTGCTCACGGTGTCATGAAAATGTCTTTGGCTC
The DNA here is from genome assembly GCA_003650545.1 of Candidatus Woesearchaeota archaeon. Classification (GTDB taxonomy): domain Archaea; phylum Nanobdellota; class Nanobdellia; order Woesearchaeales; family B72-G16; genus B72-G16. Next base: position 10,385 of record QMQO01000014.1, on the reverse strand, counting down.
TAGCAGAGCTAGCTCAGGAGGTTGGCTATTCTAAACAGAATATATTTGTTTCCCGAGATGGAAAGCAGATTGTCTTGAGCAAAACATAAATCTTTAAATACTAGTTGGTTTTTAAATTGCTAAAAGAGGGGGTTATTGTTATGAAGTTAACATTAGCAGAACCTAGGTATTTGAAAGATAGTATTTCTATAATTTCAGAACTAGTAAATGAAGCTCGCTTCAAGATTACTCCAAATGCAATTGAACTAGCTGCAATGGATCCTGCAAATGTAGCGATGGTTATTTTTAAACTATTGAGTAGTTGCTTTGTGGAGTATGATGTTAAAGATGTTACTGAGATTGCTGTAAATTTAAACAATTTAAAACAGGTTCTTAAAAGGGCTAAGGCAAATGATATGCTAACTTTAGAGGTTGATCAAGATAACAAGTTACTGATCACTTTTAAAGGAAAATCTGTTAGAACTTTCAGTTTACCTATTTTGGACTTGGATGAGAGTGAGCAGCGCGTGCCTGATTTGAAATTTCCTCTTGTTGTAAAAACATCGGCTGGTGTGATTGCAGATGCGATTGAAGATGTTGATGTTGTTGCAGAGAGTGTTACTTTTGCTGGCGAACCAGATAAGTTAACAATTTATGCAGAGGGAGATCTTTCGAAGGCTAGGATTGATATTAAGGCTGATGATGAAACAAAGATCAAGTCAGAAACTACTGAAAAAGTTAAAGCTAAATACAGCATCGAGTATTTGAAGAAGATGATTACGGGTGCAAGGATTAGCGATGATGTTAGACTGTCTTTTAATAACGACTATCCTATGAAGCTGGAATTTGCAGCGTTGGACAGAGTACTACTTAGTTTTATTTTGGCTCCAAGGGTTGAAAACGATTAATTGCTTGGTCTGAAAACCCTAAAGTTAGTATAGAAATTTAAGAATTCTTGGCTTATAACGGTTTTGTTGTATGAAATTTTGTATGAAATTTTTTTTAAATCTTACTTAAGAACCCCCTCCTAGGCTCAAAAATGTCTCCTGAACGTTTTAGCTTTTCAATAGCTTCTTCCACTTGACTCTCTTCTACACCCTGGGCCGCAGCAGCCTCAACGACATCTTCGATTGGAATGGTTTTTCCAATTTTATTTTCCAGTTCGTTTATGATCTCACGAACAACAACTAATTTACTTCTCTCGCTTGTTGTGATTCCAGTAGAAATACGATCTATATCAAACTTACCAGTTTCAGGGTCGATACCGATGTTACTTAGACAGTAGTGTAACAGATCAATTGCGCGTTTAGCATCTTGTCTTGTTGCTTCCTGTGAAAGACGCAACCTAGCATTTGCTTCTGTCATTCTAACCAAAGCTTCGAGTTGTCTTGCAGTAAGTGGAACGGATTTAAGACCAGCTTCACCAGTTTCTTTGTTGCGGATTTCTACATAATAATTCTTAATTTCTTCAATAGCAGCATCTGTTAATTTTGGAAATACATTTTGTTTTGCATAGATTATATATTTCCGTAGAAGTTTTGTGCTAATTTTGGGTTCGTCCATTTTAGGATCTTGATGTAATGCTAAAATATGGGTTGCAAGCTTTCTGTCTTTAACTTCATCAGGTGTATCCTTTATCGGAAAAAGTAGATCAAATCTGTTTATTAGTGTTGGAGGAAGATTAATTTGCTTGGCGGGAATGTCATATGGATCAAATCTACCGAATTTGGGGTTGGCTGCAGCAAGCACTGTTGTCTCTGCTCTCAATGTTGCTTGGATATTTGCCTTACTGATAGTTACAGTTTGTCCTTCTAACGCTTCATGCATAGCACTAGTATCCTCTTGAGACATTTTGTCAATTTCGTCTATACAATTATGCATTATGATGTTATTTGCAATAAAATTGTTTGTTTTTTTCATAGTAAAATCATATACATATTCTGCTTTGATTTCTCTAATTGATGCTATTTTATCCCAAAGTATATCGCTTTCAACATGCTTAGCTATATACCCATCTTCTAACAATTTATTTAATTGTGCAAGCTCATATTTAGAAAAGGCCATACCTTTTTTAGCACGATTCCAAAAATATCTCTGTTTCGCTTTTCCTAATTTCTTACAATGTTTTTTAATTATTTCTTTAAAGAATCTTTGATGTTCTGGTAAAACATCTATTCCTTCTTTAACTTCTTTGAGATTTATTTTTGTAAGTTTTTTAAACTTGTTGTCATTGTTTGTGCCGATTTTTTTAAAGAATTTCAGGCAATTTGTTGCACCTCTGATTTCACAATACCATGACTTAGCAGATCTCTTAACAGACGAAATGATCCCTAGCCTAACCAGAAGTTCTTGAAACAATCTAGCATTTTTTTCTACTTTCGCAACAAGAGTTATTTTAAGAGGATTTAGGTTAATAAAGCTTCCTCCATCGAATATTCCTTTTAAGAAACTTGAGATTGTTTCATCAGAATATGTCAGAATCTTATTGTCAAGTAAAGATTTTGTAGATATATTCTCTGTTTGAATGCCAAATAAAATAAGTTTTTTAGCGAAATCTTTTGAATCGAGAGCATCATATATGCTTTTCTTTGAAGCGTTTTTTTTATCTTTGATTATATCTATTTTCGTCTTTTTATTTGTCGATATATTGCCAGCTTGTATATTTTTAGAATTAATTTTCATATGATTTTCAGATGCAACTAGTCCGCACATATAAGCAAACTCTTTAGAGTACGAATCTGTTTTATTTATTGTGATCTTTTTTGGAACCGCAATATATGATCCTTTATTAACCTGCCTGATAGGTTTCCAGATCAATTTCGAGTTTTGGCAAACTAAAACTTCATTGTCCTCTGTTAAATTGAGCTCTCTACCAGTTCTCGTTCGAATCTTATATACTTTTTTATTATTTTTAATTTTGAAAGCTTTTTTTATTTCGAATGGCTCAATTTTAAGTGTTTTATTGTTGAGAGCAAGAATTTTGAATTTTGGATAAATTATAGATCTCATTTCAGATTCAAATAACTTTTTAAATGATATTTTCTTTCCATTTTCTAAAATAAACTCGGAATCTTCTGTAGTGCAACAAATCCCTTTATTAGCTAGTACAAGGGCACCAGCTTCAAGACTCCAACCAGAGATGAATTCATCGCGAACAACTGCCGCTGTTAAACCTGCGCCAGAAGCGCCTTTACCTGAGACAAAGCGAGCTTTTGGCGCAACGTCTGCTACCCTTTTTAACATCTGGGATTTAGCTGCACCAGGGTCTCCCATTAGCAGTATGTGCATGTCACCACGGGTTACAACACCATCACTTCTGACTTTTCTAACACCGCCAACCATTTGTAAAAGCAAAGCTTCTTTAATTCGTTCAAGACCATAGATTGAGGGGGCAATAGATTCGATCAAGTTTTCATAAAGTTTTGGATCTTTTGAAATTTTTAGTAGTTCTTGCACTTCTTCGTCTGTTATCTCTATCTGCGTGAAATCTTCTTGTACGGCTTCGATATTGTTGCCTTCGATAATTAAGTCAAATCTAGTAAGCTGGCCTCCATCGCGTGCAGATATAGGAACTTCTTTTATTATACCAATAAGTCTAATTTTACTTCCAGGGTTTGTTTTTTTTTCGGTTATAGGACTAACTAGATCTTCCTTAAGCAACACCTGAATTCTTTTTGGTTGTTCACCACCTTCTAGATCTTCTGGAGCTTCTTCTATTGTGAGGCCTTGTGCATCTATTAACTCCTTTGAAAGCAAGCGGAATTTACCTTTGCGACCACATCCGCATGTTGAGGGTTCGCGAAATTTTTTATCAAGTTGTAGTACTGCAATTATGTTGCCGCAGCTAGGACATTCGAAACGCGCATTTGTGACTTGTGGCCTCACATCAGATTTTTGACGAACAGTACCTTCCATCCATAAAAGTTTTCCAATATGTTTACTTCTAATATTTCGTATCATGATTTTTTGTGATTCTGGCAGATTAAAAAAGCGAATTCTGAAGTTGTGTGTTTCTTGTGGAAGATCGAACTGCTCTATTGCTAGCTCTGCTGCTTTAGTGACTTCTTCTGGATGATCTAGCAAATTTTCTGCCAATTCAGGATTAAATTTAGCTAACTTGCCAAAATCGACAATAATAAAATTCTTTCCTTTTCGAATATTTTCAAGAAGTTCTGCATAATAATGAGTATCAAAAAATTCGCGAAATATGTTTATTTGTTCTGTAGCTTCCATAAAATCCCCCTTTTTAATAGAATTTATTTGAATAAAAAGAAAAAACTATTTCTGTTTAACTTTCTTTAAATTAATAATAAGCTTGTCCACTGCTTCTTTGACTTGTTCCTCGCTTTTAGTTCCAGTACAAACTATTTTACCGTTGCTGAAGAGTAAGAATGTTGCTTTATAATTTTCTTTCTTTCCTGCGATGTTTAACTTATAAACTAAACCAGGGAACTGTTCCGGCTCATATTCTGTGTTTTTAAGCTTCATAGCAAGCACGTTTAAGTTGAGGTCCATACCGATCATACCAGCTGCAACGATATTCTGAATTGTGATCTTAGGCTTTATTGTGATCTTTATGCCAATTTTTTCAAGGCTCTTGATGATTTTCTTTATGCTGTCATGTACAGCTTGGATGTTACGAGCACCTGTACATACTACCTTACCAGAGCTAAAGATTAAAGCTGATGTTTTTGGATCTTTAATGCGAATCACTAGACCAGGGAATTGTTCAGGATTATATTCAGTATTACTAAGCGTTGCAGCCATCTTTTCTAACGGAATGTCGTGCTCAAGAGAGGTACTAACGACGATATTAACAACAGTTATTTTTTTTGTTTCAGCCATATTATTCTCCCCCAAAAATCGATTTAGATTATAAGGAATATAGGTCATTTATAAATGCTTCTATTTATAAAGAGATTTTTGTAGCCACTGTAAGGTGTCGGACAATTTTCAGATTTGTAATCCAATTCAAAAGATTTAAATATACTAAAGAGTTCAACTTAACTATTGTTAAGTCTATTAAAATTAGGATGCAAAAAAAATGAGGATGCCACAGGAAATCGAGGTTTGGTTTGTATTACCAGCAATTAGAAAAGAGCTAGCTAAGGCTATGATTGTCAATGGCGCCACTCAAAGAGAAATTGCAAAAATAATGGGTATAACAGAAGCTGCAGTTAGCCAATACATGAAAGGTAAACGTGCGACAGAAGTTCAGTTCTCAAAAGATATCAAGATGGAAATTGAAAAAACAGCAAGAGCGATTTTGAAGGAGGGTGGTAAATATATGTGTGAGATGAATAGGCTTATGAGATTAAGTGCTATTAAAAAGATCGTATGTAAGATTCATAAAAATGATGTTAAAGATCTTCCAGAGAAATGTAAGGTTTGTTTAGAGAGGTTAGAAACATGAGGGTCTATTTGGATAATGGTGCAACAACAAAAGTTGACCCTGTGGTTGTAGAGGCTATGAAGCCTTATTTTAGTGAAAAATACGGTAACGCAAGTAGTTTGCATGTTTTTGGAAGAGAGACGAAAGAAGCATTAGAGAATGCACGCAGTGTTTTGGCCAAAAAGATAAACGCAGAGCCTGATGAGATTGTTTTTACTTCAGGCGGTACTGAATCCGATAATATTGCATTAAAGGGGCTTTTACTTTGTGAAAAATGTAGAGGTAAAAATCATGTGATTACAACCAAAATAGAACACCCTGCTGTTTTGAATTCGTGCAAGTTTTTGGAGCAGAACGGTTTTAAAGTGACTTATCTAGATGTTGATAAAGACGGTTTTATTAATTTGGAGCAACTAAAAAAATCAATATCATCTAAAACAGCGATGGTGTCTGTGATACACGCTAATAATGAAGTTGGTACGATACAAGATCTGGAGAAGATAGGGGGTATATGTAAGGGTAGGAATCTTATATTTCATTCAGATGTTGTTCAAAGTTTTACAAAAGTTCCTATAGATGTAAATAAATATAATTTAGATCTGGCAAGTTTAAGTGGCCATAAAATTCATGGTCCAAAAGGCGTAGGTGCTATATATGTTAAAAAAAGATTGTTTGTTTGTCCATTTATGCATGGCGGCGGTCATGAACGAGGTTTACGAGCTGGAACAGAGAATATTCCGGGAATAGTCGGCTTTGCTAAAGCTGTTGAGATTTCTAGTGAGAAGGACGTTGAAAGAATGAAAGAGCTAAGAGATTATTTGATTGAGAAAGTTTTATCAAAAATTCCTAAAACTACTTTAAACGGGCCTCGAAATAATCGACTTTGTAACAACGCACATTTTACAATTGATAATGTTGAAGGAGAAGCCATATTGTTTGCTTTGGATGAGAAAGGAATAGCAGTTAGTACAGGAAGTGCATGCAGCTCTAAAAGTTTAAAGCCAAGCCACGTTCTGTTAGCGATGGGGCGCAAGAAAGAAGAAAGCCATGGTTCGATCAGAATAACCTTGAGTAAGTTTACAACAAAGAAAGAGATAGACTATTTTATTGAGAATTTGATAGAGGTTGTTGCTAATCTTCGGAAGATGAGTCCGTTATATAAGAAGATATAAGTTTGAAATAAATCTTCAAATTTTTTAATTTTACAATCGCTCAATTAAAATGAAAAGAAGTATTAAATTAAAAAAAATTTAGAATTATATTTGGTGAAATTATGTATACCGAGCGGGTTATGAAGCACTTTAAACATCCAAAAAATCAAGGAAAATTAAAAAACGCGAATGGGATAGGAGAAGTGGGTAACCCAACGTGTGGAGATGTGATGAAAATGTATGTTTATGTTGAAAATGGTATGATTAAGGATATATCTTGGGAAACTTATGGCTGTGTGGCTGCAATTGCAACAAGCTCAGTTTTAACTACTTTGGTTAAGGGTAAGACGATTGAGGAGGCGTTGAAGATCACAAAAGACGATGTTGCAAAAGAATTAGGTGGCTTGCCTTCTATGAAAATGCATTGTTCCATATTAGCTGTTGATGCGCTCAAGAAGGCTATTGAGGACTACCGGTCTAAGGAAGCCACAATTTAGGATTCTCCAACTTTTCGGGTAGATAGTTACTTATTACAAAATTAAGACCGTGCTTGGCTAATGCCTGTTGCTCAGCCCTTTTCTTCAGCTTGATTAGATCTTTCAAACATTTTTGCCATTGTTTATGGTGCTGAACAAATGGATCGTTCTTTATACCATCCTTGATCCTTTTGATATCGACATCCTTTAGTGGGTGAGTTGGTAATTTATACTCAAGTATGTCTTTTGCTGTTATACCCCAGAACTTAGCTTTTGGTACACAGAAGAACTCGTTTATATGAGCCGCGTTACCAGAACCAACTTTTAATGTTCTGTAGATGTTTAGCCAACCGTAAGGGTCACCATCTGTAAAAACGTAAACTGGAATCTTTTTCTCGTCAGATAATTTTCTCATAAACCTCCTACACGCTCTCGTTGGTACTCCACCCATACTTACAAGAATACAATTGGTTTTTTTCCAGTAATTGTGTTTATTTAAACGTTCGAACATACCTTGCGTCTCAATAGCTAAAATGAATTTTGCTTTTGTGTCAAATTTTAGGTGTTCAACAGTGCTGGGAACAGAGTATGCTCCCGAACCAAATTTTGTGCAGTCTATTCTTACTTCCTTACCTGTGTCAAAGTCTCTATCAATAACGGTTAGTTTTCCTGCAACAGCGCCACCATGCTCACCCGGTACAAAACCCATTTTCTCTCTATTAACCCTCATCATAGCTTCTATATCATCCATAACAGAATCAGAATCAGACTGTTCTTTGAATTTAGCATCTCCCCAATTCTTACTTATGTAGTATGCTTCCCTCTTTGTTGCAGTATCGTTCGATGTAATCAATTCTTTGCTTAAAGACATCATTCTTAAACTCTGGGCAAAGGTTTTTATCGTTGATGCTGTTAAAGTTCTACCTTTCATCTTACCTAGGAGTTCAAAATATCCGTCTTTTGGATCGTACCTAACGTTTGTCAGAGAACGAAGGGGTATTCTTATTTCGGGGGCCTTTATCTTTATAATTTTAGTATATATTTCATTTGCTATATTTTTAATTTCTTTCATAACCCTTTGATCACTTAAAGCGACTAGCTTCTCTTTAGTATCTTTTTTCCTCTTACTCATTTAACTCAGCCTCTTTTTCTCTACCTATCTTTGCAAATTCTTCATCATATTCAATATTTTCCATCTCGACTTTCTCAAGCTTGCCTCGCTTTTTTTCAAGTAATTTCTTAAGTGAGTTTTCAATATTTAGTTCGTCAGTTTTTTTTAGTTCGAGAAGCTCAGTTAGCGCTTCTGCAACATGAGGAATATACTTTTCAATGTAACTCCTTTTCTTTAATTCTTCGCCAACGCGCCTTTTCTTGCTGATATAACTAGCTAGCTTTCTTCCACATTCTTGTATTGCTAATCTGATCTCTTTTATTATCTCAGGATAGTGAGCAATAGCCTCCTTTGCTTCGGATGTAAAAGGGACCCAAACAGACGCCATATGAATTAAAATAACAACCGGACCGATCGGAAGATTGCCCTGGCTCTGGCTTAAACCATAGGAACGCCAGTTTGTTGTAGATACAGATTTGGTGATTGCGCAGGCGCCTTGTTGAAACAAAAGGGGGACTTTATTAGCAAAACGCATAACCTTAACTTGGTTTTCTTTAGGAAGTTCACCACCGTATGCAATACCACATTCTATTACGAATGGGTTGCCACGATAAACAGATGGTGGTCTTGTTGTTGATACAAAGAATTCCGCATTAATCTCTTTTTTCAGACCTTTCTCAAGTTGTTGTGCACCTATAGGACTGATGCAGTCTGTTGGAGGGGCCATGATCTTTGTCTTTTTGATACCTTCTATAAGTTGCTCTGCCTGTTGCCTTGAAAGTTGCTGGGGTTTTAGATTTGTTGGAAGGACAGCATTTTCACAGATCTGTTTTGCGGTAGCAGGGCTTACTCTAGAGAATTCGTTTGAGAGAAAGCTTTGCAATGTTCTTGATTCGGACCATTGAAGCATCTTAATTAGAATTCCTAGTTCAACTCCGTATGGATGTGGCTTGATCTCTTTTGACTCGATAGGGTGTTTGTTGGTTGCTCGCGGAAATATGATTTGTTCAGCCCTGGGATTGGTGTAGATGATGGTTGCATGTGGATTTACTATTGCGGTCTGTTTTAAATACTCATCGATGCTTTGTGAACCCTTTTGATAGGTAGCTTCAATATCTAGCTCTATTTTGGTTCCATGATCTTTTGCCCATTCAATCGTTTCTTCTTTTACAATCTCGGGGGCATTTTTTTGTGTATCTATGTGCAACTCATAGTAATTGGCTGGCTTATTTTTGCCGATCTTCGATGTTATTTTTGCAGGTCTACCTGTAGTAAGTTGTGCATACATTACGCTAGCAGAGATACCGATGCCCTGTTGACCTCGATTTTGTTTTAAAGAATGAAACTTGCTTCCATAAAGAAGTTTTGCAAATATTTTCGGAATTTGGTTTTTAAGGATTCCGGGACCATTGTCTTCAACAATAATGCGGAAGCGATCATTGCCCATATCAATTACTTCTACACTTATTTCTGGCAACACTTTCGCATCTTCACACGCATCTAAAGAATTATCAACGGCTTCTTTTATTGTTGTCATCAATGCTTTTCTTTTATTATCGAATCCTAGAAGGTGCCTGTTTTTTGCAAAAAATTCAGCTACTCCAATCTCTCGCTGCTTTTTTGCAAGTTCATGCGCTTTTGTTTGTCCTGATTCTTTTGTTATTTTTTTTTCAACCATGTTTTCATCTTGGAAAGTATTGTGTTAATAAAGTTTATGTTTCTCCAATTATTTTTTTCATGTGTTGCTTCTCAAGCCATTTATATACCACGGAATGTGGACTACCTTTTAACAAGCTTTCAACAGCTTTTCTTGCTGTTAGGACGTCTTCGGCTCTGCCAATAATACCTGCTGTTTTCCCGTAGATGCAGATACTTGTATCTGTTAAACGTTCCAGATTAGCTCGTGAGCGACCCCCTTTACCAATTATCCTTCCGCGCAGCCTTATTAGCGCTTTTTTTGTTTTTGCATATTCCGAGATATCGATTAATTCAAATGTATTATCTATTTTTAATAGTTGCATAGCAACGTCCGGATTAAAACCACGACCTATCGCTTGGATGATAAGTTTTGTATCGAATATTTTCAGAGAATCTTTGCCATGAATTGTGACATCGCCTTCTTTTGAGTCTATTTCTAGCTTAGTGTCTGTTGCATCTTCTATTTCCTTTTTGACTTCCCCTTTTTTACCAATGAGGACCGCAATACGCTCTTTTGGTATTTTTAATTCATAGCTGTATTCTTCCATTTTTGTTAAAATTTTTATTTGCCTTTTTAT
>QMQO01000013.1 GCA_003650545.1 Candidatus Woesearchaeota archaeon | reverse complement strand
GTTTGGTCGCCTCCCAGTAGCCTAGGTAAAGTTGAAACCAGAGTTGAAACAACAGTAAAAGTAGCCGTATCTGACGGCGTTAAAAGGAGGGTTGATGGACAGGTTTTATTCTCCCATGAAATGTATTATACGGATTTATGGCCTCTAGCCAATGCCATAGAATTCGACCTATTCATGATACCGCTGGAGCTGAGAACCCCCAGCTTAGGTAGAACAGTGTCATGCAACGAATGTGGTTCACAGCACCCAGACTATGCATCTTCGCTGGGACCCGGATACCAGCATGATGCTATGACCACGGGCCAGGGGACAGGATATATAGTCTTCCAGAAGCCCCTGGCATTCACCATAAGTATATCGGTTACAGCGCCAATCCAATACACTGGTTTTAATGTTATAATAGGTTTCTCGTTCACCTTTAATGTATCGACACAGAAGATATACTATACTACTCAGCCTAAAATAGATTTCATTAAAAATAATGGTAAAATAAATGATACTTTATGGGTTTGGAGAGACTTAGACGACGATACTTTAATACACTTTTCATGGATTTAGTCTCCGCAGTTGAAGCTAGACTTCCATAGGACTTCAGCAAGTTTTCTTAGGGCTCTAGAGGATGGTGAGCTGGGGTAAAGTTTCACTACAGGTACCCCCATAGCATGCGCCTCCACAAGCTTCATATCGTATGGTATCTTAAACCATTGTATATCTTTCTCTGCAAGGTATTCTTCAATTTCATTGTATACTCCACCGCGAACACCGTATTTATTAACAACCACTATTAGATCCGGTTTGGCCTCCACCCTTAAATAGAGTTTATAGAATTTCTTTAGGTCATGTAATCCAAGCCTAGTGGGTTCTGTGACGGCAATTATCACTGATGCATCTTTTATTGTGGCATAGATCCCTGAGCCGGTACCTGGAGGTGAATCTACAACCACATAGTCGTAGTCTCTGCTTATCTTCTGTGCCTCCTCTAGTACCTCTATGATCAGGTTTATACTTCTTCTGTTGGATGGTTTCAGGTTTCCTACTAGAAGATCCAGGTCTAACGTTTCCACTTTATATCTGTTTATAAAGCCAGCCAAAGTTGATGAATCTTCGATAGCCTCGAAAGGACACACAAGTTTGCATACACCGCATCCAGAACACAGGGTATCCACTAATAAAATTCCTTTACCTGGTACTTGAAGTAAAGCGTTTTCCGGACAGTTTTCTACACACAGTCTGCATAAACTGCATTTCTCTTGGTTGATGAACGGTTTAAATGCAGTTACCTTTCGGCCTGAAACGTTCTTTAAGTTAAACATCGTTAATGTACAGGGGTTATCTACATCTGCATCTACCAGTATGGTTTTTCCTTTTTCGCTAAGTATGATGGCTAGATTAACGGCTATGGCTGTTTTCCCTGTTCCTCCTTTTCCTCCCGCGATAGTTATTATTCTGCTCAAATCTCGGCTTCCTCCACTAGTGTTTGGAAGATTTCCTTTAATGTCTTGGAAATGGGGGAAGCAGGTTTATAGAAGAGTATTGGGTTCATGGCGGTATAGGATTCTATCACATCCTCGTTGTAGGGTATTCTTCCCAGTATTCTTGTTTTAAAATGGTCATTGATTTTTCTCGAAAAATCTCTATTCAAGTCATATTTATTGATTATCATAAATTTCTCTAGATTAAATTTTTCAGCTACCTGCAACAGTCTTTTGGCACCCTTAAGAGACTGTGGCGTAGGCTCTACTACTATTAAAAGAACATCTGCACCAGCTAGGCTTGATATTACAGGGCAACCTATTCCGGCCGCAGCATCTACTATAATATGTTTTGAGTTCACTTCCTCAGCCACCTTTTTTGCCACCTTTTTTGCCTCATAAACTAGGTGTCCTAGGTTACGTTGACCTACTTCTAGGTCACCTGTAACTACAGGCACACCCAGCCTACACTGTGCGATGTAAATTACACCCGTCCTGGTTTTCTTATAGGTTATAGCATTTGTTGGGCACACGTATTTGCAAGCTCCACAACCTTCACAGAACTCCGGTATGATTTCTATTCTTCCACTTTTTTCTCTGAGGGCGTGAAATGAACATACTTTTAGGCATCGCATACAGTGAACGCATTTCGAGTAATCAATCTCAGCTTTTGCTGAATCCCATATTTCATGTTGTTTAAGTATATTTTTTGGACCACCTAAAGCCGTTAAAAGGTCTGGAGCCTCTATATCTGCATCTAGTGAAACCACATTTCCCATTCTTTCCTTTAGGAATAGGGTTAGGTTTGATGCTATGAAAGTTTTTCCTGTACCCCCCTTGCCGCTGGCTACGACGATTTCCAAGGAAAGTTTACCCCATTAATCCAAGTTCTTTGAGTACATTTAATGCAGTTACACCTGGCTTAGCTTCTCGAGCCTCTATTCCAGCTTGAGATAAAATCATCGAAATGTTTGGCCCAAAATGTGGGCCGACGACGATCCTTGCTCCTATATTTATAAGCCATTGACCTACCGCTGCACCCACACCGCGGGGAGCAGTTGACATAGTGTTAGAGATTACTTTAACGTTGGTTGGTTTTTTACCAACTATATCCACTATTAGGAAAAAGGGTGCTCGGGCAAATCTAAACGATACCCTCGAATTTAACCCTTTATCTTCATCGACCGAAACAACCACTCGTAGGCTGCTGGCAGGGGGAGGAGGTATTGAAGGTAAGGTTATATTACTCCAGCTTCCAAGGCCCCTACCATAGCCGTATCCTCTACGACTCCCAGGCTGGGACATATAATATGTAGCATTGAACATTTTTCTTGCTGTAGGGGGAAGTAGAGACCGTTTAACTGGATTCATCAAGGCTTTAACCGAGATTTATGTGTTAATGCTAGAAAATAAATCTTTTCATTATATCTACAAGTTCGGTGGTGGTTGCCCGTGCATGGTATTTTGGATATTTTGATATTATGGGATCTTGCACGGGCTTCTCCCTTAGCCACCTCATCTCTAATTGGTGGCTCATCGGGAGCTACATTCCCGCACACCACAGGGTGCGGGTTACGGGATTGTGCCGTCATCGGCTAAGCCTGATGGCTTCGTCACCCATAATTGTAGAAGAGAAATATAAACGTAACGTTTCCGAAGTTTTCAAAATATCCTAAGTACTCAAACAGGCAAATAGTCTTCAGTTAAACTCTTTTGTCAAGAAACGTGTATCCTTGTTTTCCAAACATTTATGTTAGAGTTAATGTATTATCTGATAATGATAGCCATGTATGGTAGGCGTAGTAAGGCGTCATTATTTTTTATAATCTTCTTATTCTTCATCAGCCTACTCGCACCTTTTCTCTATGCTGATGAAAACCGAAAAAACGTTATTGTTGTAAGTATTCAGGAGGAGATTACAGAGGCGACTGAGGTTCTCTTCAGAAACGTGATTAAGGAGGCTGAAGCCATCGGTGCTAAGCTTGTCGTCGTTCTGCTTGATACTCCTGGCGGAAGCGTTTCATCGGTTAAAAACATTATGGTTATGATGGAGTCTTCTAAAGTACCTGTAGCTGTTCTGGTTTACCCGGTTGGTGCAACTGCTTGGAGCGGTGGAGCATACATTCTGATGGCTTCACATATTGCTGCAATGGCGAGTGGTACCATTGTAGGCTCTGCGCAACCGGTTATGATGACCTTGGCTGGGCCAGTTTATGTAAATGAATCCAAGGTGATTAATGCTTTAGTCGGATTAATGGTTCACCATGCAAGGATACATTCTAGGAATACTACTGTAGCAAGGCTTTTTGTTGAACAAAACCTCAATTTAGGTGCTAGAGAGGCTTTGGAAAACCATGTCATTGAGGTTATTGCTGATAGTGTGGAGGAGCTTCTACACGAGCTCGAGGATAAGGTGTTGATAAAAGTTGTGGTAAATGGTGAAGAGGTGTGGCAGCTTATAGAGTATTCAGAGGCTGAAAAATACGAGACCATTAGCATGGTGGAATTTAAAGGGATCTCCTCTGCAAATATAGTATACTTTAAACCTGGCCCACAAATATATTTACTAAGGTTTCTGACAAACCCCCTTATAGCCGAGCTTCTCCTTATAATGGGCTTGCTTATACTCTTTACGGGCTTAAAGACTCCTGGATATGGCATGGAAATAGCTGGTGCATTGATGGTTGCTGCATCCATTATAGGGTTAGGTGTCATCGGGGTGGATTTTGGGGGACTATTGTTCCTGGTTATAGGCTTCACGTTAATGCTGCTTGAACTTAAAACGCATATAGGAGTACTGGCCATACTGGGGGCATTAAGTATAGTGGTTGGTGGATTGATGCTAATCCCCTCAGGTAACCTTTGGTTGACGGAGGAAGAGATGGGGAAAATCTGGTCTTCGATAGTATTGTCAAGTGCAATACTGCTTTCAATATTCGGTGTACTGGTATTCAAGGTGGCCAAGGCGCAACGTAGGAAGCCCGTCGTAGGACCCGAGAAACTTATAGGTGAGGTGGGTGTAGCCCTAAAAGACTTAAGACCGGATGGAGAGGTTCGGGTGTTAGGCGAGATCTGGCGTGCTAGAAGCCTGTCAGGTGTAATCAAAAAAGGTGAAAAAATAAGAGTTGTTAAAAGGGAGGGTTTAACTCTTCTTGTAGAAAAACTGTGAATAAGTTTATTTAACTGTCAACTATATAATATCCGGCGGTTAAAATGATAGAAGCAGTTTTTAAAATGGGGATGGAGTTTCTGGCTCTCCAGGAGGCGGATCTTACCTTAATGTTCTGGTCCATAATAGTCTTCTCCATCATACTTTTCTTCCTAAGTGGCATCAGGATAATTAAAGAATGGGAGAGAGCCCCTGTTCTAAGGCTTGGCCGCTACATGGGTTTGAAGGGTCCTGGAATAATCTATGTCATACCGTTGATAGATAGGATACCCTCAAAGGTTTCGTTGAGGGTTCAAACCATATCCTTTTCATCGGAACAAACTTTGACAAAAGATAATGTTCCCGTGAATGTAGATGCCGTAATGTACGCTAAGGTAATTGATCCCGAGAAAGTTATTCTAAATGTCGAGAACTATTATCAGGCTACCCTATGGGCTGCTCAAACCACCTTGAGGGAGGTTATTGGAAGAATAGACCTGCAGGAGCTTTTATCCCACAGGGAAAAGGTTGGAGAGGAGCTTAGAAAGATCATTGACGAGAAAACTGAGCAATGGGGTATTAAGGTGATATCAGTGGAAGTAAAGGATGTTATAATCCCCCAAATACTTCAGGATGCCATGTCTAGGCAGGCGCAGGCTGAAAGAGAAAGGCAAGCCAGGGTAACCTTGGCGCAGGCCGAGTATGAAGCTTCAACAAAGATCATTGAAGCGGCTAAAAATTACAATAACGTTCCTGGCGCACTTACATTAAGGTGGATGAATATGCTGTATGAGATCGGCAGACAACCAGGCACCAATACTCTTATATTTGTACCGTCAAACATCCCGCAGGTTAACGTACCTCTAAACGTCCTAGGTTTAAAGGGGCTAGGAGAAATCACCGGTTTCGAGGAGAAAAAAGAGGAATCTTCCCCAAAGAAAAATACAGGTTCATAGCAAGATAGCCTTAAGACCCCAGAGAGTATATTGACCCAAAGTTATCAGTAATCAAGCTGTCTTCACAGCTCCGAACCAGAAACCTTCATCATCTTTTATATCTACTTTACTTTATTCATCTCAGGGTCTCCGGAAGTACATTTGAATGCTTCTAGCTCCTAATATGATACAAACGTATTTAAACTTACTGTCAACGAATATTCGTATGTTTCTCCAAGGAAATCCCTGCTATAGTGGATGATAGATATAGGAAATCCAATTCCTAGCATTAGCTTTCTAAAGAAGAAGACTATTTGCTTATTTGAGTGCTTAGGGTATTTTGGAGGCTATGGAAGCTTAAAGCTTGTGTGTTAATACTTGACTTGGAGGCCGTCAGGCTTAGCCGATGACGGCACTCCTCGTAAGGCGGGCTTTGCGGTGCCTGTCGATGCAGAATAGGAGTCTTGAAGCCGCCCTCCCGGCGTTTATCGGACAAAATCTATTAAGCTTAATAGTAGTGACATTATTCATATCTCTGCCACTTTTAGAGCCTACATGATTTTCACAAGAAGCGAATTAGAGTAGCTGGCAATCGACACTATAATTTAAAGTATGTATTCTGCTTTCACCTTACTTCCATAATAGATGGATTACTTAGGATCCCTTTGGGGGTAACGGGTGCCCTCCCTTTCCGGTTTTCCTCTTAGTGGTGTTGATAATGGTTTCTCCCACCAATTTTTAGGTAAGTACAGGAGCATCCTGCTTGTAAACCAAAGAACAGCCAAAAATAAAATAAAGAATGGGACATATACTATGAAACCATATTATTTATTCTTCATCCTAGAGTATAGAAGAACATTTACGAGTGAATTTAACAGGAAAAACGGTGGTAAATCGATTCTTTATAATCTCTTATTTCTATAATATACTAATACACATTGCTGAATAGATTGTTATAAAAACATTTTCTGTTTAATCAACCGGATAGGGGGATTCTATTGTTATTAGTCCTTCCCTTAGGGCTACTTCCATGTACTTTCTCGGTCTCATTATTAGTTCCCTGACCTCCTGCTCAAGCTCTGACCTTGATATTTTTCTTCTAGCTACCCCCTCCTCCATGGCTTTCTCTGCTACTGCAATGGCTTCCATCACGTAGGCTTCCGCCTCCTCCATAGCCGGAATTATGTACTCCTCGTGGATACCCTTCTGCTCTGCGTATTTAACCAGAGCCTCTGCGGCCGCGATGAACATGGAGTCGGTCATCTTCCTTGATCTTACAGTTAATATTCCCCTAAATACTGCTGGGAAGCCTAGGCTGTTGTTTATCTGGTTGGGGAAATCGCTTCTCCCTGTTGCGATGATCCTGGCGCCTGCCTCCTTGGCCTCCCAAGGCCATATCTCTGGTACTGGATTAGCTTCAGCAAATACTATTGGGTCGTTTGCCATGGCCTTTATCCACTCCTTCCTTATGACGCCAGGTCCCGGCCTCGATGCAGCTATGACTACATCTGCCCCTTCGAGGGCTTCTTTAATTCCACCGGTCTTGCCTTCAGGGTTCGTTTCTAAAGCTATCCTATATTTCCATGGATTGTGTTTCCTAAGAGTCTCCATATCTTTTCTATGTTGATGTAGGATACCTTTGCTATCCACAACAAGCATTTTCCTTGGATCGGCGCCAGCTATCTTCAGATACTTGTATGTAGCTATGTTTGCTGCTCCGGCGCCTACAAGAGTTATCTTTGCTTCATGGAGTTTTTTACCGACTATTTTGAGGGCGTTTATTAATCCAGCCAATGTTACTAACGCTGTTCCCTGCTGGTCGTCGTGCCATACAGGTATATCCAGAATCTCGTTCAGCTTCTCCAATATATAGAAGCACTTCGGGCTTTCTATATCCTCTAGGTTGACGGCCCCGAAGCTGGGCTCCAGAGCCTTAACTATGTACATGAATTTATCTGGGTCATGTTCGTTAACTACTAACGGTATAGCGTCGACGCCGCCCAGGTATTTGAATAATAGTGCCTTACCCTCCATTACTGGCATACCTGCCTCTGGCCCTATATTGCCTAGCCCAAGAACCCTGGTGCCGTCGCTTATAACTAGTGCGTAGTTCCATCTTACTGTATATTCGAATGAGAGGTCTTTGCCTTCCTGAAATATTTTCCTGCAGGGGCCGGCGACCCCAGGTGTATACCAGATGGCGAAGGCCTTTAACTTAGTTACCGGTACCTTGGGAACCACCTCTATTTTACCTTTATATTTTAAGTGAAGTTCATTAGCTATGGAAAACCAGTCTACTTTCTTTTCTTTTGGCATTGAAATCCCGTTTCTGTAGTGGTGTTTAGCATATAAATCTATTATACATTATAGCGGAGAACGCCCGTTTGAGACCATTCGTACATTTATAAATGGGACAGATATAGATGAACTATGCTTTATCTATAAGCATGTTTTCTCCCTGTTTAGATAAAAGCTTTTACATGTAACTTTACTTTAAACATAAGGGACTTGGTTGGGCGGGTTTATTTTTCGTCGAAGGGGATGTACAACGTTATGGAGGATGCCGTTTTCCAAGCAATTAGCAGGGCGAATGTCTGTTTGCCGCTGGACGTTAAAGAGGCCTTGAGGACAGCCCTATGCTACACCACCTCGACACCATGGGTGGCGGACACTTTGTCAACAAGCCGGAGCTCGTTAAAGCTCTTGTAAGCGACGCGCCTCTAATAATAAAGTGGCTTGAAGATCTAAGCGTCATGTTCAATAGGAGCCTTCAGG
The DNA here is from genome assembly GCA_003650545.1 of Candidatus Woesearchaeota archaeon. Taxonomy (GTDB): domain Archaea; phylum Nanobdellota; class Nanobdellia; order Woesearchaeales; family B72-G16; genus B72-G16. The sequence continues at coordinate 26,990 of QMQO01000013.1, read as the reverse complement.
AGATATATGGAGTATGCTGGCGGCGCCTGCCGTAGGAGACTTCATTGTGCACGCGACTATACAGGCCTAGAGGTTATGAGGTCATTAAGGATGAAGCCATCAACGTAGGTATACCTGTCCTCGAGTTTTCGCCGGCATTAGGGTATAGGGTGGGAGCCAAGCTGAGGGACGTGGATATACTCCAGTACCACCCAACCAGGGCGGCCTGGCCCGAGACCATCAGAGGAGAGTTGATCCCCGAGAAGACGCGTAGCCTGGGCGGCCAGCTAGTCAACATCAAGGGTGAACTGTTCATATACGAGCTGGAGCCAAGGGACGTGGTTGCTTCAGCTATAATCAGGGAGTATGCGGAAGGAAGGGGAGTTGTGACGCCCATAGGGGCTCATGCAGTCTGGCTGGATACACCGGTTATCGAGGAGATTCGGGAACCAGGCACCATCAAAAGAGAGCTTCCAGCATTATACAGGATGTTCAAGAGACAGGGGATAGATATAACAGTGGATCCAATACTAATCTACCCGACGCTCCACTACCAGAACGGTGGCCTAGAGATAGATCCCTATGGAAGGGCCCTTAAGCCAGACGGTAAACCAATTCCAGGCTTGTTCGTAGCCGGTGAAGTTGCCGGAGGAGTCCACGGCAGAAACAGGCTCGTAGGCAACTCGCTGGCAGACATACTCGTCTTCGGAAGAAGGACAGGCATCAACACCGCCAAAACCGTGAAGTCAAATAACTCAAAGCCGAAAATATCCCTAAACCACCTTAAAGTATACATGAAGGAGCTGGCTAAAGCAGGGGTGCCGAAAACCAGGAAAGCGCCAATACTACTCCCAGACTACAGAGGAGAAAAAGTCCTACTAAGAAGCATCAAATTACTCTAAAATTTAAAATATTTTTAAATTGTATTCTTTTTACCCTGTCCATAAGCTACATTAGCACACCATACAGTGGAAGCAAAGAACAGGCGTGAAGCCGAACAACGAAGTAACATTTGGTACTTGACATCCAAATACAAAGTAAATACCATTAAATAGATGAAAATATAAATTTAAAATCTGCCGTTGAAAATTTTATGAATGGTTTCAATGGGTATGGAGACTAGGGATAAAAATAGGAGACCTGAATGTGTTTTCCTTGATCCCGGCGTGATCGAGGAGATAGACCTACTCGTCAAGTATGGTATCCATGGGTCGAGGGAAGAGGCCATAAAGGAGGCTATACGACACTACATTAAACATCACAGTGGCAACACAGGCATCCCCTTCGGCACTATAATCAAAGGCGAAAACAGCGTGAAGATAATATTGCCCGTCATAGGTCTAACAGAACTCCCATACAGCCTGCTTAAAGAGATTTCAGCCAACCTCAACCTACCAAGAAGCCTACTCATACAAGCCATAGCCAAAAACAGGCACATAAGAAAACACGTGGAATCCATATGCAAGAAAATAGACGAACACTACGGCCACAAACAATACGAAAAAACAGTCGAAAAACTATCAAAATGGATAGCAAAACACCTAATAGAGTATATCTTAAAATACTTGGAAGATAAAGATTTGAGAATATATGAAGAGCTTTGCTAGAATCTTCGATTAGGTCAAATTTGTGGAACACCGGTAATATGTATATTTCTTGCACTTTTCATAGCTTTTCAGATCCTAATAAGATAGTTGTCACTTTCTAGACTAATCGTAGTTCTGGAATACATGTAGAATATATCAGAGGGTTTACTTCCTCCTTTAATACCCTGGTACTCCAAGTATCAGAATATAAAAGGCTACTGGACTAAGCCGTCGACTTAATAGTCTTCCTAGTAGCTTTTTATAGGTTTTGGAGGAATAGAATTTAAAATCGGCAATAAAAAGGTATTTTTATTTAGTTTTTGCTTCGACTATTTTAAGAGCTATTCTACCAGTATTCGTTATCATATATTTAATGCCGGGTCTTTCTCTTGATTCGTATACTAGTCCACTCTCCACTAATTTCTTAAGTTTTGTGAAGACAGTAGTTTTAGGAGCATTCACATTAATGGTTAATTCTTTTAGTCTTCGAGGTACGCCGTCACTTAGCACCGATAAGATCTTAATACTTAGTTCATCAAGCTGAGGTAAGGCAAATATTCGAGGGCATATTTCTAAGCGGGTCTTCAAGTTCTCAGTCCAGATGATTATTTTAGTCCTTTCTAGTGGTAGAGCATTCATTAAAGAAGCCAGAACCTCCAATATTAGTGCTCTCATACCGCCGCTTAGATCAGCGATAACACTAGAGGGTGTTTCTTTCACTAAATAAGAATAAAGGTTGGCTATAGCTTCTCCAGGATTTTCTACTTTCAGTTTAATGACATTAACTTCAAGTCCTAGAATTTCCTTGACGAATTCTACAAGCTCTTTTTCGGCCTTTTTGCTCTTTTCACTTGTATCCTCAGGTCTCACAATAACTACCTTATCTATCTTGCCGCTAAATTTAGATAAAGTTCTAAGCTGAAATTTCAAGTCGAAACCTAAGGTTAATATAGCTAGTCTTGAAGCCATTCTCTTAGCCTCCTTTTAGCCTCAACAAGATCTTTCGCGTTGGGGAGATCTCTGAGAAAAACTTTTTTAGCTGGGGTTCCACCCCTATTTAAAGCGGCAGCATAATTGTCAGTAATAATTAAAATTCTAATTAATCTTAACGTTAAGGGATACAAATCCCAAAAGTTGGCTAAAAGTCTTCGAATTATTTTATTGATCTCGCGTAACGATAATACTGAACCTACCTGCAATTTAACTTCAAAACCAAGATAGTGTTTAAAGATCCTACTAATCCATTCAGAGATTTCAGTAGTTATTTTTACTGTGAGAGGGACTTTCCAGTATTCAGCAATGTTCGTTATGTTACCAGATATTTTTAAGGGATCCCTTAAGCTCATATGATGTATCAGAAGAGCCCATTCTAGAGAGTCTAACACTTTTCTGGTATCTTCTAAATGCTTTACGAGTTGGTCTCCAATTTTCTCAGTTATGAGTAAGGAATAATATTCATGAAGTGTCGTGCTTCTTCCGGTTTTAATCCTATCCTGATAAAATAGCTTTCCTATATCATGCAGAATGACGGTACATTTTACTGCTTTATCAATAATGTTTGCTGAAATGTTTATTCTAGATGATGATATTTGCTCCCAATTCCATCTACTAAAGTAAATATCATATATTGATAGCATCGTGGATATATGTTCAGTTAATGTCTCTACGTTTTTCCCACTACAGTAGGCAAGTGGCTCATAGGGTTCTAGGATGCGTTTATCAGCTACCATATGCCCACCTATTGTAAGTTTCTTCCTTGATTAAGATCCCGTCTATTCTTTCTTCTAGCATATAGGCGAATCCCTCTAAAACGTCTTTTAACAAGGTATTTACAATTCTTTCAGCCTTCTGAGCATGACGAGAATCTGTTCTTTCTTCATTCTCAGCTACGTAGCCAATAATACCTTTCTCGTTTAATATATTTTTTAGTAGGAAAATGTCGGTTAGGGCTTCTCCATCCTTAACTCTTCCCTCGACATATACTGGTATAATTCTTGAGGATCTCAATAATTTACCTTCAATTATTCTCTTGAATAAAGTTAAATGTCCTCTTAAAGGATCGATCACTAATGTTGATATCCATTTGACTTCTCCCCTATTAATTTTTGGGACTACTGAGGCCATTTCAATGAAATCAATGTAGCTAAGTACACTGCTGGCTACGATGGTGTTCCTCCAAGCTATTTTATAATGTTTAGCTATTTTCAAAGCATTTTTTATCTCTTCCTCATTATAAGGTCTGGAAGAGGGTGGAGAATATATATCTATTAGACCCTCATCGTCTTTATTCCATCTAGCAACTCTTCCTGCCCTCTGTACTAATGAAGATGCCGGAGCTGCCTCTGTGATTAACCATTCTGCTGAAATATCAAAGCCAGCCTCAATTACTTGGGTGGCTATTAGAATGAACTCTTTTCTTTTTCGAGCCCTTCTTCTTAAATCTTCTTCTATAGTCTCTCTATCTCTTCTTATCATGAAGCCATGAAGCAAATAGACTTCATCTAAATATTTACTGATATTATTATAGGTTTCAACAGCTCTTTTTCGATTGTTAAAAACCATTATAACTCTCTTATCTTTCATTTCTCTAATTTTTTCGCTAACAGCTTTAGTGAGAGTAGTTGCATGGACGTTTGTGATTATAGATTTTGTGGTTTGCTCTTTTTCAAATTTTTCGTCGACAATTCCTTTTTCACCGTAAGAAAGCTTACCTCTTAAACCTCCAATTGATTCATTTATTATGTTTTCTAGTTTCCGAGGTAACGTAGCTGTAACAAGAACAACTGTAGATCCAATAAACTTTAAGAAGGATATAAGCGCTAAAAGAGCCTTTAACATAGCTTTATCATATATTGCTAAATGTGGTTCGTCAAGAAAAATAGTGGCATCAGCTAGTGCACCTCGTGAAACCTCGTAATGTCCTCTTTTTCCTTTTAAGGATTTCCTCATTTCTGCTGGAGGATTTTTAAATACATGTAGAGATAAAGTATCAAGTGTGGTGAATATTACGGGCTTATTCATGTAGATGCTACCGCTAACACCCATATGTTGTAGCCCTGAAATTTGTTTCGAACATTCTCCAAGAATCTTATCAGCAATTTCCATCCATCTACTGTAAACGTCGTCGGCAAGGCTTCTTAAAGGTGAAGCGTAAACTGTTGAAAAAGAGCATTTTCCTGCTAAAGAAGAAAGAGCATGGGTGAACATCAAACTAGTTTTACCATAGCCAGTAGGTAATTTTACAATATAGACTCCAGGATAGCCGCAATTAATAACTTTTAAGGCTTCTTTTAAAAGAGGCCTTTCAGACCATTTACAGTCCTTAACAAGTTTGTTATAAACCCTATAGGTAGGAAAATATTCTTTCATTATGGTTCACACATGTTTATAACTCTAGTCTAGATGCGCCTGCAAGAGATTTATAGATCCATTCTAAAACCCTTTGTTTTTTGAATGGAGGCATAAAATTATCCCTAGGCATGGGTGAAAGTCTTGCTAACTGGTATACTGCTCTTTCTGGAAGTTCCGAGCCGATGGCGGCTCTATATAGGAGGTTTATCATTTTAATTGCTGTACTTGTATCGGCAAAGGCTTGCTTACACCGTTCTCTCATTTGTTTTTCATATCCCTGAATAGCACATTCTGCTAGTCTCCTAACTGCAGAGGTTGCTTCATCGCTAGCTATTAGAGCTTTAGCGAAGTCCATTAATGTAGAGAGATTAATGATAGAGTCTTCAACGACTGTGAAGCGTTTGCCGTCATAGGATACTCTAACTATCCTTAGGGAGAATCCTTCGGGACCAATGTTTGTGGAAGCGTTTTCCAAGGCTAGTAGTATTTGATACGCAGAGGGTAATACAGATGAACTTCTAATTCTTGAAGGAGATGAAAGAATTCCATCTGACCTGTATGCAGCTATGGGGTCGTTTACACCATAGGTTGTCATGATAGCGTACATTCCTTCTCGACTATATAAGGCGTGTTCGATGAGTTCTTCAGGGGGTAAAGAATATGTTAGATAGCCTCCCTTAACTCCCATATAGCTGAGCAACCAGCCTCCTGCGACTATTGCCATCCAATAGGGTGATAATTTTATATCACCCTTTATTTTAGATAAGTTTAGGAAGTCACGACCATACTCGTACTTCTCTAGTTTAAAAACCTGGAGAGGGGCTAGCCCTTCTTCGCCATACTTAACATCTTTTTTATTTCTTTTAGTCAACATTATGTCGCTAATTATTTTACAACCGTTATTGGATTCCAATTCTCTACTGAATGCTTTTAAGAGTAGATGAAATGATTTAACATAATCCTGGGGAAGGCTTCCAACCCCTAAATTGTTCAACGCTTTACTTATCACCGTCCTGTCGTTCTTATGCATTTTAACTGTTGTAGGTTGTCGTTCTTTTATCACCTCAATTATGGCATGTGTAGCCGCTGAGAAACTTGTACTAATATCTTTTGCATTGCCTTCAAACTCTAGGAAATTCCCTGTATATGAAACTTCTTTCCCAGAGAGGCGATGATAATAGGTGACAGCCATTAGAAAGAGGTTTGCCAAGCTTCTTGCATAAGTGCCTTCAGGTAAAAGAGGGATTCTAATCATATTATTCCCCCTTGGAAGCAATAATCCAAGGAATCAGGATTTCTCCATTAACTCTATAAACAAAACTTAAATCGGGTAGAACCTTTACTTTTTCAGGTCCACCTAACATTGATAGTGGTTGGGCGATCCTTGTTCGAGGCGCATTAAAATATCTTCCAACGCCACTTTTTCTCCAGTCAACAACTTCCTCAACTGTAAAATTTCCTTTAATATTTTTAGCAGAATCCATAGGAATCGTTGCTTTTGTATCCATAAATCCTTTAGCTTCGATTACATTAACATCCATAAGTCTGGAATCTCTAACCGATACAAGAGACTCCTTAGCTCCTATTCTAACAATGCTCCATCCGGCTACCATCAAATCAGTTTCCCATGAAGATCCAAGCATATTTGCTGCAACGTTGCTAAAAATATAATATATTCTAAGGGTGGTACCAGGCATAGCATAGACTTTTTGAATAGCAGCTGCATCACTAATAATCCTTTTTTCTCGAACTTTATATGAAAAAATCTTGCTCACCTCAGCATATGTCACTAAATGTCCCCAAATCACTGAGTAATGTACACTAATTAAAATTTTCCTTAGCCTATCAGCTGAGCTGACTGAGCCTAAGTTTTCGGGCCAACCCTTTATCTTGGCCAAGGGATATGAGAGAGCACCGATAAGTGTTGTAGGAGGTATCACCCGGAGAGCGGGTCTACTTTTAGTACCTAAGAAATGATTAAGAGAGAATCCCCAGTGTAATTCAACATCTATAAGCAAAGCATAGAGAGACTCTTCCTCAATCCTCTTCACGTTATACACCTAGTTTAGAGGCAATCCAAAGGAAGAGTTCCTCCAGGCTTTTTTTGTCCCCTTCGAATGCAGGATATTTATAAGTTGCCATACTAATATCTGTTTTAACACCCAGTTTTTCTGTCATTTCCTTAAATTTAGAAGCTCTTTCTATGGTATCTTCAATATAGTTACGTTTTTGTGGTGGTGAGACATTAAAAGGTAATGGATCCGAAATAGTTGCGATGGCATTGGTCACCTCTAATATTGGAGTGAACCTAGATCTTTTAGCGCCAAAGAGCTTTTGACCCATGGTTAAAGCTAGGGCACCGAGCGTAGCTTTAAGCCTGATTCTTCTTTCTTCTTCGCTGACTGCTGGTTCTACTTTAACCATGCTTGTTTTGCCTATTGAGTCAACATCTAAACTTATGGTCACACCATAAATGGCAGAAGCTATCTCAACATAATAAAGCATTTGTGCCTGTCTCTCTTCTTCTTTAGTTATACCTACTGGAACTTGTCTAGCATGAACCTGCGCTTCAATTGCGGTGACCTCTATAGCATCTTCTACCGGAATAGCGTAACTCACATATAAGGGGCTTGTTCGTCTCACAGGCGGGTTTTCAGCATAGAGAAAACCACCTACATCTGCCACAATACTTTCCCTTATTGCAGTTACCTCGAACATATGTTGTTTCTTTTCCACTTCAATCTTCTGGCCTATAATATCCTTTAATTTTTTAGTTAGGTGTTTTGAGTCGCCAAATTTAATGAACTCACCTCTTTCTGACCACGGGTCTATAGGAGCATTTTCTCCATATAACTGCTTGGCAACCCTAACTAGATTCCATTGGATAGCGTGGGCTATAGATTCACCGCTAATAGCTGGCACATATATAAGCCTATATTCGTTGTCTTCTTCAGTTATTATAGGAACTCTTCTATGTCTAGAAACGTTTCCTACGGTCTCTGACATATTAAGAGCCTCGACATTGGCCTTGAATCTAATGCCTAGTGAAAGGTACATTAACTTCCACCCCCTTCCACTTTAGAACTAGTCTTTCTTGGTCTAAACGAAAGAGCCAACGCGGCTAGAACGTTGCCAGAATCCCTTTTCTCAGAAAGTAGTTTTATAACAATTTCGATACTATTTTCACTAGGCAGATAAATGTTTGGATTTCTAGTAACCTCGCTTCTCAAAGCCCTTAGTGCATCTTTAAGGGCGGCAACAGCTATATTAGGTGAAAATGCATCCGCTATTCTATCAATATATGTGTACATTCTTTCTTCAGCAAAGAATCTTAAAGCGCGAGCAACTTCCCTAATGGCGTCCCACTCTTTGGGGGATAAATTTATTTTATTAGACAAATTCTCCCCCTTTATTTTTTAATAATAAATATTAAATAAACATTATCCTGACGGTTCATGAATCTGTTCAGGAACTAATAGAACAAAGCCAACTTAAACGTTAGCAAAGAGCGCCACGATATATTCATATTTCTTGGTGTTTGAACAACAATAATGCATGTTCAATCTTCAGAAAATAATCATACATATAAATTAAAACTAAAATTGATCGTCAAATCTACTCTTGCTCCTTCTTTAATTAAAAATGGTTTTTCTGTTTTAAATTACTCTAAATCTCTGTATCTTTAGAAGAATAATCAGTTTCACAAGTGTGGGCAGGTTTAGAAGAGGTTTTATTTAATTTTTCAAAGCCTCTACTGGTTATCATTAATGAAAGTGGCGTCTCTCTTCTACATTAACTTCCGGAGCTAAGTAGAGTTTATCGCTGTGAGTTTCTTCAGAGTGGAGTGAATTTAAATGCCCTTAAAAAATCTGGCAAATGATCATGCCAAATATATTGCATACCGAATAAGTTTTAAATTATGTGAAAATATAAGATAGATGGGTTGTTTATAGATGTATCTTTCGAGGTTTGTGTTGAGGTTTGTTCCTTTGGAGAGTATTGTTCTTCCTAAGTTTACGGGTCATATTGTGCTTTCGCTTTTTCTTAGGATGTTGGGGTCTGTTGACGCTAAATATGCCTCTTATCTGCACGATTATAAGGGTGTTAAGCCTTATGCTGTGAAGCCCTTTATGGGGGATAGGGGAGTGCTGTATTCTCCTGAGTTTAAGGGGGTGATACTTAAGTCGGGTAACGAATATTTTTTCCAGGTTTCTTTGGTTCAGGAGGAGCCTGCTAAAAAGTTTTTGGAGGCTTTAACTACCTCCGTGGTGGATTCAACTTTTAGGCTTTTGGGTAGAAGCCCGATCACTATTACGGATGTGTCGATCGAGGTGCATGATTTGGAGGATTTGGAGCCTGAGTTTACTGATGATAGGTTTAAGGTGAGGTTTATTACTCCTACGAGGTTTTCTGTTAGGAGGAGGACTCTTAGGAGGAAACCTCTCTTCTCCCTGGTACCTACGCCTTTAAGCCTTTTTCATAGTCTGGTTCACCATTGGAACACGTTTGCTCCTCCCTCAAAGAAGATTAAGGAAGAAAGGTTTCTAGACTGGATTCTAGATAACGTCTATGAATCTGACTTAAGGCTTAGGGCTGATGTAGCTCCTATAGGCGATGGAAAGAAGGTTATAGGTGTGGTAGGCTATGTCATCTATAGGGTTGAGGAGCCTGAAAGCTCGTATTTAAGGGACATGTTCCTACTGCTACGTTACGGGGAATACTTTAATGTGGGTAATTCTAGGTCCATGGGTTTAGGGGTCATGGATGTTACCAAGGTTTCAGATAAATAACCCTTTGATTCGTTAATTGGTTAGGCTTGTAGACAGAAGATGTGGTAGCCGCAGTTTTTACACTTTGAGGGGGATGAATATCCTCTTGGTATCTCTTCGTTGAGTATGATTTCCCTAATGTGTTTTGTGGTCTCCTTTACGTATTCCTTGGAGTTCCTCGTGAAGTATACTGGTACTAGCCTATCGTTGACAGAGTAGTATATGTAGCCTAGTTTAGTATAGGTGTCGTAGGTTTCATCCACCAGTAGCCCGTATGCAATGAGCTGGTATTTGTGGTTTGCTGGCGGCTTTTTTCTTTTCAATGGAATAGATTTATACTCCACTGGAATGTAGTTTTTCCCGTTTTCAACGAGCATATCTAGCCGTCCCTTCAGAAGAAGCTTTTTGGAAACCATTTTTACCCCGAAGTGTTTCCTATAGCCAGTAAATATCCTCTTTGCGGCCAGACTCTTCCTCCTCTTCTCCCGTTTAATTATATCTTCATGGGCTTCCCTACCGGATATCTCGCTTTCGGTAGTCCTTTCACGGAATCCCAGTACATGCATGTAGTAGATTATCCTTGGACAAAAGAAAAACTGTTTGATGTCACTTACATCGATAAAGATTTCATATGAAGAGTAGCTGGGATTCCTGTACTTCATACGGCTTCACAGCCCCTATAACATGGCGCATTAATAGACATTGCTTGGAAAACACGAATATTTGGACGTTGTCTCTGGGTCCTCCATCTCTCTTCAAGACCCTCTCTAGCTTAGCTATCAACTCTTTCCTTCTGAAGGATGTGAGTTCCCCTAGGAAGGCACTCTTCTGTATTCTCACCAGTCCAAAATCCTCGCATATTTCGCTGATTCTGAATCGGAGGCTGTTGTCGCTTATATCATATATCACTAGGGTTGGGACGCCCATTCCATCACCTTATGTGGAAGGGTTTATATTGGGGTGTGTTTCCCCTGAGGTAGAGGGAGAGTCTTCTGGCCTGTAGAAGTATGTGGGCGCGTAGCGGGAGCCTTCTGTCGCTGAAGCTGTAAAAAGTGTTTAGTCTTTCGTAGACAGATGAGGCTACCAGTTTTCTACCCTCCTTGCTTAATCTTCCATCCTCAATGTAGTTTAAGAGTTCTAGACCCAGTTTGTCGACCAAGTTTAATACCGCTTTATCTACTACCGGGACCCTAAACTCCTCCATAAGGTCATATACTAGTCCTGGTCTCCGGGGGTTGTCTGCATGAAGGAAGCCTGCCCACGGGTCTAGCCCCGCCTTAAACACCGCTATCCAGGTTTCGCTCATCAGTATGGAGTAACCGTAGTTCAGCATCATGTTTACAACGTCAACCTCTTCTTCCACGTCCGGATGTTTAATTCTCCCCCGGAAGAGTAGCTCCTTTGGTAGGAAACGTTTCCAGCATTCCCAGTATAGGTCTGCAGCGCGGGCCTCTATGGAGATTAACTGCATGCGGGTTTTAAATGGACTGTTATTGTATTCTACTTCGAGAACCTTGTTTCTAAGGTCGCGTATCTCGTCCATGGATTCTATTAGAAACGCGAAGTTCTCTAGCTCCCTGGCTTTAGCTCTTCTAGACAACTGTCTTAGTAGTGTTTCCTGGCTGTAGAGTTTCCCGTATATAAATGCCTTAGCTATCTCGAACCCTTTTTCAGTGTCGTAGGCTTCGTATTGTGCTCTTCTGGTTTTGATTGCGGATCCCGCTTGGAATGGTACGAGGAAGCCTAGGGGTCTACCCGACTTGGCTGCAAAGACTACAAGGATATTGTGTTTCAGTGCCAGGTTTATGAAATCCATGGACGCCGATAACCCACGTGTCGATAAGACCACTACATGCACGTTTCCGGCGGGTTCCTCTAGAATCTTGTTTTTCTTGTGTTTTACTACTATTCTGTCGCCCTTGCGTCCAACGAAAATCCCGTATTCACTGAGGTGCAGTATTCTCATGGGTTTATCACCCACAATACTCCTTTAGGGGGCAGTATTCGTAGCATCTCGGGGGTTTACCTGGATCCCTCTCATTGGTGATGATCTCCAGTATGGTGTCGCGTGTTTCGAGGAAGCGTCTACGCCATTCATCGTCGATCATATGGTAGTCCATCTTTATCTGCGGGAGCCCTCTTTCGTCGAAGTGCATGTACATTACAACACCAATGTTTATTGGTAACTCTCTGCTTGCTTCGAAGGCCATGGCGTACCCTGTTGTTGCAAGCTTGTGGAACCAGCGTTTTCTCCCTGTTTTTACTTCGAAAACGATGCTTGAAGGCTGGAAGACGTCTACCGAGAGCTCGCTACTCAAGCCGAGAGGTGAGCCGTCTACACGGTACTCCACTATTTGGGGTACTGACATGGCTACAAGCGCGTCTAAACCTATTTTTCTGTGCGAAGCCCTACTGTTGTCTATCGCAGCTGAATATTTGAGTGAAAGGTAGTTCCAAAGCTTACTCGCTTTTTTAACTACGTTTTCAATGGATTTTTCGGAGTCTATTGGGCCTATCTCCTGTTTAATTATATTTTCGATACATCGATTCCTTTGTTCTAAAAGTAGAGAGAATATTCCGGCTCCTTCTATTATTCCATGGCCGTAGACTATGGACTTAACCCTCGTCAATACCTCCTCTAGAACCCTGTGGTAGACTTTACCTTCCCTCATCACCAACGTTGGTTTGGCTTCGACCCCCTCCACGTATTTCAAGTAGATGTCTCTCATGCTTTCACAATATCTTCCAGAAACCTCGCTAACCGAAACTGATATCCCCCTTATTGGGGGTTCAACTGGAGGCGTGTCCCATCTCCATCCCCTTAGCTCCTCGCTTAAACCAACTTTCTCTAGGAAAACCCGTGCTTGCCTTAAGACCTTGTCGAGGTCTTGAAGCAATACTTTCACCTATCTCTCTCCTATTTAAAATAAATGATTTAAACAAATTCTTTTGGTAATATTTTTCTGAAAACAATACAGTAACCCCTTCTTTATCTTTCAGTAAAACGTATCACAAAACAGTAAGATAAATAACAGTGTTACATTCTAATATAAATGATGACTAGGAAAAATAAAGTCTATCTTATGACGATAACAAGATATGATCCACATCTTCTGCTGAAGATAATTCATTGCCGTAAATACATTTGGAAGGTCATTGCACTTAACATGGATATAGATGAAAGCATGAAGGTGGAGAAGATTTTGAGAACACAGGGTCTAAGGGTCGAGAAAATAAATGTCCGGGAAACATTTGAGGAAATACTCTCAACTACAAGTAGCATACTTGAAAAGTTGCCTGAAAATTCTGTGATCATGGACTTAGGAGTAGATCTATTTACAGGTATAATATTATATATAGCTTCCACGATACACTACAACAAGATCTTCAAGATAATCTTGATAGACGACAAAAACCTTGAAATCATAGAGCTTCCAATAGTAAAGCCCGACTTTTCTCTCACATCCTTCCAGCAAAACCTATTATACAATATATTGGAGGCTCCGCAAATACAAGCGAAAACTATAAGGAGATATAGGAATAGCATCAAGGTATACCGATCCATAAGAAAACTGGAAGAAAAAAGACTAATACACAGAAAAAGATATGGAAAAACTTTCCTGCTAGAACCAACACCACTAGCCTTCATACTCAAAGCCCTAGCCTCCCTTGATTCCGAAGATAAAACACACCAAGAAATCCGATTCAGCACCAGAAAAAGCCAGCTAAAAAACCTCTTTTCATAAAAATAAAACAAAAACACGGAAATATACCCTTATAAAGAACGCGAAAGATGACACAAATACACCTCAAACACTACTATAATTACTTCCAGAAAACACCTGAAACCTCTCTTACAAAACACTGGAAATTATTCCTCTTTTTAATCCAAGAAGCCAGCCTTTCTTTCGCCGAAGTATATAAATAAACAAGGGTGACACTACAACTTAAGGACCCACGAAACCTTTAAATTACAATAAACCCCCTTAAAATAGAGAAAATCAAAAAGAGATTAAACTATATTCTCTGCATTTCAAAAGAATATTGAAAGTCTATCTTCACTCACATTAATCACCCTTATAACACGATTCTGCATTTCAAAAGAATATTGAAAGTAAGCTTTCTACAGTTTTCCATCACCAGGTCATAGTATTTTTCTGCATTTCAAAAGAATATTGAAAGTGTAGAGTAGGCGCTTCTCACAGAGTTTCCTAATCTCCCTCTGCATTTCAAAAGAATATTGAAAGAGAGATGAATTGCGTTATAGCAGTCCTGTTGCTTATTTTCTGCATTTCAAAAGAATATTGAAAGCTTCTTACTAGCAACTGGAAGCAAAATAACAAGTTCATCCTGCATTTCAAAAGAATATTGAAAGAGTGTAACTAAGAGTTCCTTACCCTCACTCCTCAATCTCTGACTGCATTTCAAAAGAATATTGAAAGCGGAGAAGGTTATTCATTGTATTAGATTGCATACTACCCCCCTGCATTTCAAAAGAATATTGAAAGCGTTATCGAGTTTAGCTTATTACGATAGCTTTGTGGGCTGCATTTCAAAAGAATATTGAAAGTGCTAACAGCCTCATAGATCCACGCTCCAAAACTACTGCATTTCAAAAGAATATTGAAAGCGCGCATTTTAGTGTGCGGTGGGTGCCGGTTGAGTGAGGGCTGCATTTCAAAAGAATATTGAAAGGCTTCTTCTCAAGATCCTCGATCTTCTCTTTCACTTTCGTGAACTGCATTTCAAAAGAATATTGAAAGGTGGTACACTTGAGTTACTTCAATCAAATTATCGTACTTCTGCATTTCAAAAGAATATTGAAAGACTCTAAAAAGAGGTGGAAACATTGGATAAATGGATAGGCTGCATTTCAAAAGAATATTGAAAGACTATTGTTTTGTATCCGTTTTCCATGACTTCTTTATTTTTTGGCTGCATTTCAAAAGAATATTGAAAGTTAATCAGCTTGTAGCGCTTACAGGAAACCCGATTTACGCCTGCATTTCAAAAGAATATTGAAAGCAAAACATCGATTGAGCCTTCGCCTTCATTTGTAGCCTCCTGCATTTCAAAAGAATATTGAAAGTCTATCCACTTTCACCCACCTCCTTCTTTTCTGTAGTGCTGCATTTCAAAAGAATATTGAAAGAGTCGTAACGTCAGACTCAAAATAATAAACCGCTTAACACTGCATTTCAAAAGAATATTGAAAGTTGCAAGTGATTCTATATCTATGAATCCCTCTCTGAAAGTCTGCATTTCAAAAGAATATTGAAAGATGTTCCCAAGGACTTTGATTTAAATAAAATAAAAGACTGCATTTCAAAAGAATATTGAAAGTTTCTCCCTTCCCGTGGACAACCCCCATGACAAATATTACTGCATTTCAAAAGAATATTGAAAGATGCAAAACATGTAGTATGCCGAACAAAATAGCATACTGCTGCATTTCAAAAGAATATTGAAAGATCCCACAGATAGCCGAAAACACGCCACAGGCCGAAAGAACTGCATTTCAAAAGAATATTGAAAGTTATAAGATCCTCTGGGAGTTTTCTTCCAATATAAATACTCCTGCATTTCAAAAGAATATTGAAAGCAGAATTAAAGACGCCCCATACAAGGTGCTGGGCCCACCTGCATTTCAAAAGAATATTGAAAGTCAACCACTGCTGTCGCACCCGACGGGTCCGTGACACTGCATTTCAAAAGAATATTGAAAGTCACCCGAGATCCGTGGAATATAGAAGATTAGGTCGAACCTGCATTTCAAAAGAATATTGAAAGACGACAACCCAGTTAAATACAGGATGGTGCCTGAGATACTGCATTTCAAAAGAATATTGAAAGGTGTGAAAGACGGGACAGATGGTTATATTTACTTAAACGGTCTGCATTTCAAAAGAATATTGAAAGCATCAACATTCGGGTAAACGGACTTCAGCTGGTCCGCTACTGCATTTCAAAAGAATATTGAAAGCTAAAAAAAATATTTTATTGGGGGTTTATTTTATGGAACCCTGCTGCATTTCAAAAGAATATTGAAAGATAATGTGCGTGCATTGTGGTACACGGCGCCGATACTTGCTGCATTTCAAAAGAATATTGAAAGATGTCCCATCATCGTTTTCTCTGTCACAAGACCATATTTACTGCATTTCAAAAGAATATTGAAAGTGTATAATGCGAAGAAAGTTATGTTTGACGAGTTGATCGGACTGCATTTCAAAAGAATATTGAAAGAAGCAAAACAGAATCCACTGCAATGCATCGAATTTCGCCTGCATTTCAAAAGAATATTGAAAGGATTTTCGCGAGTTCCCGCGCAATTTCCTCGAGTTCTGCATTTCAAAAGAATATTGAAAGTAAGTGGTTTGAAACATATATAGCTAAACCTGTAGTAGACGCTGCATTTCAAAAGAATATTGAAAGAACTAGTATGTTATAGCCTGGAGGCATGATTAAACGCTCTGCATTTCAAAAGAATATTGAAAGTGTTGTAAACAGTGTTGCGGTGAAATGACGAGTGCACTATCTGCATTTCAAAAGAATATTGAAAGGCTATTCCACAGGCTGGTACAAACATGTACAGGTTGTGGTATTCTGCATTTCAAAAGAATATTGAAAGTTCACTATGAGTCCACAATGATTACATTGAACCTCAAAGAACTGCATTTCAAAAGAATATTGAAAGGGCTTTCGGGTATGGTCATGTTTTGTTTTCACCTCCTCCGCCCTGCATTTCAAAAGAATATTGAAAGTATACCTACTAACCATCCTCCTTACCTTCCAGTCTATCTGCATTTCAAAAGAATATTGAAAGCCTCGATTTTTTTATGAAACAGCATATCATCTATCCATCTGCATTTCAAAAGAATATTGAAAGCTAAAGGTAGTTCATGCCAATACACAAACACTTCCTTAGCTGCATTTCAAAAGAATATTGAAAGCTTCGCTGTTTTTGGGCGTTTGGGGGCTTAAAGACGGCCTGCATTTCAAAAGAATATTGAAAGATAGCATGGTACTGGCTGAAAAGAGCCTGTAAGGTAAATAACTGCATTTCAAAAGAATATTGAAAGCTATTTATTTCTACCTCCACGAAGTTTGTAGCGAGTTGTGGGGGCTGCATTTCAAAAGAATATTGAAAGTATAAGATATGGCTCTAGGATGTTCAGAGGAGTCACCGGCCTGCATTTCAAAAGAATATTGAAAGTTATATCTCGGTAGTGTAGTCACACCTTCCTGTCTTTTCTGCATTTCAAAAGAATATTGAAAGAAAAAAAGAGTTGGGTACACGACAGCTTCAGAGAACTCTGCATTTCAAAAGAATATTGAAAGTCAACTTTGTAACTGGCGGCTGGAACAGTATTAATATATCGCTGCATTTCAAAAGAATATTGAAAGGTATTGGAGCAACTCAAGGAAGGCAAATTGACGATAAGACCTGCATTTCAAAAGAATATTGAAAGATGTTCTTTAATCTTCTTATTGCCTTCTCTACCTGTCTGCATTTCAAAAGAATATTGAAAGTCTCCAGGGGATGTAGGGGTTGTACCATCCCCATCCTTTTTTCTGCATTTCAAAAGAATATTGAAAGATCATAGGTGGGTGAGGCTGAAGGAACCACAAAATTTTCTGCATTTCAAAAGAATATTGAAAGCTTTATAGTTGACTACTTGCAGAAGATCTTTGCAAAGATAGCCTGCATTTCAAAAGAATATTGAAAGTTTCAAAGGCTCATAGAGTTGATATTCGTAACCTACACTGCATTTCAAAAGAATATTGAAAGTTTCCACCAACAACAACCGACTCTATCATCTTGCCCTCAAATCTGCATTTCAAAAGAATATTGAAAGTTTCCATATATCTGTCTTAAGAACTGTCTCGAGCAGATCATCTGCATTTCAAAAGAATATTGAAAGATGTTTCGACAGATAGTGTGCTATGTTTATTGCTACTAAAGTTCTGCATTTCAAAAGAATATTGAAAGACTGAAATGCCTGTGGAAGTATTTACGCCTGTAGCTGACTGCATTTCAAAAGAATATTGAAAGATTGCATAGTTTCTACTGAGGTTTGGTTTAGATTTAGCACTGCATTTCAAAAGAATATTGAAAGGCTCACTTCTCCTCCCCCTCCTTGGAGATAATTTTAAGCACTGCATTTCAAAAGAATATTGAAAGCGGGGGAGGGGCAGGCCGCCTGAGGTCCTTTCACGGGCTGCATTTCAAAAGAATATTGAAAGCCTTCTATTCACATACACCACCGTGAAGAAAACCATAACTGCATTTCAAAAGAATATTGAAAGGAGGAAGACTTCTGTCCCATACAGGATTGAGGTGGTCTTTCTGCATTTCAAAAGAATATTGAAAGCCTTCCGCACTAGGCGGATTAAGGCTTCCTCCATGCTGTCCCTGCATTTCAAAAGAATATTGAAAGATGTTTAAGCGAAAAACATTGGGACCTAAGGCTCTTCGAGTCTGCATTTCAAAAGAATATTGAAAGGACACCACGTTTTCCTAAAACTTTTTCCAGAAACTTTCCTGCATTTCAAAAGAATATTGAAAGGTTCATGGTTGAGAACGTGTCCGCTACGGCTCAAGTATTCTGCATTTCAAAAGAATATTGAAAGCAAGCTTCTCTACATAATATTCGTCAAAAAGCTCGAGCTGCATTTCAAAAGAATATTGAAAGCTGTGGAGGGCTTCAAGGGGCCGGAGGAATGGGTTCTGCATTTCAAAAGAATATTGAAAGTTGTTTGAACAGGTACCAGTGCTTCGCAACCTCCCGCATTCTGCATTTCAAAAGAATATTGAAAGATCATCTCCCGAAATGTATTTTTTCTTTATTTCCTATTTCTGCATTTCAAAAGAATATTGAAAGCAAGTATCACACTTGATTATCCTCATGTGTTGATATTACCTGCATTTCAAAAGAATATTGAAAGCATAGGGACGATGTAGCCAGCAACGAGAAGCCGTTCACCTGCATTTCAAAAGAATATTGAAAGGCTCCAGTTTTTCATGGCAGCTGCAACTATGAATATTATTCTGCATTTCAAAAGAATATTGAAAGGTGATTAAGAAAAGATGGCTCACACTGAGAAGAGAAAGGCTGCATTTCAAAAGAATATTGAAAGGGAGAACCCAGTACAAGTATATTCTCCCGTTGTAACCCATCTCTGCATTTCAAAAGAATATTGAAAGTTTATTGTCGCCGTCACACCCAACTCTATTTCCCCGCCCTCTGCATTTCAAAAGAATATTGAAAGTGTACCATCCTATCAGTTCGTTTATCTCCTCTTTCTGCATTTCAAAAGAATATTGAAAGAAAATAGCCATGCGAATCGCTTAAGTTAACTATCATGAACCTGCATTTCAAAAGAATATTGAAAGTGAAACAATGGTCGCGATACACTTAACTTGTCTCGCGTTCTGCATTTCAAAAGAATATTGAAAGTGTCGACGAGTTTGTCGATGTCGTTTTCCCTTACTGTTGCTCTGCATTTCAAAAGAATATTGAAAGAATTTCTGCCACTTCTCATTCTGCTGCCCGAACTTACCGTCTGCATTTCAAAAGAATATTGAAAGGTCACTCCATTCCTCAAACAAGGGTGAGCCACTTAGACGTACTGCATTTCAAAAGAATATTGAAAGATGCTTTTTGAACGTTTTGATTAATGATACTGTAGCCTAGAGCTGCATTTCAAAAGAATATTGAAAGTAATAAAACTTGTGTCCCGAAATAGAAACCAACAATTACTGACTGCATTTCAAAAGAATATTGAAAGGTCTTAGACTTTACGTTTAGGAGTGAACTTAGCCATCTCCCTGATCTGCATTTCAAAAGAATATTGAAAGGTATATTCGTAGATTGTCCCTGTTGAGGATGGATTGACATTCTGCATTTCAAAAGAATATTGAAAGTTTATATATAGATACCGCTCCGCCACTTCTATTTGTCACCTGCATTTCAAAAGAATATTGAAAGTCTCTCAAGCAGATTTTTACCGCTAGAATCAGAGCGCTGACTGCATTTCAAAAGAATATTGAAAGATAAGACAATAGTGTTTTTCCATCACTCGCTGTAAATCCTGCATTTCAAAAGAATATTGAAAGCGTTATTTCTCACGATAGCCTCTAAACCGTTGAGGCCAAACTGCATTTCAAAAGAATATTGAAAGATCTTTTGCCTCGAATGTTATAGTTTCGTCGAACACGCCTGCATTTCAAAAGAATATTGAAAGGCTTAGAAAGTACGGTGAGCGTATGGTGGTGGAAGAATATATCTGCATTTCAAAAGAATATTGAAAGTTATCATTTCTACTGGCAGGTGCCTGCCGTATTGGACGCGTCTGCATTTCAAAAGAATATTGAAAGCGTTCGAGCATTGCGAAGAAGAAAGACATGAAGTCTATCCACTCTGCATTTCAAAAGAATATTGAAAGTACTTCTCTATGTCTTCAAGCAAAAGTTTAAGATGAGCATCTGCATTTCAAAAGAATATTGAAAGGCACCTCATACACCACGTTGCTTGAAAGATACCTGCACTGCATTTCAAAAGAATATTGAAAGATCCAGTTTATCATAGATAACTGTAGAATCACAATCTATCTGCATTTCAAAAGAATATTGAAAGTTTTGCTAGATTTTCGATCTGGCTCTTCAAGCTCACACTTTTTACTGCATTTCAAAAGAATATTGAAAGTTTCTTCAGCGCTCACAAACCTCCGTGAAATAAAGAACTTCTGCATTTCAAAAGAATATTGAAAGGAAGAAGCCAACGGCTACACCTTCACAGAGTGCGGTATATTTCTGCATTTCAAAAGAATATTGAAAGGCGTCTCGGCTGCCATTCCTGTATTCGGATCTTTTTGCCCTGCATTTCAAAAGAATATTGAAAGTTATAGCCCGGTCTAACTGTTTCGTATATTGTGAAGCTCCTGCATTTCAAAAGAATATTGAAAGTTTCAACCATCTTGTTATACTCATCCCAGTCTAAGAGTCTGCATTTCAAAAGAATATTGAAAGAGAATTACGCTATAAGCAAGTTACCCGGCGGAAACGGAATACTGCATTTCAAAAGAATATTGAAAGATGAAAAACGAAAGCGCCAACTGCCAGCTCAATTCCCTTCCTGCATTTCAAAAGAATATTGAAAGCGTCTTTTAACGAAAAACGCTAGCGCCACACCTGTCAACCTGCATTTCAAAAGAATATTGAAAGAGAAACAATGCATTACTATACTCTTTATGAAACTGCATTTCAAAAGAATATTGAAAGCTCACATGCACTATACGAACCTTACCGCCAGCAACACCCTGCATTTCAAAAGAATATTGAAAGTAACCTTAAATTCGCCGACTCTCCCACAGAACGGGCACTGCATTTCAAAAGAATATTGAAAGACGTTTTCCTTTTCCGCGCATCAGGAAGTAGAAGAGTAACCTGCATTTCAAAAGAATATTGAAAGCTAGGCGACCATTATGGCTAGAAAAATAAATTCGAACTGCATTTCAAAAGAATATTGAAAGGCTCATACATCACCTACTATAATGCGAGCCTCACCCCGCATTTCTGCATTTCAAAAGAATATTGAAAGGTAGCCTCCACATCCGAGATGGAGGCTACAAGCGAAGACTGCATTTCAAAAGAATATTGAAAGCACAAACAATTATCCAAAATGTCCAGTTAACCATACCTTCCTGCATTTCAAAAGAATATTGAAAGGCAGGATCTAAGCAAATTAAAAATGTTCCTGGTTCACTGCATTTCAAAAGAATATTGAAAGCTGATTTGGCTTTTGAACTTGCCTCTTTCGACTGCAAGGACTGCATTTCAAAAGAATATTGAAAGTTGAAAAAAACTTTTCGCAGAAAACACTTTTATATTTAACTGCATTTCAAAAGAATATTGAAAGTTGTGAAGGATTTTTAAGGCATTTCTGTAAATGTCGTTACCTGCATTTCAAAAGAATATTGAAAGCGAAGTATGTTCCCTGGCTCTTGACTGCACTAGCTTTTCCTGCATTTCAAAAGAATATTGAAAGTAACCTCAATCTTTAAGTCTAAATCAGCACACAAAACAAGCTGCATTTCAAAAGAATATTGAAAGGTATGCTGACGTTTGTCAATACGGTTGACTTCGACGCCAGCCTGCATTTCAAAAGAATATTGAAAGATAAACAACCCCTGCATCTCCCGGGTCAGATCTCCACGCATACTGCATTTCAAAAGAATATTGAAAGAGATGTGTTAGATTCGTATTTCCACAGTATGGACAACTGCTGCATTTCAAAAGAATATTGAAAGATGGAAAGTACTTTCTAATGAATCTTTTATTTGATGTAATCTGCATTTCAAAAGAATATTGAAAGTTCCAGAATGTCTGAACAATATACACCACTAACGCCCGACTGCATTTCAAAAGAATATTGAAAGCTAGAATCCTATCGCCATCCTCCATTACCTTTACATCTACCATACCTGCATTTCAAAAGAATATTGAAAGGTAATATCTTCTTCTCTACTCTGTGGAAATACAGTTACGTCCTGCATTTCAAAAGAATATTGAAAGTAAAACCAGTCTCAAATAATACACCGTAGTATAGTCCCTCTGCATTTCAAAAGAATATTGAAAGTAGGGTATGATGTAGAGGATTGTAATTTTGTTTACGAAACTGCATTTCAAAAGAATATTGAAAGATCTAATTTACGTAACTCCTCTATATGCTTCTGTATACCTGCATTTCAAAAGAATATTGAAAGTTCAGCATATTATGTAAAAATAGCATTTAATTTTATCTAGTCTGCATTTCAAAAGAATATTGAAAGGTACCGTTACCAATTAGCACTCTGATTTTTTCATGAGCACTCTGCATTTCAAAAGAATATTGAAAGGTCTATCCTCTTTCTCGATCTAGATTTCTTGCTTTTTGATTCTGCATTTCAAAAGAATATTGAAAGATACGCTTTACAGTTAAAACAAATGTGACTTCATTAACGATCTGCATTTCAAAAGAATATTGAAAGTGATAATTGTACATATTATTAATGTTTTTTGCATGTTCTCCACCTGCATTTCAAAAGAATATTGAAAGTAAATCAATAGCAGAATGAAGTGTTCCTCATTGAGAGTGCTTACTGCATTTCAAAAGAATATTGAAAGTTACATGTTAAGAAATATTCATTTTCCAGAAGTCGAACTTCTGCATTTCAAAAGAATATTGAAAGTGTTACTTTCACCTAGCCCTCTCTGTGTTATACAATGTCTGCATTTCAAAAGAATATTGAAAGGGCAGAGTACTTCGATCTTTCGCCAGAGACTGTTGCTCTGCATTTCAAAAGAATATTGAAAGACAGTATATATTACATGCTAAAAACCAGAAAGGAGCCCGCCTGCATTTCAAAAGAATATTGAAAGTTTTCAGCGAGAAGGTAAAAGAAAAAGTAAGTTTCAGTCTGCATTTCAAAAGAATATTGAAAGTCAGTTTCTCAACCTCCTCGTTCCATTTTTCCAGGAACTCTGCTGCATTTCAAAAGAATATTGAAAGTCCTACCGACCGCCAGTTGTGCAACGTCTCCGCATAAGACTGCATTTCAAAAGAATATTGAAAGTCAAAAACTCACGGAACTTAAAGCTTCATCTTCTAGCGATACTGCATTTCAAAAGAATATTGAAAGATTTACCGTAATAAATGTATATTATAGCTTTATCTGGATCTGCATTTCAAAAGAATATTGAAAGTCTATGTATATTCTCTGTCTATCGTTGTCTCTCAAATATGCCTGCATTTCAAAAGAATATTGAAAGGGTATTCAATGATTGCCCCCACCATTGGTGGGTGGGGGATTTCCTGCATTTCAAAAGAATATTGAAAGCGACAAGGTCTTTACCCGCTTCCACACTCCTCCCTCATACTTGTACTGCATTTCAAAAGAATATTGAAAGCTTCTCCTCCTTTATCCTCCCGCCTAACGCAAGAAGCTTTCTGCATTTCAAAAGAATATTGAAAGTCGCCTACCGCCTTCTACGTCCCTTGCTTCTCATTAAGAAGCTGCATTTCAAAAGAATATTGAAAGTACCAAGTACCGTGGTTACTGAACCTTGAAGCGATACTCTGCATTTCAAAAGAATATTGAAAGTTTCTCTTCACGAAACGCACAGGATACCACCTCCGTCCCCTGCATTTCAAAAGAATATTGAAAGATTCCTATCACTATAAGAAAAACCCAACCCCAACAACCTAGCTGCATTTCAAAAGAATATTGAAAGCTCAACGTGTACTGCACGGTTAACCAATGTAATTACATTGCCTGCATTTCAAAAGAATATTGAAAGATTTTCGGGGTTTCTTGCGTGGTCTGGGACGGCGACGTATAGCTGCATTTCAAAAGAATATTGAAAGTGGGGGACAGGGCTGGTTCTGGTGCAGAAACTTTCTTCAGCCTGCATTTCAAAAGAATATTGAAAGCTTGTTAAAGAAGGGAGACTACTTCATTCTAGCAGAGTCCTGCATTTCAAAAGAATATTGAAAGACCTCATGGAGGTAGTTCACGCCTCGCTTGACCCTGTGACCCTGCATTTCAAAAGAATATTGAAAGTGATCATGGTCTCACCTTTGTGTAGGGTGGGATTATCTTGCTGCATTTCAAAAGAATATTGAAAGTAGATGCAACCACTAAGACAATCACAAGCACTACTACCACCAGCTGCATTTCAAAAGAATATTGAAAGGATGGAGTTGACTAGGTTGCGTGAAGACTTAAAAGTGCGGGTCTGCATTTCAAAAGAATATTGAAAGTCGACTGGGGTTCATTATTCGAGATTTTACACGAGCTCACCTGCATTTCAAAAGAATATTGAAAGTACAGAAGGATTGTTGACTTAGGTTTCAAGTCTACTCCAAGCTGCATTTCAAAAGAATATTGAAAGACGCTACTACGAGCACAAGGACGTGGGGAAACAGATTGACACTGCATTTCAAAAGAATATTGAAAGCGTTGCGGTCTCATGGTTGATTATCTCAGCGATCTCAGTCTGCATTTCAAAAGAATATTGAAAGTCGTACCCTGCCATCATAACGCTTCTAGGTGAAAAACTGCATTTCAAAAGAATATTGAAAGTCGTTTTCACCTGTCTTAGATTGATACAATGAAGTATATTGCTGCATTTCAAAAGAATATTGAAAGGTACTCCATTGCAGAAACATCTCTTCGACGGAGGGCGAGAATCTGCATTTCAAAAGAATATTGAAAGGGTCTACGTCAACAACATTAAAATCGACTCATGGGACCCTGCATTTCAAAAGAATATTGAAAGCATGTACGGCGTTATTCTTCCATTCTTCTGGAACCACGTAGTTGAACTGCATTTCAAAAGAATATTGAAAGAATAGCCCTAGGGCTATAGCAAGAATATTGATAAAGTTATCTGCATTTCAAAAGAATATTGAAAGGTTGTCAGCACCACGTAGTGCATCCCTTAAGCTAGATAATCTGCATTTCAAAAGAATATTGAAAGAGGGGGGTGAAAGGGGTCCTCTTAGTCGGCTCAATAATCTGCATTTCAAAAGAATATTGAAAGTTTTTTTGGGAATTTGGATAGACCAAAAATGAGAAAAACTGCATTTCAAAAGAATATTGAAAGGGATCCATCAAAGGGGGTTGCATCATCGTCTATAAGCCCTGCATTTCAAAAGAATATTGAAAGTCCTGTAAGACTTAACCAGGAAGATTGTGACTGCTGCGACTGCATTTCAAAAGAATATTGAAAGTCAATCACTACCTTAAGCGGTTGTTTACGTTCGGCGATACTGCATTTCAAAAGAATATTGAAAGTAGAGAAGAATCCGACGATTATGGAGCTGACATCCATTCTGCATTTCAAAAGAATATTGAAAGTTAATCAACTTACTAGCCCTCAACATCACTTCTCACCCTGCATTTCAAAAGAATATTGAAAGCTCAAAGAAATTGTGAAGATATCAAATGAAACCATAGACTGCATTTCAAAAGAATATTGAAAGTTAAAACTAGTCCGCAAACTGCTAGGAATACTTTCAGAAACTGCATTTCAAAAGAATATTGAAAGTCCTCAACACGTTTATTACGGTCAGCACTAAGCCGGCTCTGCATTTCAAAAGAATATTGAAAGTCAGGAGTTAACTTGTATACTGGGTTGCCCCTTTTATCATGCCTGCATTTCAAAAGAATATTGAAAGTCGCCTCCGCGAGTATTTTCGCGCTTATCTTCGCGAGTTCTGCATTTCAAAAGAATATTGAAAGGTTTTATCGTTCCGCCAGCTTGTCGCAAACCAGCTTCTCTTCCTGCATTTCAAAAGAATATTGAAAGTTAATCTTCACAGCCTTGATGTCTTCACGATAGTATCTTCTGCATTTCAAAAGAATATTGAAAGTGAAAACAGGTATCTTAGTGAGGGGAAAGAGCACATATTTAGGCTGCATTTCAAAAGAATATTGAAAGTCAGAAACTACCCCGTCAGGATGGAGCATCTCTTGTATTCACTGCATTTCAAAAGAATATTGAAAGTCTATTATCCTGGTCTGGTATAATATCGTACTTAAAGCTGCATTTCAAAAGAATATTGAAAGACCAAAATATGCGTCTCTCCATCTATACGTAGAACTACTGCATTTCAAAAGAATATTGAAAGTTTTTGGCAAGATCCTCTAATGTAACTGGCATATGGTTTCTGCATTTCAAAAGAATATTGAAAGGGTGGGACAATAAAAGTAGCGCTGAGGTACTGGTCGTATGTCACTGCATTTCAAAAGAATATTGAAAGCCGAAAAATGCAATAAGAACTAGTGCGAGCGCTATGAGCTGCATTTCAAAAGAATATTGAAAGTTTAAGCAACCGGGGATCCTGTTTCTTAGCGTCTTCAAGTGGGTTGCCGGCGACTGCATTTCAAAAGAATATTGAAAGTGCCCCTCATGGAGGATACCCAGAGAAAATACTTGAAAAACTGCATTTCAAAAGAATATTGAAAGTCGTCTTTGAGAGACCTGAATCGTAGACAAGCCAGGCTGCGAGCTGCATTTCAAAAGAATATTGAAAGGATTCTTCTTTTCTTCCTCAGCTGTCTGCGCTTTGACTACCTGCATTTCAAAAGAATATTGAAAGCATAAACCAGCGTGGACACTGCTACAGCCTCACATTCTGCATTTCAAAAGAATATTGAAAGGTTTTAGCAAGTACTTGCGAACCTTCTCCCAATCTATTTCTGCATTTCAAAAGAATATTGAAAGTTTGTATCGCCCAGCCCCAGGGCGAGGGGACTC